>NZ_OESG01000013.1:615862-923793 GCF_900240945.1 Mycobacterium sp. 3519A
TGCCGTGCGCCGGCGAGGTCACCCACCGCATACGCGCAGAACAGGGTCGGCGGAACGTCGACGGAGAAGATCCCGATGCGTTGTGTGGTATTCGTGACCTGATGGGTGGCGGGGTCGTAGGTCCAGCCCAGCACGTGGCCGTAGAACGCTGCGGCCCGATCGGCATCCGGCGTCCACACCGAGACATAGCCGACGTCGCCGTGCTGAATCTGCAGCGGCGCGCCGGTGATTGGCCCACTGAGCATCCAGCGATGCCCGAACGGGTCGACGATCGTCGCGTTGCGCGCGCCGTGGTTCTCGTAGGGTTCCCGTTGTACCTGCGCGCCATGCTCGCGGGCACGTTGCAGCGTCGCGTCGGTATCGACGACGTGCAGCATCAGGCTCACTGAGGTCGCCTGTGGGGCAGGCGCTTTCAAACCCAACTCGGGATACTCGTCGGCGAGGTAGAGCACGCCGTCGCCGATCGCAAGCTCGGCATGTCCGATGCGGCCGTCGTCCATCTCGAACGGCTTGCCGAGAACAGCTGCGCCGAAGACATCGGCGTACCAGGCGATGGCCTCCCGCGCATTGCCGACCGACAGGTACGGCAATGCAGCGGGGCGCGGGGCGGCCGGCGTGGCGGCGGGCGGGTTGAGTTCGGCGATGGCGGTATCGGTGCCACTCATGACGACTCCTTGCGTTCGATTGGGTTGTGCCTCAAACAAAGTCACCGCGTCTTCCAGGCGTGCCCGCAGTCGGGCCGCGAACGCCGCGTCGGGCTGGACCGGAGTCTCGTCGCCATGCAGCACGGTCAGCGGATCGCGGCTGTTGTTCATGGCTGCCCTCCTTCCGGCTCCGGATAGTGCGATCTGAACGCGCGCCTGGCCCGCACCAGCAGCGCCTCGGTGGCATGCACGGTGCGACCGATCAACTCGGCGCATTCGGGCACCGAGCAGTCGTCCATGTAGCGCAGTGCCAGCACCGTGCGGTGCTGCTCGGTTAGCCTGGCCAGGACGCTCTCGGCGACGATGCGGTCCAGCGCGGCGTCCCAGTCGTCGGTGGGGACCGGTTCGGGCAGCTCGGCCACCGGGATGCTGAACCGGTCGTGTCGACGCCGGTAATGGTCGGCGAGCTTGTGCCGCGCCACGCCGAGCAGCCACGGCAGGCTGATCGGCGGCGGAGTGTCCTTGCGGGCGGCGTCCATGGCCGCCAGAAAGGTCTCCGACGTCAGGTCCTCGGCCGTCCCGCGGTCGCCGCAGCGTCT
Organism: Mycobacterium sp. 3519A; assembly: GCF_900240945.1. Classification (NCBI taxonomy): domain Bacteria; kingdom Bacillati; phylum Actinomycetota; class Actinomycetes; order Mycobacteriales; family Mycobacteriaceae; genus Mycobacterium; species Mycobacterium sp. 3519A. The sequence goes on from NZ_OESG01000013.1 coordinate 617,106, forward strand.
GACGAAGTAGCCGTACACGACCGGCAGTGCATCGTCGTACAGCGCCAGCAGGGTCCGCGGAGCGTCGTTGCCATCCGGTTCGGCGCTCACACCCTTATCGTCGTCGCACGGGCGTGAACTCCGACGCCTGACTCAAGAATTTCTTCGGCGGATCCCTGCCTCCAGGGCCGAGAGCCCGTCGCTGACGGTGTCGAACGCCTGCCCCAGTGCCTCTGCCAGCGAGACGGACTCGTCGGCCAGCCAGTGTTCGTACGCCGACAGCGCCACGCCGAGCATCGTCCACGCCACCGTCTGGGGGACCAGGTCTTCGGCCCTGGTGCCCAACCGCTTTGCGACGAACGCGGCGACGACCGCCCGCCAGCCGGCGTACATCGTCATCGAATAGGCCTGCAGCGCGGCAGTTTGCAGGATCACGCGCATCCGCTGCCGATGCCGGGCCGTCTCCTGCTCGTCAAAGCTGTTGAACGCCAACAGTGCTGTGCGTAGCGCCTCGTCGATCGGCACATCGGGGTCCAGGTGGTCGAGCAGGTCGCGCATGTGAGCCAGATGCGCGTCGAAGTCGCCCCACGGCAATGCGTTCTTCGACGGGTAGTAGCGAAACAAGGTGCGGCGGGCGATTCCGGAGGCCTCGGCGACATCGTCGACGCTGACCTCGTCGAAGCCTCGGTCCGCGAACAGATCGATGGCCACGTTGGAGATGTGGTCGGGCGTCGTCGAGCGCCGCCGGCCCACCCGGTGTCGGGATTCCTGCCTCGCCACCACCCCACCCTTCCATTTCGGCACTCGATGCCATATTCTTGCGATCTCGCTCACAATTGTCGAGACACTGTGACTGGAAAGGCGCACTTGATGGAACCGAATCAGCAGGTTGAAACCGAAGAGCTCGTCACCGAGACCCTGGTCGAAGAGGTGTCGATCGACGGGATGTGCGGGGTCTACTGACCGTGGCGACGCCTGTCGCGGGGTTCGATCCGGACCTGAGCTGGCGGTTGCACCACCAGGTGGCGGTGCGACCCGAGCCGTTCGGCGCACTCCTGTACCACTTCGGGACGCGCAAGCTCTCGTTCCTGAAGAACCGCACGATCGTCGAGGTGGTCAAGTCGCTTGACGACCACCCCGACGCTCGGGCGGCGTGCCGGGCCGCCGGAATCGACGACGCGCGGCAGGCGCCGTATCTCCACGCACTCGGCGTGCTGGCCGAGTCCAAGATGCTCGTATCGGGAGAAGCATGACAATCGCACCCGTACCCCGGCTGGTCGAGCAGTTCGAGCGTGGCCTCGACGCGCCGATCTGTTTGACGTGGGAGCTCACGTACGCCTGCAATCTGGCGTGTGTGCACTGCCTGTCGTCGTCAGGCAAGCGCGACCCGCGTGAGCTGACCACCCGGCAGTGCAAGGACATCATCGACGAGCTCGAGCGCATGCAGGTGTTCTACGTCAACATCGGTGGCGGCGAACCGACTGTGCGGTCCGACTTCTGGGAGCTCGTGGACTACGCCACCGCGCATCACGTGGGCGTGAAGTTCTCCACCAACGGCGTCCGGATCACTCCGGAGATCGCAAAGCGGCTTGCCGCAAGCGATTACGTCGACGTGCAGATCTCGCTGGACGGGGCGACCGCTGAGGTCAACGATGCCGTGCGCGGCCATGGGTCGTTCGCAATGGCAACGCGGGCGTTGGAGAACCTCGCCGATGCCGGCTTCAAAGACGCGAAGATCTCGGTCGTCGTGACCCGGCACAACGTCGACCAGTTGGACGAATTCGCAGCTCTTGCAGCGCGTTACGGCGCGACGCTGCGCATCACCCGATTGCGGCCGTCGGGTCGTGGCGCCGACGTGTGGGATGAACTGCATCCGACCGCCGAGCAGCAGGTGCGGCTCTACGACTGGCTGGTCGCCAAGGGCGAGCGGGTGCTCACCGGCGACTCGTTCTTCCACCTGTCAGGCCTTGGCGAGCCGGGCGCGCTCGCCGGACTGAACCTGTGCGGCGCGGGGCGCGTGGTCTGCCTGATCGACCCGGTCGGTGACGTGTACGCGTGTCCGTTCGCCATCCACGATCGCTTCCTGGCCGGAAACATCCTGTCGGACGGTGGTTTTCGCAACGTCTGGCAGAACGCGCCGCTGTTCCGTGAGCTGCGCGAGCCGCAGTCGGCAGGTGCCTGCAGCAGCTGCGGACACTATGACAGCTGCCGAGGTGGCTGCATGGCCGCCAAGTTCTTCACCGGTCTGCCGCTGGACGGGCCGGATCCTGAATGCGTGCAGGGGTACGGCGCACCCGCATTGGCCCAGGACAGGGTCAAGCCGAAGTCAAGCGTCGACCACTCACGCAGCCAGCCTGTGATGCTCAAACTGTTGACCAAGCCGCCCGCCCGGCCGTGCAATGAAAGTCCGGTGTAAGTCATGGCTCGCGACACATGGTTCGAAACCGTCGCCATCGCGCAGGAGCGCGCGCGCAAGCGCCTCCCCAAATCCGTCTACGGGGCGTTGGTCGCAGGCAGTGAAAAGGGCTTGACCGTCAACGGCAACGTCGACGCGTTCGGCGAACTCGGCTTCGCCCCGCATGTCATCGGCGCGCTCGAGAAGCGCGATATGGCGACAACGGTGATGGGGCAAGAGATTTCGATGCCGGTGGTGATTTCGCCGACGGGGGTGCAGACCGTCCACCCCGATGGTGAGGTCGCCGTCGCGAGGGCGGCAGCGGCCAGGGGCACCGCGATGGGGTTGTCGTCGTTCGCCAGCAAGCCCATCGAAGAGGTCATCGCCGCAAACCCGAAGCTGTTCTTCCAGGTGTACTGGCTGGGTGGTCGCGACGCGATCGCCGCGCGGGTGCAACGCGCGCGGGAGGCGGGCGCCGTCGGTCTGATCGTCACCACGGACTGGAGCTTCTCGCACGGTCGCGACTGGGGCAGCCCCAAGATCCCCGAGAAGATGAGCCTGCGCACCGTCGTGTCGATGCTGCCCGAACTGGTCAGCAGGCCCCGCTACTCGATGCAATGGGCCAAGAACATCCGGCCGCCGGACCTCTGTGTGCCCAATCAGGCAGCGCGTGGCGAGAGCGGGCCGCCGTTCTTCCAGGCCTACGGCGAGTGGATGGGCACGCCCCCACCCACCTGGGAGGACATCGCGTGGCTGCGTGACCTGTGGGGCGGTCCTTTCATGCTCAAGGGCGTGATGCGGGTCGACGACGCCAAACGTGCTGTGGATGCCGGTGTTTCGGCTATCTCGGTGTCCAATCACGGCGGTAACAACCTGGACGGCACGCCCGCGTCAATAAGGGCGCTGCCCGCGATCGCCGAAGCGGTCGGCGGGGACGTCGAGGTGCTGCTGGACGGGGGCGTGCGCCGCGGCAGCGATGTGGTCAAGGCGTTGGCGCTCGGTGCGCGGGCCGTCATGATCGGTCGCGCCTATCTCTGGGGGCTGGCCGCCAACGGTCAAGCCGGGGTCGAGAACGTGCTCGACATCCTTCGCGGCGGCATCGATTCGGCGTTGAGGGGGCTGGGGCGCGCGTCGGTCCACGATCTTGTTGCCGACGACGTGCTGGTGCCGCCGGGGTTCACCCGAGCGCTCGGCGTCCGCCCGGCGTCCGACTCCTGACGGGCGAACCGGGTCAGGGCCGAATGCCCTGGTACAGGCGTGGCGCAGGGGGCTGGCGTGGCTGAGCCCCCGCCGGCTAGGAAAAAATCGCGGAAATCAATTGCTGCGCATGCGCCAACAATTGGCGCACGCCAGGTGAATTCGGCCTACCATCGGCGGGTGGCTTTCCTCACCGAGCTCGCGAACTCCGCGTCGAGGCAGCTTCAGGGCACGTCGCCCGCGTTGATCATCCCGGTGGGTTCGGTGGAACAGCACGGACCTCACCTTCCGCTGGACACCGACACGCGCATCGCCGCCGTCGTTGCCCGCTCGGTTGCCGACCGACTGTCGAGATCGGATGAATCCAACTGGGCGCTGGCGCCCGCGATCGGGTACGGGGCCAGTGGTGAGCACGAAGGCTTCCCCGGAACGGTGTCCATCGGCACGTCGGCGCTGCGGCTGCTGCTCGTCGAGTTCGGCCGGTCCGCGTCGCGATGGGCGTCGCGCCTGGTCTTCGTCAACGGCCATGGCGGCAACGTCGAGGCGCTCGCGGCCGCGGTGGCGTTGCTTCGCTACGAGGGTCGCGACGCGGGCTGGTGTTCGTGCACCGCGAAGAACGCCGATGCACACGCGGGCCACACCGAAACGTCTGTATTGCTACATATTTCGCCGGCAGATGTGCGCATCGAAGAGCGGTTGGCCGGCAACCGGGAGCCGTTGTCGCAGTTGATGCCGCAGCTGCGCGACGGCGGTGTCGCGGCCGTCAGCGAACTGGGCGTCCTCGGTGACCCGATGACGGCCACGGCCGAGGAAGGTGAACGGATCCTCGCCGAGATGGTGGACGCGTGTCTGCAACGCATCATCCGGTGGGCGCCGGACCGCGACGGGATGTTGACATGACAGGACCGCGTCTGCCCGACGGCTTCGCCGTCCAGGTCGACCGCCGGGTGAAGGTGCTCGGTGAGGGCTCTGCCCTCCTCGGCGGCTCGCCGACCCGGCTGCTGCGGCTCGCACCGGCCGCCCAGACTATGCTCAACGGCGGCAGGCTGGAGGTCCACGACGCGGTCAGCGCGCAACTCGCGCGCACTCTGCTCGACGCCACCGTCGCCCATCCCCGCCCGGCAAGCGGTCCGTCGCACCGTGATGTCACCGTGGTTATCCCCGTGCGGGACAACATAACCGGCTTGTTGCGACTGGTCGGCACACTGCGTGGCATGCGTGTGGTGGTCGTGGACGACGGCTCGGCCACGCCGGTGCAGCACAGCGACTTCGCCGACATGCACTGTGACATCCAGGTGCTGCGGCACGCCCGCAGCAAGGGCCCTGCAGCGGCGCGTAACACCGGCCTGACGGCCTGCAGCACGGACTTCGTCGCGTTCCTGGACTCTGACGTGGTACCGCGGCGCGGGTGGCTAGAAGCGCTGCTGGGGCATTTCTGCGACCCCGCCGTCGCGCTTGTCGCACCGCGGATCGTGGGTCTGCGGCAGGCCGACAACCCGGTGGCGCGTTACGAGGCGGTGCGCTCGTCCCTGGACCTGGGATTGCGTGAAGCGCCGGTGGTGCCCTACGGGACCGTCTCCTACGTGCCAAGTGCCGCCATCATCTGCCGGCGCTCGGTGCTGAAGGAGTTGGGCGGCTTCGACGAGACGCTCAAGTCCGGAGAAGACGTCGACCTGTGCTGGCGCTTCATCGAAGCAGGCGCGCGGTTGCGGTACGAACCGATCGCTTTAGTAGCCCATGATCACCGCACGCAGGTGCGAGATTGGTTTGTGCGCAAGGCTTTTTACGGTGAGTCGGCCGCGCCGCTGTCGATCCGGCACCCCGGCAAGACCGCGCCGCTGGTGATCTCCGGATGGACGCTGGTGGTATGGATACTGCTCGCGATGGGCTCAGGCATCGGCTACCTGGCGTCGATGATCGTCGCGGCCATCACCGGCCGTCGCATCGCCAACTCGCTGAGCACCGTCGAGACGGAGCCCAAAGAGGTCGCCGTGGTCGCCGCGCACGGCCTGTGGTCGGCCGCCCTGCAGTTGGCCTCCGCGATCTGTCGGCACTACTGGCCCGTCGCGCTGATCGGCGCACTGATGTCCCGGCGATGCAGGCAGGTGGTGCTCGTGGCGGCGGTGATCGACGGCGTCGTCGACTGGATCACCCGCAACGGCAACGTCGACGACGACACCAAACGGGTCGGGTTGCTCACCTATCTGGTGCTCAAGCGACTCGACGACATCGCCTACGGCGTTGGACTGTGGACTGGCGTGGTGCGCGAACGCCACCTCGGTGCGCTCAAGCCCCAGATCCGGACCTGACGCGACATTGCAGATTGACGTCCTGATCGTCGGTGCCGGCAGTGCTGGATCTGTTCTCGCCGAACGCCTTTCCGCCGATGAGCGATGCCAGGTGACCGTTGTCGAGGCCGGCCCGCCGCCGTCGGATCCGCAGGTGCTGGCGCAGATCAGTGACGGCCTGCGTCTGCCGATCGGCACCGCGAGTTCGGTGGTGCGCCGGTATCCGACCACCCTGACGGAGGCGCCGAAACGCCACGCCCAGATCATGCGCGGCGCGGTGGTCGGCGGATCGGGGGCGGTGAACGGCGGCTACTTCTGCCGGGGGTTGCCTTCGGACTTCGACGGCTGGGGCCTGCCCGGGTGGGCCTGGGCCGACGTGCTGCCGCACTTTCGGGCCATCGAGACTGATCTGGACTTCGACACCGCGTTGCACGGTTCGGACGGTCCGATATTTGTTCGGCGGATGCCGGAATTCGACGGCTGCACAGCCGCTTTCGTGCGAGCCGCGGGCAATGCCGGGTATCGGTGGCTCACCGACTTGAACGGCGCCACAGCCGGCGATTCGTTGCCGACCGGCGTCGGTGCGGTGCCCCTGAACATCAACGGCGGGACGCGGGTCGGGCCCGGCGGCGCATACTTGAATCCCGCGATGGGGCGCACCAACCTCACGCTGCTGACCGGCACACATGCCACGCGGGTGCGGATGAGCAGGGGCCGCGCTGTCGGCGTGGACTGTGTCGGGCCGGACGGCGAGTTCGAGCTGGCTGCTGATCGAATTGTGTTGTCTGCAGGCGCAATCGGGTCGGCACAGCTACTGATGGTGTCCGGTATCGGTCCGGCACAGTCGTTGGAGGCCGTGGGGATTTCGGTGATGGCCGATCTGCCCGTCGGCACGGCCTGTGTCGACCATCCCGAACTGGTGCTACCCGTGGACTGGTCGGCAACTCACGATCTGCCTCCGCTGGAGGCCGTGCTGACCACCGACGGCCTCGAGATCCGGCCCTATACCGCGGGATTCCACGCGATGATCAGCGGCCGCCGTGACGACCCCGCCGACCGGCCGCACATCGGCGTCGCATTGATGCAGCCACAGTCTCGCGGCCGCATCGCACTGGCCTCGGCGGACCCTGCCGTCCCGCCGGCCATCGAACACCGCTACGACAGCGAACCGGCCGATGTCGCCAAGCTGGCAGCCGGCGCGGAATTGGCGCGCGAATTAGCCGGTGCCACAGCGGAAGTCGCCCGATTTTCCTGGTCCACATCGCAACATCTGGCGCGGACCGCACCGATGGGCGTCGGCGGTGATTCCGTCGTCGACCCGCAATGCCGTGTGCACGGCGTGGACAACCTATGGGTGGTCGACGGATCGGTGCTTCCCGCGATCACCAGCCGCGGCCCGCACGCGACGATCGTCATGATGGGTCATCGGGCTGCCGAGTTCATCGCCTGACCCGCCGGATGAAGTCGAACTGCTGGCCGTCGCGGCCAGGCGACCACACCGCGACGAACGCGGCCGCCACCATCAGACTGGCCGACATCACCAGCAGCGAGAGGTCCATCGACTGGATGAACGCGTTCTCGGCAAGTTCTGCGAGTCGCGTTCCCTGCGGGCCCATTTGGTCGGCGACGGCCAGCGCGTTGGCCAGCGAATCGAGCGCGTGCTGGCGCACCTGTTCGGGGAATCCGGCGAGCGCCGGAGCGAGGATGTTGTGATACTGCGCCGCCAGCACCGAACCGGCGACCGCGATTCCCACGGCGGCGCCGACCTCCCTGGTGGTGTCGTTGACTGCGGAGGCGACACCCTGCTTCTCGTCGGGAACCGCGTTCATGATCGCGGAAGTCGTTGGCGCGACGCATAATCCGATTCCGGTGCTGGTGATCAGCAGAGACCAGACGAGGTCGAGGTAACTCGACCCGGCATCGAGAAACCGCATCGCGAACAGGCCGACTCCGATCAGGAAGAGGCCCGATGCCACGGTCACCCGCAGGCCGATCTTCGGCAGGTACAGATGCAGCGTCGCACCGAGCACCATGATCGGCACCGCCAGCGGTGTCAGCGCGAACGCCGTCTGCAACGCGCTGTAGCCGAGGATCAACTGCATGAATTGCATTTCCACGAAGAAGAATCCGAAGTTCGCGAAGAAGAGGAACGTGATGCCGATCGACCCGACGGCGAAGTCGGGCCTGCGGAACAGCCGAACATCGAGCAGTGGATGTCGGCGGCGCAGTTCGACCACCGCGAACACCGCGGCCAGCACCACGCCCGCGACCATGCAGCCCCACACCATCGGATGCGTCCACCCGCGTGCCGGCGCTTCCACGACCCCGAAGACGAATACCGCGACAGCACCGCCGATCAGCACGGCGCCCACCCAATCAAGCGGTGTCGCGGTTTCGTCCTTCGACGAGGTGATCGTGCACGTGCAGATGAACAGGGCAATGCTGGCCGCGGCGAACCCGTAGAAGATGGACTCCCATGAGAAGAACTTCAGCAGTAGGCCGGTGCCCATGAAACCGAAGACGGCGCCCGAACTCGCGACGCCCGCCCAGATACCGACGGCCTTGTTGCGCTCGCTCTTCGGGAACGCGGCGGTCAGCAGCGACAGCGTCGCGGGCATGATGAACGCCGCGCCGAGACCCGCGACCGCGCGGGCGATGATGATCTGAACGGGACTGTTGAACACCGTCGGCGCCAGCGAGGCGACGGCGAAGACCGCAAGGCCCAGCAGCAGCGCCCCACGCCTGCCGTACCGGTCGCCGAGCGCACCCGCAGGCAGCAGCAGGCAGGCAAGCACCAACGTGTAGCCGTCGACGATCCACGTCAGCTGGGTCTGGGTCGCCGAGGTCTGCACCGCGATGTCCGGCAGCGCCGCATTGAGCGCGACCATCGACGCGATGACCAACAGGACGTCGACCGCGGCGACGGTCAGCAACCAGGTGCGCGCGCGGTTCGACAGAGAGCCGACGTGGCCGTCGATATCCTGGTCGGATCGCGCGAGGGTGTCGACCATCGGGTCGTCTCCTTTGGGTGGAATATTTTTGAGACTAACAGTATCGGTCCGAGACCGATAGTCTTGTTTTCCCCGTCGGAGGTGATGTAAACGAGATGACGGCCACAAGTAGCGATCCACGGCCTGCCAGGTCGCGGGCCCGGTTACTGGACGCCGCAACGACGCTGCTGCGATCGGGCGGGCCGAGCGCGGTCACGATCGAGGCCGTCACCCGTAGTGCCAACGTAGCGAGAGCGACCCTGTATCGCCACTTCGGCAGCGCCAACGACCTTCTGGCTGCGGCGTTCGCGAGTCTGCTGCCGCCCGCACCGATGCCGCCGGCGGAGGGAAGCCTGCGCGATCAGTTGATCGCGGTGGTGGTGGGGTGGGCGGAATCCATCGCCGAGGTGCCCGCGATGCTCACGGCGATGACCTGGCTCGCATCAGGGCCGGACGCCGTCTCGACCGATGTGGGACAACACGATTCGGACGCCGTCGGCACCCTGCGGTCGCGGATCATCCAGCTGTACTCGGCGCCGTTCCAGGCGCTGTTCGAGACACCGCAGGCCGCCGCTGAACTCGACGAGGTGGACCTCATTCAGTCGATCGCCCTGTTGATCGGTCCGCTGATCCTCGGCCGGCTCTCCACGTTCGCCGACTTCGACTACCGCAGCTGCGCTGAGGCTGCCGTCGACGGGTTTTTAGCCACCCACGCCAAGAATCACTTGAGCGAGTAGCGAATCGGCAGGTGCTTGAGCCCGCCGACGAACGTCGTTGCGGAAAGCTCTGGCGTGCCTGCCAATTCGATGGACTCCAGCCGCGGGATCAACTCGGTGAACAGGCTGTTCATCTCCATCCGTGCCAACGCCGCGCCGAGGCAGAAGTGCACCCCGTACCCGAACGCGACGTGCCGGTTCGGGTCGCGGCCGACGTCGAACCGGAACGGATCGACGAACACCTCCTCGTCACGATTACCGGAAACGTAAGCGAGATAGACGGATTCGCCCTTGGCGATCTTCACGCCGCGCACTTCGGTGTCCTCGGCCGCGGTCCGCATGAACTCCTTGACCGGGGTGGCCCAGCGGATCATCTCCTCGACCGCCGTCGGCATCAGGTCCATGTTCTGGCGCAACCGGTCGAGTTCGCCGGGGTTCTCGATCAGCGCAAGCAGCCCCCCGGAAATCGCGTCCTTGGTGGTGTCGTGCCCGGCGCTCGCGACGATCACGTAGTAGGACAGCGTGTCCATGTCGGACATGTACTCGCCGTCGATGCGACCGTTGGCGATCGCGGACGCCAGATCCTCGGTGGGAGTGGCCCGGCGCGAGGCCGTCAACGCCGAGAAGTAGTTGAAGAAGTCGGCCAGCACCGCCAGCAGGTCCTCGGTCGAACCGCCGCGCTGATGTTCCTCGTCGTCACCGCCGAACATCTCCTGCGTCAGTTTCATCATGCGAGGAAAGTCGTCCTCGGGCAGGCCAAGCAGTGAAAGGATCACGTAGAGAGGGAAATTGACCGCAATTGCCTCAACGAAGTCGCACTCGGGCCCGATGTCGCGCATGGTGTCGACATAGCGTTTGGCCAGTTCGTCCACCCTGACCTTCAGATCACGCATCGCCTTGGGCCGGAACCAGTCGGCGCCGATGGCACGCACCTTGCGGTGGTGAGGATCGTCCATGTGGATCAGCGTGCGGATGCCCATGCCGGCCTCCTGCTGCGCCTTGAGCACGTCGTCGGCCTCCGCCCGCGCGAGCAGCGGGCGCGGTTCGGACAGCCAAAGCTCGTTGTTGCGCTCGATGGCCATGATGTCGGCGTGCTTGGTGATCGCCCAGAACGGCCGGTACGGCGGGTTGTCCACCCAGGCGACCGGGTTGTTCGCCCGCAGATGGGTCAGCGCCGCGTGCAGTCGCGCGTCGTCGGCATAGCCCTTCGGATCGGCCAATACCTTCGCGGCGTCATCCATCGTCGGCGTGCTCATTCGGGCTCCTCACTGCCGGGCTGCGGCGGAACTTGACGGGTGTCAAATCCGGAGTGTATGTGACGCGGGCCACCGATGGGAAGTGGGGCGGCATCAGGTCGCCACTAGGCTCTGTCGCTGTGGCCTGTCGATCGCTTCACCGCCTGTTGGCGCTCGCATTCAGCGTGGTGCTCGCGGTCGGTTGCGGACGCGGCGGAACCGAGCCGCCGAAGACCGCCAGGCCCTCGGATCCCGCGACGGTACATACGGCCGCAGGCACGGTACGCGGCCTCGTCGCTCCCGATCATCGACTCTTCGCCGGAATCCCTTATGCCGCACCACCAGTAGGCCCGCTGCGATGGCGACCACCCGAGCCGGCCGCCGCCTGGCAGGGGGTGCGCGACGCCACCCGGTTCGGGCCGAGGTGCCTGCAGGACCCTGGCGGCGACCCGGAATTCGGGCGGCAGACCGACGAGGACTGTCTGACGCTCAACGTGTGGACACCGCCGACTACCAGGGCCGACGAGAAGTTGCCTGTGATGGTGTGGATCCACGGCGGCGCGTTCATCAACGGCAGCGCGAGCGTCTACGACTCGCGGTGGCTGGCCAACCGGGGCGACATCATCGTCGTCACCGTGAACTACCGACTGGGCGCGATGGGCTTCCTGGCACACCCGGCGCTCGGCGCACCGGGCGACGTCGGCAACTACGGTCTGGCCGACCAGCAGGCGGCGCTGCGGTGGGTGCGCGACAACATCGCCGACTTCGGCGGGAACCCGGACAAGGTCACGCTGGCGGGTGAGTCCGCAGGGGGGATGTCGGTGTGCGACCACCTGGTGGCACCGGAGTCGGCCGGGTTGTTCAGGGCGGCGATCATCCAGAGTGGCCCGTGTCAGGCGCAACTGGCGCTGCCCGCCGCGGAGCAGGCCAGTCGCGACTACGCGGCCCAACTCGGTTGCGGCGACGTGCAATCCGCTGCACAGTGCCTGCGCGCATTGCCGGAAGGAAAACTGCGGGAGCCGGTCTGGTACTACCGCATCGGTGAAGACGCGCTGAGTGGTCCGGTGACGGGAACGTCGCGGCTGCCGGTCGATCCGATGGCTGCGCTGGGGGAGGGGCGCGCGACCAGGGTGCCGGTGTTGATCGGTAGCAACCGCGACGAGTTCACACTGTTCGTCGCGCTGCAGTATCTGCGCAAGGGTCCCTACACCCACGAGCAGTATCCGCAGCTGCTGGCCGAGACGTTCGGCGCCGACGCCGCCGCGGTCGAAGCGCATTATCCGCTGCAGAGATACGGCCTTGTGCCGGTTGCCTATTCGGCTGCGGTCACCGACGGGGTGTTCGCCTGCCCGACCGCTCGGATGAGCGACGCCATGGCGCGGACCGGGCCCGTCTACGCCTACGAGTTCAACGACCGGGATGCGCCGATGCCCGAACCGATGCGCACGCTGCCGTTCCCGGTGGGCGCGAGCCATTCGCTGGAATTGCGGTATCTCTTCGACGTCGGCGGTGCGCCGCCGCTCAACCCGACCCAGCAGGCATTGTCCGACCAGATGATCGACTACTGGGCGCATTTCGTCCGCACCGGCGAACCGGGTGCGCAGTGGCCCGGCTTCGGCGCCGACAAAAAACGGTTGTCGTTTCAAGCGGGCACGAGCACAGTGACTACCGACTTCGACGATGTTCACCAGTGCGCGTTTTGGGCAGGCCGGAAAGGTTGACCGCGATGCCGACTCCGGATCCGAACGGCTATGTCGAAGCGTGGGTGCGGGCCTGGAATGCGCACGACATCGAAGCGGTGCTCGCGCACTTCCACGACGATGTGCTGTTCACCTCACCGGTCGCGGCGCGGGTCGTGCCCGAGAGCGGGGGAGTGGTGCGCGGTAAGGCCGCCCTGCGGGATTACTGGACGGCGGCGTTGGCCAAACAGCCTGATTTGCAGTTCGCGGTGGTCGGCGTCTACCGCGGCGAATCGACGCTGGTGATCAACTACCGCAACCACCGCGGTGAACTGGTCAACGAGGTGCTGACCTTCGACGGCGGCCTGGTCCGGGAAGGCCACGGGACGTACCTGTCGGATTAGGTCTCACGTCACCAGGCCCTGTTCGCGCAGCCACTGCCGTGCGACGATCGCGGAGTCTGCGCCGTCGTTGTCGACCTCGGCGTTCAATAGATCTCGATGGGCTCCGGGTGGGCGTCTGAACGAAGTCCGCGACCGTGTTTCGGACGGTCAGTTGTTCGTTGTGTGTCTCAATTCTTTGTCGGTAACGGATCATGTAGCGATCATTTTGTGCCGGGCTGAAGCTCCGCCCGTCGAGCTTCCTTACTCTGGAGTAAGAAAGCCGCCCGTTCGGCGTGGCCAGGGATTTGGCTGACGTCGCGTTTTAGGGCATACTGTTCGGGTTGCCTTGAGCCGGGTACGCCTGGCCGGGGCATCCGACCAGCGCCCGTACGGGCGCATCCGGTACCCACCTCGATCGCGACATTTTCCGCCGCGGCTGAGTGTGCGTGAGGGCGACACGCCCGACCGCGGGGATCGGTGGACCACAGACAGATGAACAGCGGCGGCATACCAGCGCGAAGCGAGTGCGCCGAACGGAACGCGGTCCCGACAGGGGCCCTGTAGGAGTGAGGTAGGAGAAGCGTGGCGGGACAGAAGATCCGCATCAGGCTCAAGGCCTACGACCACGAGGCGATTGACGCCTCGGCGCGCAAGATCGTGGAGACGGTCACCCGTACCGGCGCCAGCGTGGTTGGTCCTGTGCCGCTGCCGACTGAGAAGAACGTGTACTGCGTCATCCGGTCCCCGCATAAGTACAAGGACTCGCGGGAGCACTTCGAGATGCGTACGCACAAGCGGTTGATCGACATCCTCGACCCGACGCCGAAGACCGTCGACGCGCTCATGCGTATCGACCTTCCGGCCAGCGTCGACGTGAACATCCAGTAGGAGACCCAAGAAATGGCACGTAAAGGCATTCTGGGCACCAAGCTGGGCATGACGCAGGTGTTCGACGAGAACAACAGGGTCGTGCCGGTGACGGTCGTCAAGGCCGGCCCCAATGTCGTGACCCGTATCCGGACGCCTGAGCGCGACGGATACTCCGCTGTCCAACTGGCATACGGCGAGATCAGCCCCCGCAAGGTGAACAAGCCGGTCACCGGTCAGTACGCCGCCGCGGGCGTCAATCCCCGCCGCCACCTCGCCGAGCTGCGGCTCGACGACGAGGCCGCCGCGAGCGAATACGAGGTCGGTCAGGAACTGACCGCCGAGATCTTCGCCGACGGCACCTACGTCGACGTGACCGGCACCAGCAAGGGCAAGGGCTACGCGGGCACCATGAAGCGCCACGGTTTCCGCGGCCAGGGCGCCAGCCACGGTGCCCAGGCGGTGCACCGTCGTCCGGGCTCGATCGGTGGCTGCGCCACCCCGGGCCGGGTGTTCAAGGGCACGCGCATGTCGGGCCGGATGGGCAACGACCGCGTGACGACGCAGAACCTGTTGGTGCACAAGGTCGATGCCGAGAACGGCGTGCTGCTGATCAAGGGCGCCATCCCCGGTCGTACCGGTGGGCTGGTCGTGGTCCGCAGCGCAATCAAGCGAGGCGAAAAGTAATGGCTACCAACAAAATTGACGTTCACACCCCGGCAGGCAAGAAGGACGGCTCCATCGAGCTGCCCGCCGAGCTGTTCGACGTCGAGCCGAACATCGCGCTGATGCATCAGGTCGTCGAGGCGCAGCTCGCCGCGAAGCGGCAGGGCACCCACGCGACCAAGACGCGCGGCGACGTCCGCGGCGGCGGCAAGAAGCCGTACCGCCAGAAGGGCACCGGTCGCGCCCGTCAGGGTTCGACGCGTGCACCGCAGTTCACCGGCGGTGGCACCGTGCACGGCCCGCAGCCGCGCGACTACAGCCAGCGCACGCCCAAGAAGATGATCGCCGCCGCACTGCGCGGGGCGCTGTCGGACCGGGCGCGCAACGGCCGCATCCACGCCGTCACCGAACTCGTCGAGGGCCAGACCCCGTCGACCAAGAGCGCCAAGGCGTTCCTGGCCACGCTGACCGAGCGCAAGCAGGTGTTGGTGGTGATCGGCCGCACCGACGAGACCGGTGCGCTGAGCGTGCGCAACCTTCCCGGTGTGCACATCCTGTCGCCGGATCAGCTCAACACCTACGACGTGCTGAAGGCCGACGACGTGGTGTTCAGCGTCGAGGCGCTGAACAGCTACATCAGCGCGAACACCAAGACTGCCGAGGAGGTTTCGGCCTGATGGCGACCGTGACTGACCCCCGCGACATCATCCTGGCTCCGGTCATCTCCGAGAAGTCGTACGGACTGATCGAAGACAACGTGTACACGTTCGTCGTGCACCCCGACTCGAACAAGACGCAGATCAAGATCGCGATCGAGAAGATCTTCAACGTCAAGGTCGCGTCGGTGAACACCGCCAACCGACAGGGCAAGCGCAAGCGCACCCGCGCCGGTTTCGGCAAGCGTAAGGACACCAAGCGCGCCATCGTGACGCTGGCCGCGGGCAGCAAGCCCATCGACCTGTTCGGAGCGCCGGCCTAGCCGGCAGAGGGACTTAAAGAATCATGGGAATTCGCAAGTACAAGCCGACGACCCCCGGTCGCCGCGGTGCCAGCGTCTCCGATTTCGCCGAGATCACTCGCGACCACCCGGAGAAGTCGCTGGTTCGTCCGCTGCACGGCAAGGGCGGTCGCAACGCGCACGGCCGAATCACCACCCGGCACAAGGGCGGTGGCCACAAGCGTGCGTACCGCGTGATCGACTTCCGTCGCCACGACAAGGACGGCGTCAACGCCAAGGTCGCGCACATCGAGTACGACCCGAACCGCACCGCCAACATCGCGCTCCTGCACTACCTGGACGGCGAGAAGCGCTACATCGTTGCGCCGCAGGGTCTTTCGCAGGGTGACGTGGTGGAGTCCGGCGCCAACGCCGACATCAAGCCAGGTAACAACCTGCCGCTGCGCAACATCCCGTCGGGCACCGTGATCCACGCGGTGGAGCTGCGGCCCGGCGGCGGCGCCAAGCTGGCCCGCTCCGCAGGCGCGAGCATCCAGCTGCTCGGTAAGGAAGGCACCTACGCCTCGCTGCGTATGCCGTCCGGTGAGATCCGCCGCGTCGACGTGCGCTGCCGCGCCACCGTCGGCGAGGTCGGCAATGCCGAGCAGGCCAACATCAACTGGGGTAAGGCCGGCCGCATGCGGTGGAAGGGCAAGCGCCCCACCGTCCGTGGTGTCGTGATGAACCCGGTCGACCACCCGCACGGCGGCGGCGAGGGCAAGACATCCGGTGGCCGTCACCCGGTCAGCCCGTGGGGTAAGCCCGAGGGCCGTACCCGCAAGGCCAACAAGCCAAGCGACAAGCTCATCGTCCGACGCCGGCGCACCGGCAAGAAGCACCACCGGTAGGAGATAGCCGATGCCACGCAGCCTGAAGAAGGGTCCGTTCGTCGACGACCATCTGCTCAAGAAGGTCGACGTCCAGAACGAGAAGAACACCAAGCAGGTCATCAAGACCTGGTCGCGGCGTTCGACCATCATCCCCGATTTCATCGGGCACACCTTCGCGGTGCACGACGGCCGCAAGCACGTTCCGGTGTTCGTCACCGAGGCGATGGTCGGGCACAAGCTGGGCGAGTTCGCGCCCACCCGTACGTTCAAGGGTCACATCAAGGATGACCGGAAGGCGAAGCGCCGGTGAGTATCACGACTGAATACCCGTCTGCGGTCGCGAAGGCGCGCTTCGTGCGCGTCTCGGCGACCAAGGCGCGCCGGGTCATCGACCTGGTTCGCGGCAAGAGCGTCGAGCAAGCCCTCGACATCCTGCGGTGGGCGCCGCAGGCCGCCAGCGAGCCGGTCGCCAAGGTGATCGCCAGCGCCGCGGCCAACGCGCAGAACAACGAGGGACTGGATCCGTCCACCCTCGTGGTCGCCACCGTCTACGCCGACGAGGGGCCGACCGCCAAGCGCATCCGGCCGCGCGCACAGGGTCGCGCGTTCCGAATCCGCAAGCGCACCAGCCACATCACGGTGATCGTCGAGAGCCGTCCGTCACGCGAGGACCGTCGCGGTCAGTCGGCCAGCTCGACGCGCGCCCGCCGTGCCCAGGGCAGTAAGGCGGCCGCGGCCAAGCAGGCACCGGCCAAGAAGGCGCCCGCCAAGAAGGCGGCCCCGAAGAAGACGACTGAAGCTTCCGCCGAAGCGAAGGAGGGCTCGGAGTAGTGGGCCAGAAAATCAATCCCCACGGCTTCCGGCTCGGTATCACCACCGACTGGAAGTCCCGGTGGTACGCCGACAAGCAGTACAAGGACTACGTCAAGGAAGACGTGGCGATCCGCCGACTGCTTGCCACGGGTCTGGAGCGCGCCGGCATCGCCGACGTGGAGATCGAACGGACTCGCGACAGAGTTCGTGTTGATATCCACACCGCGCGCCCCGGCATCGTGATCGGCCGCCGCGGCACCGAGGCCGACCGGATCCGCGCCGACCTGGAGAAGCTGACCGGTAAGCAGGTTCAGCTGAACATCCTCGAGGTGAAGAACCCGGAGTCGCAGGCGCAGTTGGTGGCTCAGGGTGTGGCAGAGCAGCTCTCGAACCGCGTGGCGTTCCGTCGCGCGATGCGCAAGGCCATCCAGTCGGCCATGCGTCAGCCCAACGTGAAAGGCATCCGGGTGCAGTGCTCGGGCCGCCTCGGCGGCGCTGAGATGAGCCGCTCGGAGTTCTACCGCGAGGGTCGGGTGCCGCTGCACACGCTGCGTGCCGACATCGACTACGGCCTGTACGAGGCCAAGACCACCTTCGGCCGGATCGGCGTGAAGGTGTGGATCTACAAGGGCGACATCGTCGGTGGCAAGCGCGAGGCGACCGCGACGGTTCCTTCGGGCGCCGATCGTCCGCGCCGCGAGCGGCCGTCGGGCACCCGCCCGCGTCGTAGTGGTGCGTCGGGTACCACCGCGACGAGCACCGATGCCGGTCGCGCCGCCTCCGGTACCGAAGATGCGCCGGCCGTCGCCGAAGCGACCGGCGGCACCGAGGCCGCCGCTGCCGAAGCGCCGACCACGGAGACAACGGAGAGCTAAGAAATGCTGATTCCCCGCAAGGTCAAGCACCGCAAGCAGCACCACCCCCGTCAGCGCGGCATCGCCAGCGGCGGGACGTCGGTCAGCTTCGGTGACTACGGTATCCAGGCGCTGGAGCATGCCTACATCACCAACCGGCAGATCGAGTCCGCTCGTATCGCCATCAACCGGCACATCAAGCGTGGCGGCAAGGTGTGGATCAACATCTTCCCGGACCGCCCGCTGACCAAGAAGCCCGCCGAAACCCGCATGGGTTCGGGTAAGGGTTCGCCGGAGTGGTGGGTCGCCAACGTGAAGCCCGGCCGGGTGCTGTTCGAGCTGAGCTACCCCGATGAGAAGACCGCACGGGATGCGTTGACCCGCGCGATCCACAAGTTGCCGATCAAGGCGCGCATCGTGACTCGAGAGGATCATTTCTGATGGCAGTGGGAGTGACTCCTGGCGAACTTCGCGAACTGACCGACGACGAGTTGAAGGACAAGCTGCGCGAGTCCAAGGAAGAGCTGTTCAACCTGCGCTTCCAGATGGCGACCGGTCAGCTCGCCAACAACCGTCGGCTTCGTACGGTGCGTCAGGAAATTGCGCGTGTGTACACAGTGCTGCGCGAACGTGAATTGGGCCTGGCGTCCGGGCCCGCGGGTGAGGAATCGTAAAAATGGCAGAAACACAGGCCTCCAAAGACAAAGGGCCGAAGCACACTCCGCGCGCGGAGAAGCCGCGCGGGCGGCGCAAGACCGCTATCGGTTACGTCGTGTCGGACAAGATGCAGAAGACGATCGTGGTCGAGCTGGAAGACCGTAAGAGCCACCCGCTCTACGGCAAGATCATCCGGACCACCTCGAAGGTCAAGGCGCACGACGAGAACGGCGACGCCGGTGTCGGCGACCGCGTCTCGCTGATGGAGACTCGTCCGCTGTCGGCCACCAAGCGGTGGCGGCTGGTCGAGATCCTCGAGAAGGCCAAGTAGCCCCAAGCAGACACGACAAGCCCCCGCCACGGCGGGGGCTTTCGTGCGTCAGCTGTCGCTCTTGGCCTCGCGCCAGGCTCGTTCGAACGGCAACCGCCATGCATTCGGCGCGATCAATTGGTGAATGGCGTTGGGGCCCCAACTGCCCTGCGGATATGACTTGGCGGGCGGCGGGTCGGCGAGCAGGTCGGCCGACCGCTCCCACAGCGACTCGATGCCTTCGGCGGTGGTGAACAAGGTGTGGTCGCCGCGCATCGCGTCGAGCATCAGACGTTCGTAGGCCTCCAGCACGTCGGTGCTGCTGCCGACCTCCTGCGTCGAGAACTGCATCGACAGCTTCTCCAGCTTCATGCCGGGGCCAGGGCGTTTGCCGTAGAACGACAGCGACACCTTGGAATCCTCGGCGAGGTCGAAGGTGAGGTGATCGGGCCCCTGCGCGCCGACACCCGAACCGGGCGCGAACATCGACCGCGGCGCCTCCTTGAACGCGATCGAGATGATGCGCATGCCCTCGGCCATCCGCTTACCGGTGCGTAGATAGATCGGCACCCCCGCCCACCGCCAGTTGTCGATGCCGACCTTGAGCGCGATGAACGTTTCGGTATCGGAATCCCTTGCCACACCTTCTAATTCGCGGTAACCAGTGAACTGGCCGCGCACCACGTTCTTCGGGTCGACCGGCAGCATCGACCTGAACACCTTGTTCTTCTCCTCGCTGATGGCGCGGGGCTCCAACGCCGTCGGCGGCTCCATCACCACGAAGGCCATCACCTGGAACAGATGGGTGACGACCATGTCCTTGTATGCGCCGGTGCTCTCGTAGAAGTTCGCACGCTCGTCCAGACCGAGCGTCTCGGGGATGTCGATCTGGATGTGGTCGATGAAGTTGCGATTCCAGATCGGCTCGAACAGTCCGTTTGCAAAGCGGAACGCCAAGATGTTCAGCGCCGCCTCTTTACCGAGGAAGTGGTCGATGCGGAAGATCTGATCCTCACGGAACGTCTCGTGCACAAAGTCGTTGAGCGCCACGGCACTTGCCAGATCGGTGCCGAACGGCTTCTCCATCACAACGCGCGAGCGGTCCACCAGGTTCGCATCACGCAGCGTCGCGATCACCGCGTGCGCGGCCTTCGGCGGCACCGACAGGTAGTGCAGCCGGCGTACGCCTTGGCCGAGTTTCTTCTCCGCGTTCTCGACCGCGGCGGCCAGCGCATCGGGTCCCGCGCTCTGTGGCACATAGGTGACTGTTTCCGCGAACCGCCGCCATTGCTCGGTGCTGAGTTTGTGGGTGCCGAAATCCTCGATGGCCGATTTGGCCACTTCGAGGAACTCGTCTCGGGTGAGGTCTTCCAGCGAGGTGGCGACGATCTCGATGTGGGGGGCCAGCTCGGATTGGTCGAGATACGCCAGCCCGGGGATCAGTTTGCGTCTCGCGAGATCGCCTGTCGCGCCGAACAGGACGACCACATGGGGATCGACCGCGATGTCCTCCTGGCGGTACGGACGTGAGCCGGGAGCGGGATAGGAGATCGTCTGCGGCTTGCTGGTCGTCACTGTGGGCATACTTCCAGCCTAAACACCGGGTGTGTGTGCGCTGCCCGGACGAATTCGTCGTCCGCCGAGTCCATGCCGACGTCGAGATAGGGCAGGACGAAGAACCGCCGGAACACGGCCACGATCGGGCGCGGGATACCGGGCGGACCGGCCAGCAAGCTGGCGCGCAGCACGGGTCCGGCTTGTTCGGCGGGCAGCTCGACGGCGCAGATCTGCTCGACGTCGCCGCCGCGGCGCAGTTCGGCCGTGCCATCGGCGGCGCGCAGGTTGCGCACCCAGTTGACGATGCCGTACGACGCCACCAGGTACTCGCTGTCGCCGTGACCGAAGACGACAAGCGGAACGCTCACCGGCGTGCCGCTCTTGCGACCGCGCACGGTAAGCACGGCGAAGGTTCCGATCCGGACGCCTGCGCGGATGAGTGCCCGCATCACGGCGTTGTTGAATCGGACAAAGACGTTGACTCGGTACGCTTTCGGCATCGTCAGGCCTGCGTCAGTCCGCGGTGGCTTCGATGGCGACTCGGTAGATCGCGGGATGAGCGGTGACGGCGAATTCCTGCATGGACCGCTGCGCGCTCTGCTGGAAGAAGTCCTGCGATGTTGCGGCGTGGAGTGCTTCCGCGCTGTCCCACTCCGCGACATTGACCAATTGGTATCGGGTGTCGGGGCTCAGCGCGCTGTGCAGCCGCAGTGACCGGAAACCGGGTTGCCTGCTCAAAAAGGCCGCGCGTTCCTGCCAGCCTTGGACGAAGGCGTCGACCTCGGTCTGCGGGATCTCGAAGATGTTGATCAGCGTGATCGGTTCACTGTCCATACCTCTATGACGCAGCGCGGCGGCCCGACATGACAAGGGCTATGGCATCTTCGCCGCGATGCCGTCGAGAAGCTGATCCAGGCCGGCGCGGAACTCGGCGACGTGGTCGTCGTCGGAGTCGTCGAACACCCCCGCCGCGACAGCCGCCGCCAGCGCGGGGAAGCGCTCGCCGTCCACCAGACGCCTCAGCAGTCCGGCATAGTTCGGGCCTTCGGCGGCGGCCTCGATGTCCAACGCCGCGGCACCGCGCACGTAGTGCAGCACCGCCATCACCGCTGCCAGCTTGTCCCGTTCGGTCAGCCCGGTCGGGCCCAACGCGGCCAACCCGGCGTCCAGCCACGCCAGTTGTCCGGGATCCAGCGGCGGGCCTGCCGTCGCGGTCTGCAGCACCCACGGATGGCGGTGGTAGACGTCCCACAGCCCATCGGCCCAATTCGCAAGCGCGCCACGCCAATCCGACGGATCGCGGGGGGTGGGTGGGGGATCCGGTGCCGTCGACAACATGAACGTCAACAACTCGTCCTTGTTCGCGACGTGGCGGTAAAGCGACATGGTCCCGCAGCCCAACCGCTCGGCCAGCCTGGCCATCGACAGCGCGTTGAGGCCCTCCTGCTCGACCAACTCGATCGCCGCCCCGACGATCGTCTCCCGGTTCAGGCCGCGACCGCGGCGCGTCGATGGCTTGTCGCGCCAGAGGATCTGCAGCGCCCTCGGCAGCGGCTCGTCGGTCGTCATCGCACCCCAGCGTATACCTATGCGTATGCAGTACGCTTTGTGCGTATGACATACGCATCGCGTGCGCTGGCCGTCGTCGTCGTCGCCTTTCTGGCGTACTCACTGCCGCCGTATTTCACCGGCGGCACCCGGGTGCCCTCGACGTTTGCGTGGCATTACCCACTGCTGGTGGCGCATGTGCTGTTCGCCAGTGCCGCGATGGTGTGCGCGGTGGCGCAGATCTGGCCGGGACTGCGCGCCGCCAGACCTGTGCTGCACCGCCTGCTGGGCCGGTTGTACGTCTACACCGCGGTGCCTGCGGCGCTCTGCGCCATGGTGATCGGGGCGGCCACCCCGTTCGGTCCTTTCCTCGCCGTCAGCAATGTGGCGCTGGCATCGCTGTGGCTGTGGTTCACGATCAACGGCTACGTCGCTGCGCGGCAACGGCGGTTCGCGCAGCATCGCAGGGACATGGTGCGCAGCGCGACGTTGGCGCTGTCGATCATCACCAACCGGATCTGGACGCCCATTTTGGTCATCGCATGCCAACCGTTGCGGGACAGCGTGTTTGGAGGCAGCGAGGAACACTTCGTGTGGTTCGTGGCAGGTGCGGGTGCGTGGTTGGGATGGTCGATCCCATTCGTCGTCGTGCAGCGGTGGCTGAACCGGCAACCCGGACTGGCGCCGTCGTCAATTTCCGGCTAACCGATGCGCGGCGGGTGTAACCTCCGGTCGTGGCGAAGGAATTCAACGGCAAGATCGAACTCGACATTCGGGATTCCGAACCGGACTGGGGCCCGTACGCGGCGCCGACGGCGCCCAAGGATGCCCCCAATGTGTTGTACCTGGTGTGGGACGACACCGGCATCGCAACCTGGGACTGCTTCGGCGGTCTGGTCGAAATGCCCACGATGACCCGCATCGCCCGACGGGGTGTGCGGCTGTCGCAGTTCCACACGACGGCGCTGTGCTCGCCGACCAGGGCGTCGCTGCTGACCGGACGCAACCCGACCACCGTCGGCATGGCCACCATCGAGGAGTTCACCGACGGCTTCCCCGGATGCAACGGGCGCATTCCCGACGACACCGCACTGCTGTCGGAGGTGCTCGTCGAAAACGGATACAACACCTACTGCGTCGGCAAGTGGCATCTCACTCCGCTGGAGGAGTCCAATCTTGCCGCCACCAAACGACATTGGCCACTGGCCCGCGGATTCGAGCGGTTCTACGGCTTCATGGGTGGCGAGACCGATCAGTGGTATCCCGAACTGGTTTACGACAACCACCCCGTCGCACCGCCGGGAACGCCCGAAGACGGCTACCACCTGTCGAAGGACCTGGCCGACAAGACCATCGAATTCATCCGCGACAGCAAGGTGATCGCGCCCGACAAGCCGTGGTTCTCCTACGTGTGCCCCGGCGCCGGGCACGCCCCGCATCACGTCTTCAAGGAATGGGCCGACAAGTACGCCGGAAAGTTCGACATGGGTTACGAGCGCTACCGCGACGTCGTGCTCGAGAACCAGAAGAGGTTGGGCATCGTTCCGCCCGACACCGAACTGTCCCCGATCAATCCCTATCTGGATGTCAAGGGCCCCAACGGCGAATCGTGGCCGGCGCAGGACACCGTTCGGCCGTGGGATTCGCTCAGCGACGACGAGAAGCGATTGTTCGCGCGCATGGCCGAAGTGTTCGCCGGCTTCCTGTCCTACACCGACGCCCAGATCGGCCGCATCCTCGACTATCTCGAGGAATCAGGTCAACTGGACAACACCATCATCGTGGTCATCTCCGACAACGGCGCCAGCGGCGAGGGCGGTCCGAACGGCTCGGTGAACGAGGTCAAATTCTTCAACGGCTACATCGACACCGTCGAGGAGAGCCTGAAGCTGATGGACAACCTCGGCGGGCCGGAGACCTACAACCACTATCCGATCGGCTGGGCGATGGCGTTCAACACGCCGTACAAACTGTTCAAGCGGTACGCGTCCCATGAAGGCGGCATCGCCGACACGGCAATCATCTCCTGGCCCAAGGGAATAGCGGCGCACGGTGATGTTCGGGACAACTACATCAACGTCTGTGACATCACGCCGACGGTGTACGACCTGATCGGCATCACCCCGCCCGCCACCGTGCGCGGCATCCCGCAGAAGCCGCTCGACGGCATGAGTTTCAAACTGGCCCTTGATGATCCGTTGGCTCCCACCGGCAAGGAAACGCAGTTCTACACCATGCTGGGCACCCGAGGCATCTGGGACAAAGGCTGGTTCGCCAACACCGTCCACGCGGCATCGCCTGCCGGCTGGTCGAACTTCGACAAGGACCGCTGGGAGCTGTTCCACATCGAGGCGGACCGCAGCCAATGCCACGATCTGGCCGCCGAGAACCCGGAAAAGCTCGAAGAACTCAAGAAGCTGTGGTTCAGCGAGGCCGACAAGTACAACGGCCTGCCGTTGGCTGACTTGAACATATTGGAGACGATGTCGCGGTACCGGCCCTACCTGTCGGGCACCCGCGAGTCGTACACCTACTACCCGGGCACCGCCGACGTGGGCATGGGTGCCGCCGTCGAGATTGGCGGCCGGTCGTTTGCGATCATCGCCGAGGTGACCGTCGACACCACCGGTGCCGAGGGAGTGATCATCAAACACGGCGGTGCCCACGGGGGACACGTGTTGTTCCTTCAGGACGGGCGGCTGCACTACATCTACAACTTCCTCGGAGAGCAGGAGCAGGCGCTGTCGTCGGCCGACGCGGCGCCACTGGGCAGGCACACCTTTGGCGTTGCGTTCACCCGCACCGGCACGGTCGAGGGCAGTCACACGCCGCTCGGCGACGTCGGCCTCTACATCGACGACGCCGAGGTGGCGTCGCTGTCCGGGATGAAGATTCATCCCGGCACGTTCGGGCTGGCAGGCGCCAGCCTCAGCGTCGGAAAGAACACTGGGTCGCCGGTGTCACGGACCTACAAGGCGCCATTCCCGTTCACAGGTGGCAGCATCATTCAGGTGAACGTTGACGTCTCAGGCAAGCCGTACGTGGATTTGGAACGCGAGTTCGCGCGGGCTTTCGCGAAAGACTGATGAAGCGCCTCGCAGCGGTGACGCTCGCGGTGGTTTGCGTGGCGACGGCGTGCGCGCGGACCAGCGACGGCGTACCGGTCGCCGAACCGGGCGGCTTGGTCGCGGTGCAGCCTTCCGCGCCGCAAGCCACCAGCGGCGCTGCCCCGCCGACCGAATCCGGCTTCGGCGTCGTGCCCACCACGCGGGTACCGGTACCGGCCAGCAGTGTCGTGTGCTCGCAGGCGCTCAAGCCGAGCGTGCGGATGACCGCCGAAGTCGACGACCCGCAGGCGCCGAAGATCACGGTGGGCGTGCCTGACAAATGGTCGATGACCGCGGGCACCGGCGATGTCGGCGGCCAGTTGGACGGTCCCGGTGGCATGCAGGCGACCGTCACGATCGCGCCCACGCAGCTGGAGCCGGGTGAGGCCTTCAGGAAGTACGCCGACGACCTGATGGCCGAATCATCGGTCAGCTCGGTCAGCGTGCTTCCTGGCGATCTGTGCGGTTACAGCGGGCAGAAGTTGATGGGTGCGTGGTCGGAGACGACGCAGAACGCCGTCGTCTACGAAGACCGAATCGCCCACATCTGGACCAATGGCGGCAACAACTATCTGGTCTCCGTGCACGTGCAGGCGCCGCCGGGAACACCCGGCTTCGATTCGGCCGCGGCACTGCTGACCGAGGACTTCGAGATCCTCATCCCGTGACCGCAGTGCTCACCGAACTCGTCGCGCTGCCGGGCGGGTCATACCGGATGGGCTCGACCCAGTTCTATCCGGAAGAAGCTCCGGTGCACACCGCCACCGTCGGTGCGTTCGCCGTCGAACGCCATCCGGTGACCAACGCGCAATTCGCCGCGTTCGTCGCCGAGACCGGCTACGTCACCGTCGCCGAGCAGTCCCCGGACCCCGCGCTGTATCCCGGCGCGTCGGCGCAGGACCTGGTGCCGGGAGCGCTGGTGTTCAAGCCCACCAGCGGCCCGGTTGACCTGCGGGATTGGCGGCAGTGGTGGCACTGGGTGCCCGGCGCCGACTGGCGCCACCCGTGCGGACCGGACAGCACGATCGACGACCGACTCGACCATCCGGTGGTGCAGGTCGCCTATCCGGATGCCGCGGTGTACGCGAAGTGGGCAGGAAGGCGACTGCCCACCGAGGCCGAGTGGGAGTACGCCGCCAGGGGCGGCACCAGCACGACGTTCGCGTGGGGTGACGACGCCGCGCCCGACGGCCGGTTGATGGCCAACACCTGGCAGGGCCGGTTCCCGTTCCGTAACGACGGGGCGCTGGGCTGGGTCGGCACGTCACCGGTCGGCACGTTCCCGCCGAACGGGTTCGGGTTGGTCGACATGATCGGCAACGTCTGGGAGTGGACGACGACGCAGTTCTCGGCGCACCACCGGTTGGACGGCCCGGTCGAGTCCTGCTGCGCCCCGTCGACCGCCGACCCGTCGGTGACGCAGACGCTCAAGGGCGGATCGCATCTGTGCGCACCCGAGTACTGCCTGCGGTACCGGCCCGCGGCCAGGTCGCCGCAGTCACAGGACAGCGCGACGACGCACATCGGGTTCCGCTGCGTGGCGGGGTGAGCAGTGACCAGCGGCGACCAGCGGCGAATGTGGGCTTGTCGCACGTTCGAGCGGCAAAGCGCGTGCGGGTAACCCACGTTCGCGCGAGAAAAAAAGGGTGACCAGCGGCGATTTGGTTCCTCGCAGGTCGTCACCTAGAATCAAACGGTTGCCTTGGGCAGACCTCGGTTTTTCCAGAGAAGACCCTGCGTGCCCTTCGGAAACAGCAAGACCGCGCATGTCAGGTCGGAATCTGCCATGCACACATTAACCAGGTCGAGGAGATCGAGTGATTCAGCAGGAATCGCGGCTGAAGGTCGCCGACAACACGGGCGCCAAGGAGATCTTGTGCATCCGCGTGCTCGGCGGTTCGTCGCGGCGCTACGCCGGCATCGGCGACATCATCGTGGCCACCGTCAAGGACGCCATCCCGGGCGGCAACGTCAAGCGCGGTGAGGTGGTCAAGGCCGTCGTCGTGCGCACCGTCAAGGAACGCCGCCGCGCCGACGGCAGCTACATCAAGTTCGACGAGAACGCGGCCGTCATCATCAAGGCCGACAACGATCCGCGCGGCACCCGCATCTTCGGCCCGGTCGGCCGCGAACTGCGCGAGAAGCGCTTCATGAAGATCGTCTCGCTTGCCCCGGAGGTGTTGTAGATGAACGTCCACAAGGGCGACACGGTGCTCGTGATCTCCGGTAAGGACAAGGGCGCCAAGGGCAAGGTCCTGGTGGCCTACCCGGATCGCAACAAGGTGCTCGTCGAAGGCGTGAACCGGATCAAAAAGCACACCCCTGTTTCGCGCACCGAGCGCGGGGCGTCCTCGGGCGGCATCGTCACCCAGGAGGCGCCGATCCACGTCAGCAACGTGATGTTGCTCGACTCCGACGGCAAGCCCACCCGCGTCGGGTTCCGCCGCGACGACGAGACCGGCAAGAAGGTCCGCGTCGCCAAGACCAACGGCAAGGACATCTGACATGACTACCGCTGAAAAGACTCTGCCGCGCCTCAAGCAGCGCTACCGCGAAGAGATCCGCGAGGCGCTCCAGAAAGAGTTCGGCTACGCCAACGTCATGCAGATCCCCGGCGTTGTCAAGGTCGTCGTGAACATGGGTGTCGGCGACGCGGCCCGCGACGCCAAGCTGATCAACGGCGCGGTCAACGACCTGTCGCTGATCACCGGCCAGAAGCCGGAAATCCGCAAGGCGCGCAAGTCGATCGCGCAGTTCAAGCTGCGCGAGGGCATGCCGATCGGCGCACGAGTCACGCTGCGCGGCGATCGGATGTGGGAGTTCCTCGACCGGCTGATCTCGATCGCGCTGCCGCGTATCCGCGACTTCCGCGGGCTGTCGCCCAAGCAGTTCGACGGCACCGGTAACTACACCTTCGGGCTCACCGAGCAGTCGATGTTCCACGAAATCGACGTGGACTCCATCGACCGCCCGCGCGGCATGGACATCACCGTCGTCACCTCGGCGACGAACGACGACGAAGGACGAGCGCTGCTGCGGGCTCTCGGCTTCCCCTTCAAGGAGAACTGAACGAATGGCAAAGAAGGCTCTGGTCAACAAGGCCAACAAGAAGCCCAAGTTCAAGGTGCGCGCGTACACGCGGTGCAGCAAGTGCGGTCGCCCGCACGCGGTTTACCGCAAGTTCGGGCTGTGCCGCATCTGCCTGCGCGAGATGGCACACGCCGGCGAACTGCCCGGCGTGCAGAAGTCCAGCTGGTAACCAGCATTCAGATCAACTAACAACAGGTTGCGGTAGGCCCCCCAAAAATTGGGCACAGTGGAACCGCCGCGAGGAAGGTGAACCGGCTGTCATGACCATGACGGACCCGATCGCAGACTTCTTGACACGTCTGCGCAACGCCAATTCGGCGTACCACGACGAGGTGACCCTGCCGCACAGCAAGATCAAGGCCAACATCGCCGAGATCCTCAAGGCGGAGGGCTACATCACCGACTACCGCACCGAGGATGCCCGCGTCGGCAAGTCGCTTGTGGTGCAACTGAAGTACGGCCCGAGCCGTGAACGCAGCATCGCGGGCCTGCGCCGGGTGTCCAAGCCCGGTCTGCGTGTCTATGCGAAATCCACCAACCTGCCGCGGGTGCTGGGTGGCCTCGGCGTGGCGATCATCTCCACGTCTTCAGGTCTGCTCACCGACCGTCAGGCAGCACGACAGGGCGTGGGCGGCGAAGTCCTCGCGTACGTGTGGTGAGGGAGACGTAGATATGTCGCGTATTGGAAAGCAGCCGGTCCCGGTGCCATCCGGGGTCGATGTGACGATTGACGGTCAGAACGTGTCGGTCAAGGGACCGAAGGGCACGTTGGAATTGGCGGTCGCCGAGCCCATTTCGGTGTCGCGCGACGACGACGGTGCCATCGTGGTGAGCCGGCCCGACGACGAGCGGCGCAGCCGTTCGCTGCACGGGCTGTCGCGCACGCTGGTGGCCAACCTCGTCACAGGTGTGACCGAGGGCTACACCATCAAGATGGAGATCTTCGGCGTCGGCTACCGCGTCGTCGCCAAGGGCAACAACCTCGAGTTCGCGTTGGGCTACAGCCATCCGGTGCTGATCAACGCTCCCGAGGGCGTCACCTTCGCGGTGGAAACCCCGACGAAGTTCTCGATCTCAGGTATCGACAAGCAGAAGGTCGGCCAGATCGCGGCCAACATCCGCCGCCTGCGGAAGAGCGACCCCTACAAGGGCAAGGGCATCCGCTACGAGGGTGAGCAGATCCGCCGCAAGGTCGGAAAGACAGGTAAGTAGACATGGCTGCTAAGACTGAGGGCTCGACCCGTAAGCCGGTGGGCCAGAACGTTTCTGCGACCCGGCGGGTCGCACGGCTGCGTCGGCACGCCCGGCTCCGCAAGAAGATCGAAGGCACGGCCACCACGCCGCGCCTTGTGGTGAACCGTTCGTCGCGGCACATCCATGTGCAGCTGGTGGACGACCTCACCGGCACCACGGTGGCCGCCGCCTCGTCGATCGAGGCCGACGTGCGTGCCGTCGACGGTGACAAGAAGGCTCACAGTGTGCGGGTCGGTCAGCTCATCGCGGAGCGCGCCAAGGCCGCAGGCATCGAGCAGGTCGTGTTCGACCGCGGTGGTTACACCTACGGCGGTCGCATTGCGGCACTGGCCGACGCGGCGCGCGAAGGCGGGCTGAAGTTCTAATGACCAATAACGAGAGGACTGCATGATGGCCGAGCAGGCTGGCGCCGCTCCGGCGCAGGACAATCGCGGCGGTCGCGGTGACCGCGACGGCCGGGGGCGACGAGACGATCGCGGTGGCCGTGGCGGCCGCGACGGTGGTGAGAAGAGCAACTATCTCGAACGTGTCGTCGCGATCAATCGCGTCTCCAAGGTCGTCAAGGGCGGTCGGCGGTTCAGCTTCACCGCGCTGGTGATCGTCGGCGACGGCAACGGCATGGTCGGTGTCGGCTACGGCAAGGCCAAGGAAGTTCCGGCCGCTATCGCCAAGGGCGTCGAGGAGGCTCGCAAGGGCTTCTTCCGGGTGCCGCTGATCGGCGGGACCATCACGCACCCGGTCCAGGGTGAGGCCGCTGCGGGCGTGGTGATGCTGCGTCCGGCGAGCCCCGGTACCGGTGTGATCGCAGGCGGTGCGGCCCGTGCCGTGCTGGAATGCGCTGGCGTGCATGACATTTTGGCCAAGTCGCTGGGTAGCGACAACGCGATCAACGTGGTGCATGCCACGGTTGCCGCGCTGAAGCTGCTGCAGCGTCCGGAAGAGGTCGCGGCCCGTCGCGGGCTGTCGATCGAGGACGTGGCTCCGGCAGGCATGCTGCGGGCACGTCGCGAGGCGGATGCGCTCGCCGCGTCGGCCGCACGTGAAGGGTCGGCATAACCATGGCAGAGCTCAAGATCACGCAGGTGCGTAGCACCATCGGTGCGCGCTGGAAGGCCCGCGAGAGCCTGCGGACGCTGGGGCTGCGGAAGATCCGTCAGTCCGTCGTCCGCGAGGACAACGCGCAAACGCGCGGCCTGATCAAGGCCGTGCATCACCTCGTAGAGGTTGAGGAAGTCTCATGACTATCAAATTGCATGACCTGAAGCCGGCCCCCGGTTCGAAGACTGCCAAGACCCGCGTTGGTCGCGGTGAAGGCTCGAAGGGCAAGACCGCCGGCCGCGGTACCAAGGGCACCAAGGCCCGCAAGAACGTCCCCGCGACGTTCGAGGGTGGTCAGATGCCGATCCACATGCGGCTGCCGAAGCTCAAGGGCTTCCGCAACCGGTTCCGCACTGAGTACGAGGTCGTCAACGTCGGCGACATCAACAAGCTGTTCCCCAAGGGCGGCGACGTCGGTGTCGACGAGTTGGTGGCTGCAGGCGCGGTGCGTAAGAACGCGCTGGTGAAGGTGCTCGGCGACGGCAAGCTGACCGTCAAGGTCAACGTCACCGCGCACAAGTTCAGCGGCAGCGCTCGTGAGAAGATCACCACCGCGGGTGGATCCGCGACCGAGCTGTAGACAACGCATTGGGCCCCGCACGCTAAACGGCGGGGGGGGGCCCTTTTGCGTTCCTGGCCCCAGTTGAAGCAGCCGACGCCGGGTCCGCCGCCGCCGCCCCCCCCCGGCCCGCCGTGACCGCAGACACCGGCGGCAGTGCATCCACCGCCACCGAGCGGGCCGCCGCTGCCGCAGGTGCCGTCGGCGGTGCACCCGCTGCCGCCGCCCGCGTCTCCGCTACCGCAGATCCCGTTGTAACAGCCGTCGCCGCCCGGGCTTTCAGGCGCGAACTGGATGATCGACGTGCTTGTCAGAGCCGCGATGGACTCCGCGGCGGCCACGGGCGCCGCAGCGATCGCGGTCGCGGCTGCACCCGCCATGACCAGCGGGGCGAGGAATTTCAGTTTCGCCATCATGCCTCCGGTTTACCACCAAGATCACAAACTTAAAACAGCTAATTTTCAGCAAAAGCTGTGAATCAGCTGAGCTGCGGGATCACCTCCGCAGCAAGCCGTTCCATCTGCTCACGGTCTTCAACGACGTCCCTGCCGACAGGGTTCAACAAGATCATCTCAGCTCCGGCGTCGATGACCTCACGCAGCCCACGGACCACGTCGTCGACGGTGCCCGCCACCGGGACGTCGCCAAGGCGGGAGGCGAGGGGGTCGCCGTAGATGCGGTGCAGACCGGCGAGCACCCGCTCCCTGGCACGGGCCGCGTCGTCGTCGACGGTCAGGTAGACACGCTTGGCGATCCTGAATCTTGTTGCGTCCTTGCCTTGTTCGTCGAGTTCGCGGCGCACCACCTGCACTGCTTCGGCGAAACTCTCGGTGGTCGACGAACCGGCACCCATGAACGCGTCACCAAGCCGTACCCCGCGGGCCAAGGCTTTGGGGGCGCCCCCGCCGAACCAGAGCGGCGGGTGCGGCCGCTGCACCGGCTTCGGCTCGATCAGCAGACCGTCGACATCGCGGAAGCGGCCGTGGAACGTCACGGTCGGATCGTCGGACCACGCGGCCTTCATCAACGCGAGGCCTTCGGTGAAGTAGCTCACGAACGTGTCCTTCTCGACGCCGAACGCCGAAAACGGCCTGGAGTTGCCGCCGTGGCCGACGCCGACATCGAGCCGACCGTGGCTGAGCTGGTCCGTGGCGGCGATGGCCGTCGCGAGTTGCAGCGGGTCGTGCAGCGACGTGATGAGCACGGCGACGCCCAACCGTAACCGGGTGGTGTGCGCGGCGGCCCACGACAGCAGCTGCAGAGGTGCGAGAGACGGTGCGGGCCCGACGATTTGCTCCAGCGTCCAGCCGCCTTCGAACCCCAGTTCTTCGGCCCGCTTCAGGAAGTCGCGGGTGCCGTCGGCGTCGAAACCGTCCGCTGCCCGCTGAGGAATGGAAATCGAGAATTTCACACGTACACGGTAGGCGGGTGCGGGACTTGGTGTGCGGTGGCGGGGCGTCGGTACGCTCGGAAGATGTTTGCTTTCCTGTCTGGTGTTCCCGGCGTCGACGACCTGCGCAACCTGGCCAAGCGGGTGGACACCGCACGGCACCACGGCGTGCCGGACGGGTGCGTGCTCGAACTGGATTTGCAGGCGATGCCGCAGGAGACCGGCGGCTTCGATCCGTTCGCGATGATCGCCAGCGGCGGCAAACCGTTGGTGTTGCGCGAAACCGTCGCCGCCATTCACCGCGCCGCCGAGGATCCGCGGGTGGCCGGCCTGATCGCCCGGGTGCAGATACCCGCCGCCGCGCCAGGTCCGGTACAGGAACTGCGGGACGCCATCGTGGCGTTCAGCGACGTGAAACCGTCGCTGGCGTGGGCCGAGACCTATCCGGGCACGCTGTCGTACTACCTGGCGTCGGCCTTCCGCGAGGTGTGGATGCAGCCGTCGGGCACGGTGGGCCTGGTCGGCTTCGCCACCAATGCGATGTTCCTGCGTGACGCGCTCGACAAGGCAGGTATCGAGGCGCAGTTCATCGCGCGCGGCGAATACAAGTCGGCGGCAAACCTTTTCACACAGGACCGCTACACCGACGCGCACCGAGAAGCGGACAGCAGGCTGATCGAAAGCCTGCACGGCCAGGTGTTGCAGGCGGTCGCCGCCGCACGGCATCTCGAGGCCCCCGAGGTCGACACCCTCGCCGACAAGGCGCCGCTGCTGCGCGACGACGCCGTCACCGGACGCCTGGTCGACCGCATCGGCTTCCGCGACGAGGCGTACGCGCGCATCGCCGAACTCGTTGGTGCGCCCGGGATTTCACCCGAAACGGGGGATGCCGATTCCGACGACGCGCCGCCACGGCTGTACTTGTCCCGGTACGCCAGGGCCACCGCGTCGCGGCCCATGCCGCCCACCCCGCCGATTCCCGGACGTAAGGCGAAGCCGAAGATCGCCGTCGTGACGCTGCACGGTCCGATCGTCAGCGGGCGCGGCGGCCCGCAGGTGTTGCCGTTCGGCAGTTCGAGCGCGGGCGGCGACACCATCGCCGCGGCGTTGCGTGAGGCCGCCGCCGATGACGACGTCTCGGCGATCGTGTTGCGGGTGGACAGTCCGGGCGGTTCGGTGACCGGCTCGGAAACCGTTTGGCGCGAGGTGAATCGGATCCGTGACAACGGTAAGCCGATAGTGGCGTCGATGGGCGCGGTCGCGGCATCGGGCGGCTACTACGTGTCGATGTCGGCCGACACGATCGTCGCCAACGCAGGCACCATCACGGGTTCGATCGGTGTGGTGACCGGCAAGCTGGTGGCCCGAGAACTGAAGGACCGCCTCGGTGTCGGCTCCGACTCGGTGCGCACCAACGCCAACGCCGACGCGTGGTCGATCAACCATCCGTTCACCGACGATCAGCATGCACACGTCGAGGCCGAGGCCGACCTGTTCTACACCGATTTCGTCGAGCGGGTGGCCAAGGGGCGCAAGATGACGGTCGAGGCCGTCGACGCGATCGCCCGCGGCCGGGTCTGGACGGGCGCCGATGCGTTGGAGCGCGGGCTGGTCGACGAACTCGGCGGACTGCGCACCGCGGTCACGCGGGCCAAGGTGCTCGCCGGCCTGGAACCGGACACCGACGTGCGCGTCGTGAGCTATCCGGGGTCGTCGCTGATGGACATGTTGCGGCCGAAGGCGTCGTCTGCGCCTGCCGCAGCTTCGCTGCCGGACGCGCTCGCAGCGTTGGTGGGCCGCTCGGTGGCCGGTGCGGTCAGCCAGGTCGAGCGGTCGTTGACCGGCGTCAGTGCGCTGTGGCTGGGCGAATACCGCTTCTAACCGACGGCGAACGGCCAGTTATGCCACGCATTTTTCGCTCAGGTTCAAGGGGTGATTGCAACGGCTCCTAGCTGAGGAGTTGTTGATGCGTCCGTCGCGTTATGCCTGTGTTGGTCGTCAGTTCTGGGGTCATGTCGGCGATGGCACGTCGGTGGTGGAGGCGGCGCAGGCAGTCGGTGTGTCGGTGCGCACCGGCTGGCGCTGGTTTGCCGATGCTGGCGGGGTGAGACCCAAATTTCCTGATGAGACCGGTGTGCGGAAGTGGTCGCGGCTGGGCGAAGACGAACGTAACGAAATTCAAGACGGCATTGCCAGAGGGGAAAGCATTCGGCAGATCGGCAGGCGGCTGGGCCGCCCGGCCTCGACGGTCATGCGTGAGATCGACCGAAACGCGTTCTGCCGTGGACGATATCGTTCGCGGTACCGGTTCGGGGCGCAACGGCACGGCGGCTGGGATGCCACGCCGAGGTATCGGGCCGGCGTCGCACAGGCGCGTGCTCACGCGCGGGCTCGACGCCCGAAACCGCGCAAGCTGGCCACCAATGAACGGTTGCACCTTGAGGTGCAGAATCGGCTGCTAGACGACCACAGTCCTCAACAGATCGCCAACCGGCTGCCGATCGAATTTCCCGACGATGCGGAGATGCGGGTGTCCCACGAGACCATCTATCAGTCGATCTACGTGCAGGGTAAAGGAAATCTGCGCCGTGAGCTGCACAAATGTCTACGCACTGGGCGGGCGTTGCGCAAGCCTCAACGACGCGGTAACCAGCGCCGAGGGCAAATCCGCGACATGGTCAACATCAGCGAGCGTCCACCGGAGGTCGAAGACCGTGCCGTACCCGGCCACTGGGAAGGTGACCTGATCATGGGTAGCACCGCATCGGGTTCGGCGATCGGCACCGTGGTCGAACGCATGACTCGGTTCGTGCTGCTGCTGCATCTGCCTGACGACCACGGTGCCCTGGCAGTGCAAGAGGCCATCGTCGCGAAAATGGCTCAGCTGCCGGCGATTCTGCGTAAGACACTGACCTGGGATCAAGGCAAAGAGATGGCCAATCACGCCGCTATCGCCGCAGCGACGGAATTAGATATCTACTTCTGTGATCCGCACTCACCATGGCAGCGCGGGACCAACGAGAACACCAACGGACTGCTGCGCCAATACTTTGCTAAAGGCACCGACTTGTCGATCTTCCCGGCAGACTATCTGGACTACGTCGCCGCCAAGCTCAACAACCGGCCCCGGCAAACCCTGAGCTGGAAGACCCCAGCCGAAACCCTCGACGAACTACTCTCAAACCCGTCAAAACCACCCGCTGTTGCAATCACAGCGTGAAACCGCCTCGCGAAAACGTGTCATAACTGGCCACTCGCGCCATCCGATCTCAGTGTGCGGCAGCCTCTTCCGCTCCCACTCCGGTCAGCGCCCGCACCTCGAACTCCGCGTTGACGTCGGGGTCGCCGCGGTCGGGTGAGGTCAGCGTGCCGACGATGCCGAGCAGGAACGCCAGCGGAATCGACACGATGCCCGGGTTGGCGAGCGGGAACCACGCGAAGTCGGCGCCAGGGATCATCGCGGTCTTGGCGCCGGAGACGGCGGGGGAGAAGACGATCAGCACGATCGTGGAGATCAGCCCGCCGTACATGCTCCACAGCGCGCCGCGGGTGTTGAACCGCGGCCAGTACAGCGAGTACACGATGGTCGGCAGATTGGCCGCCGCGGCGACCGCGAACGCAAGCGCCACGAGGAACGCGATGTTCTGCCCGTTGGCCAGGATGCCCAACCCGATCGCGAGCACACCGAGCACCACAGCGGTGATACGGGAAACCCGCACCTGCTCTTCACCGCTGACGGTGTGGTTCTTCATCACACTGGCGTACACATCGTGTGCGAACGAGGTCGACGCCGTGATGGTCAGGCCCGCGACCACCGCGAGGATGGTGGCGAACGCGACCGCCGAGATGACACCGAGCAGGATGACACCGCCGAGTTCGTAGGCCAGTAGCGGCGCGGCGGAATTCTGCCCGCCCGCTGCGGCGAGAATGCGGTCGGGACCGACAATCGCCGCTGCGCCGTAACCCAGTGCGAGCGTGAACAAATAGAAGGCGCCGATCAGCCCGATCGCCCACACCACCGATCGGCGCGCCTCTTTCGCCGTCGGCACCGTGTAGAACCGCATCAGCACGTGCGGTAGACCCGCGGTCCCGAGCACCAGCGCCAGGCCGAGCGAGATCAGGTTGATCTTCGACGTGACCGATCCGCCGTACTGTGCGCCGGGCGCCAACACGTCGCGACTGGCGACGGCTTCACTGGCCGACCCCGAGATCGCCTGTTGTGCCGATCCAAGGATCGCCGAGAAATCCAGCCCGAACCTCGCCAGCACCATCACCGTCATGATCGCCGCACCGGTGATCAACAGCACCGCCTTGATGATCTGCACCCATGTGGTGCCTCGCATGCCGCCGATCAGCACATAGACGATCATCAGCACGCCGACGACGGCGATGACGACGCTCTGGCCGGTCCTTCCGTTGATGTCGAGCAGGAGCGCGACCAGTCCACCCGCGCCCGCCATCTGCGCCAGCAGATAGAACAGGGACACCGTCAGCGTCGAGGTGGCGGCGGCCATCCGGACCGGCTTCTGCTTGAGCCGGAAGCTCAGCACGTCGGCCATGGTGAAACGGCCCGTGTTGCGTAGGAGCTCGGCGACCAGCAGCAGAGCCACCAGCCACGCCACCAGGAACCCGATCGAGTACAGGAAGCCGTCGTAGCCGTAAACAGCGATCGCTCCCGCGATACCGAGAAAGCTTGCCGCGGAGAGATAGTCGCCTGCGATTGCGATGCCGTTCTGCGGGCCGCTGAAGCCGCGCCCGCCCGTGAAGAACTCGTCGGCCGTGGCCTTCCTGCGGCCGGCACGGATGACGACATACAGGGTGATGCCGACGAACAGCGCGAAGATCGCGATGTTGGCCACCGGATTGCCGACCGTTTGATCGGCGGCGAGGTACGTCATGCGTGCTCTCCCTGCAGGTCCGCGCGGATCGCCTCGGCACGCGGGTCGAGTTCCTTATTGGCGAACCGCACATACAGACCGGTGATGACGAACGTCGTCACGAACTGGCCCAGCCCGATGAGCAAGCCCATGTTGATGTTGCCGAACACCTTGACCGCCATGAAGTCGTGTGCGAACGCACCGAGCAGCACGTAGCTGGCGTACCAAACCAGGAAGAAGGCGGTCATCGGGAAAGCGAACCGGCGCAGCGCTTTTCGCAGCTGCGCGAACTCCTGGCTCTGCTGGCATTCGACGTAGTTCGGTTGATGCGTCGTCGACGCGCTGCGTGGGGGACTGTCGGTAGGTGACACCGGTCGGCTCCTGACTCCCTGTGACCCGGCTGTTGCCGGCGGCTGACTGAGACCTTGCTCACAACCGGCGCCGGTGTCGACGCCGATACGGCCAAGCCGCCAAGCGCTGCGGTGAGCGGTCGATCGGCGACGACGAACGGCGAGCGGTCAGCCCCGCGGAACCCGCTCGACGCCCATGCCGAGGCGTTCGGGCACATGCATGCGCGCGAAGATCCGCGAGGTGTCGTCAGGCGCCCTGGTGACCTTGCTGACCAGCACCATCGTGATGAAGGCCAGCGGAACGCTGACGGCGGCGGGATAGCCGACGAGCGCCGCGGGCCATCCCGCGAGGACGTTGTCGTCGACACCGCCCGCGAGCGCCAACGCCGCAGCGGCGCCGGACACCGTGCCGCCGGCGGCCAGCCCGCACATCGCTCCCACCGCGGTCAGGCCCCGCCACCAGATGCCGAGCAGCAGAAGTGGGCACAGCGTGGAGGCCGCGACCGCGAACACCAGGCCGACGTTGCGCGACAGACTCAATTGCGACGCCGCCAACGCCAGTGGCATGGGTATCAGTCCACCGATGAGGGCCGCGATCCGGAAGTCTCGAACACGCCCGCGCAGCACGTCGGTGGCCAACGCGCCTGCGATGCTCACCAACAGCCCGGACGACGTGGCCAGGAACGCGGCGATGGCGCCTGCGGCCGCGAGAGCGGCCAGCAACTGTCCCACCGGACCGGCGAACGCGGCCTGCGGCATCAGCAACACCGCGGCATCGGTGTCGCCGGTGACGAGCAGCGCGGGCACGTGCAGGCGGGCGAAAACGCCCATCAGCGTGGGGAATACGTAGAAGAGGGTGA
Source organism: Mycobacterium sp. 3519A (assembly GCF_900240945.1). Classification (NCBI taxonomy): domain Bacteria; kingdom Bacillati; phylum Actinomycetota; class Actinomycetes; order Mycobacteriales; family Mycobacteriaceae; genus Mycobacterium; species Mycobacterium sp. 3519A. The sequence goes on from NZ_OESG01000013.1 coordinate 655,652, forward strand.
GCAGCGCGATCACCGTGAGGGCGGTCCGCCGTGCCGCTCTGCCGTCGGGGTTGGTGTAGAACCGGACCATCACGTGCGGCAGCCCCATGGTGCCGAGAAATGTGGCGACGATGGTGGACAGCACCTGGAACAACGGATGCGCACCGCCCAGTCCGCCGCCGGAGGCGATCCACTCCGCGCCCGTACTCGGTGCGCCAGCCACTACCGGCGTGGCCGTCCCGGCGGCCAGCGTCAGCGTGGTACCTGCGCCGAACGTGTGCTCGCCGCTCGACGGGACTGCGGCGTCGTGTACCGGCCGACCGTCCATGGTCCCGGTGACTGACAGCCCGGCGGGGGCGTCGACCTGGAGAACCACCGCGGTTTCGATCGAGATCGTGGTGTGTTGGCGGACCGTCGGCGGCAGCGGCTCGCCGAGCGGTGCGGGGCGCGCGAAAAAGAGCGCCAGCAGCGCGAGGGCAGGCACCGCGATCGCCGTGAGCTTCAACCAGTATTGGAACGCCTGGACGAACGTGATGGACCGCATCCCGCCGCCGACGACGTTGGCGATCACGATCAGCCCCACCGCCACCGGTCCGACCCAGAACGGCAGGCCCAGCAGGATCCTCAGCGTCAGTCCGGCTCCCTGGTACTGAGGAACGAGATAGAGCACACAGATCACGACGACGAACAGCATGGTCATCATGCGCAAACGCGAAGAACCCAGCCGGAATTCGGTGAAATCGGGCACCGTGTACGCCCCGGATCGGCGTAGCGGTGCAGCGACGAACAGCAACAACCCCAGATAGCCTGCCGTGAAGCCGATCGGGTACCACAACGCGTCGGCGCCGTACTTGGCGACCAGACCTGCGACCCCGAGAAACGATGCGGCCGAGAGATATTCGCCCGAGATCGCTGCGGCGTTCCAGCGGGGGTCGACGCTGCGGGAGGCGACAAGGAAGTCCGACGTGGTGCGCGACAACCGTCCGCCGTATACACCCACCACCACGGTCGCGACCGCAGCGGCCAGCAGCGCCGCCCCCGTCAGCGCCGCCGATCCTGTCACGGTTCGGCGTCCACGACGCGGATGAACTCGCGCTCGGCCTGTTCGGCGAGCCGGACGTACAGCCTGCCGACGCCATACACCACCGGAAACAGCAGCCCGAGCACCAACCAATTCAGCCGGATGCTCAACACCGACGCGGTGGCCAAACCAGGAAACAGGCTGCCGCTCAGCGGGATGGCGACAGCCACCCCGACCACGACGGCGGCCAGTCGCAGCGCGAGCCCCAGTTGGGCCCGCACCAGCCCGCGCACCAGGGCGTCGCCGACCTGGGTCTGCTCCTGCACCTCGACGCGGGTGCGCACGATCCTGGCGCCTCGACGGTGGGCGAGCACCACCCGCTGCCGCGGCGGCTTGGGACTAGTCATCGCCGGGCACCTGACGGTAGCCGCGCAGCGGATCGCGGATCAGCCGGTCACGCAGCTCCCGCACCTGTCGGCGGCTGACCGGAAGTTCCACGGCGGGTGACTTCCCGTTGGCCCTCAGGCGCACCGTCACCGAACCGCCCTTGGTGCGCACACCCGTCACCAGACCGAGCGACACCAGATACGAGCGGTGCACTCGCTGGAAACCCGCATCGGCCCAACGGGATTCGAGCGTGCTCAGCGGGATGCGCACCAGGTACGAGCCGGACGCGGCATGCAGGCGGGCGTAATCGCCCTCGGCCTCGACCCAGCCGATGGAGTCCCGGGGGATCAGGTTCGTGACCCCGCCGATCTCGGCGGGCACCACGTCCATCCGCTGATCGGGTTCGCCTGCGGCCGTGGCGTCGGGTGTTCGGTTGGTCGTCAGCCTGCGCACCGCCTCGTCGAGACGGTCGCGGCGGATGGGCTTGAGGAGGTAGTCCACGGCGCCGACGTCGAATGCCGCCACCGCCTTGTCGTCGTGCGCGGTGACGAACACGACCGGGGGCGGTTCGGCGAAATTCGCCAGCACAGAAGCCAATTCGAGGCCGGAGAGTCCGGGCATGTTGATGTCCAGGAAGACCGCGTCGACACCGCCCTCGCGCAATTGGCGCAGCGCCGACGTCGCGTCCGCCGCGCCGAGCACCCGGCCGATCGCCGGGTGCTGCTGCAGCAGGTAGGTCAGCTCGTCGAGGGCGGGCGCTTCGTCGTCGACGGCAAGCACGGTCAACTCCTGCGTCACGCCAGGTCACCTCCGCTGGCCCGGACTCCGGACCGGAACTTGGGTACGCGCATCACGACTTTCGTACCTGCGCCCACCGCCGTCTCGACCACCAGACCGTAGTCGTTGCCGAACGCCGCGCGCAGCCGATGGTCGACATTGGTCAACCCGACGTGCGCCGAAGGACCGTCGGAATCGGAGGCGGCCAGCGCGTCGGCGTGTGCGGTGCGCAGCACGTCGGGATCCATCCCGGCGCCGTCGTCCTCGACGGTGATCACACAGTCGGATCTCTCGTCGCTGGCCACGATCTCCACCAGACCGCCGCCCCGGCCGGCCAGCCCGTGCCGCACCGCGTTCTCGACCAGTGGCTGCAATGCCAAAAATGGCACGACGACGTTGAGCACCTCGGGCGCGACCTGCAGTCTCACCACCAGGGATTCGCCGAATCGGGCCCGCTCCAGACGCAGGTAGCGGTCGATGTTGTGCAACTCCTCAGCGAGGGTGGTGAATTGGCCTGCGGCGCGGAACGAGTACCGGGTGAAGTCGGCGAAATCGAGGATCAGTTCGCGTGCGCGGTCCGGATCCGTGCGGACGAACGACGCGATCGTGTTCAACGCGTTGTAGACGAAGTGCGGACTGATCTGCGCCCGCAGCGCCAGCACCTCGGCGCGGTCCAGCCGGGCCCTCGACGCATCCAACTCGGCGAGTTCGATCTGGCTCGACGCGTAGCGGGCCACTTCGCCGACGGCGCCGAGCATCCCTGGTCCCGGCGTCTGCGTCGTCACCACCGCGAGTACGCCGATGACTCCCGAGCCGTCGGCGAGCAGCGGTTGGGCGATGACCGCAGGCTGCCCACCCGACATCACCCGACGTTGGCCGGTCATCGAATCATGCGCAGCGCGTTGGCTTTCCGCGAGCACGTCTTCCGACCAGACCGCGGCGTCGACGGGATCGCGCACCAGCACCCGACCTTCGGCGTCGAACACGACGACGGCGTCCGCGCCGGTGAGCTTCCGCAGATGCGGCGCCGCAGCGCGTGCCGACTCGTCATCCAGGCCCTTACGCAGCGCACGCGCCGCCAGTGATGCGGTATGAAGTGTCTCGTGTACCGCGCGTTCGGTCGGCGTCGCCACCACCCGTCGGCTCCTGACGAGGTACGCCGTGGCGGCCAGAGCGGCCGCCACCAACGCCGCGACGACCACCGTCAGGACCGCGCCGGACATTTCACCTCACTGCACGACCGTTGGGCCGACGTCACAGACCGGTCGGCGCGGGGTTCGCGCCGCTCGCAGACCAGTGTGGCGCACGACCGTCTGAGGCCGATTTGGTGATTACGCTCACCCTGCATGAGTCAGACATACACCGAGACTCCGTCGCTGTATCCGCCTTCCGACGAGTTCGCCGAGCAGGCCAACGCGACCGCTGACCTCTATCGGCAGGCGGCGGCCGACAGGTTGGGCTTCTGGGCGTCGCAAGCACAGCGGTTGTCGTGGGAGACCCCGTTCACCGAGGTGCTGGACTGGTCGGACGCGCCGTTCGCGAAGTGGTTCGTCGGCGGCAGGCTCAACGTCGCCTACAACTGCGTGGATCGGCACGTCGAGGCGGGGCACGGCGACCGGGTGGCAATCCACTGGGAGGGCGAACCGGTCGGCGAGCGCCGCGACATCACCTACGCCGCACTCAAGGACGAGGTGTGCCGGGCGGCGAATGCGCTGGCCGCACTCGGGGTCGTCGCAGGCGACCGCGTGGCGATCTACCTGCCGATGGTGCCAGAGGCGATCATCGCGATGCTGGCCTGTGCGCGGCTGGGCGCAATGCACTCGGTGGTGTTCGCCGGCTTCTCCGCAGCGGCGCTGCGGGCCAGGATCGAGGACGCGAAGGCGAAGGTCGTCGTCACCGCCGACGGCCAGTACCGGCGCGGTCAGGCGGCGGCGCTCAAACCCGCTGTCGACGAAGCCATCGGCGACCTAGGCGACGCCAGCCCGGTCGAGCATGTGGTGGTGGTCCGGCGCACCGGCTCCGACATCGGCATGGTCGACGGTCGAGACCTGTGGTGGCACAGCATCGTCGGTGCCGCGTCGACGCAACACGATCCCGAGGCCTTCGACTCCGAACAACCGCTGTTCTTGCTGTACACCTCTGGGACGACGGGCAAACCGAAGGGCATCGTGCACACTTCGGGCGGCTACCTTACCCAGGCGGCGTACACCCACCACTACGTCTTCGACATCAAACCGGAGACCGACGTGTACTGGTGTACCGCAGACATCGGCTGGATCACCGGCCACTCGTACATCGTGTACGGCCCGCTGGCGAACGGCGCCACCCAGGTGGTGTACGAGGGGACGCCAGCGTCGCCCGACGAGCACCGCCACTTTCAGATCATCGAAAAGTACGGTGTGACAATCTATTACACGGCGCCGACGCTGGTGCGCACGTTCATGAAGTGGGGCCGCGACATCGCGTACGACCACGATCTGGCCAGCCTGCGTCTGCTCGGTTCGGTGGGTGAGCCGATCAACCCCGAGGCGTGGCGGTGGTACCGCCTGGTGTTCGGCGGGGACGAGACGCCGATCGTCGACACCTGGTGGCAGACCGAGACCGGCGCGGCGATGATCTCGCCGCTGCCCGGTGTGACGTCGTGCAAGCCCGGGTCGGCGATGCAGGCGCTGCCGGGGATATCGGCGAAGATCGTCGACGACGACGGTCGTGAACTGTCACCCACGCACGACTTCGGCGAGCACACAACCGGTTACCTCGTGCTCGACGAGCCGTGGCCTGCGATGCTGCGGGGCATCTGGGGCGATCCGGAGCGGTTCAAACAGACCTACTGGTCGCGGTTCGCCGAACAGGGCTGGTACTTCGCGGGCGACGGGGCGCGCTACGGGGAGGACGGCGAGATCCGGGTGCTCGGCCGCATCGACGACGTGATGAACGTTTCCGGGCACCGCATCTCGACGGCCGAGGTCGAGTCCGCGCTCGTCGGACATGCCGGCGTCGCGGAGGCGGCGGTGGTGGGCGCCTCGGATCCCCATACCGGACAGGCGATCTGCGCGTTCGTCATCCTCAAGGCGCACCACGCCGACATGTCGCGTGAGCAGATGATCGCCGAACTGAACGCCGAAGTGGCCCGCGAGATTTCGCCGATCGCAAAGCCGCGGGAGATCCATGTGGTGCCTGAGCTGCCGAAGACCCGCAGCGGCAAGATCATGCGTCGGCTGCTGCGCGACGTCGCCGAGGGCCGTGAGCTCGGCGATACGTCGACCCTGCTGGACGCCGGGGTGTTCGAGGCGATCCGCAAGGCCAAGTGAGTCAGGCGCGGCCCCGCCAGGTCCTCGGCGAGGTGCCGTGCGTGCGGCGAAACTGCCTGCTGAAGTAGCCCGGATCGGAGATACCGACGCGTCTGGCGACTTCCGCGACGGAAAGTTCCGTGCTGGACAGCAGGCTGCGCGCCTCCGCCATCCGGCGCTCGATGATCCACTCCTGCACCGTGCGGCCGGTGCGGCGGCGCACGACGGTCGTCAGATGCCCCGGCGTGACACCGAGTTCGCCGGCCACATCGCGCAGCGACAGCGGTTCGCCGCGGTGCCGGTCGATCACCGAGAACACCTCGGCCAGCAGGGGTTCGCCGCTGCGCCGAAGATCGCCGACCACGTCGTCCGCGAGCCGCGCGACGTCGATCAGCAGCAGCGTCAGATGCGCCAATGCCGCTTGCCGGTAGCCGTCTCTGCGTTCCGCCAGTTCGGTTTCGATCGACGCGATGGCCGCAGACCACACCGGTCGGCGCGCTTCAGGCACTGTGAGTTGCAGCAGTCCGCTGGATTTCCCGTGCACGAATGGGAACAGCAGCGGGTGTGCCCGCCACGACGGCCACGGTGATCGCGCGTCACCGTCGAGCGCCGCGGGATCGAAGAACACGCCAAGCCCGCTGTCGCGATGAGGCACCCGGTTCGGGTCGACGGCCACGCCCGGGGCGACGACGTACACCACGCCGGCGGCTGCGGAGTACCACAGCACCGGAAAATCGTGGATGTGTACTTCATGGACGAGCATGCCGTCCGCTCTGACCACCGACACCGGAGGAGTGTCGGAGTCGGCCCGGTACTGGTAGACCGGCAGGCCGTCGCGCAGACTCACCAGCCGCGAAGGTGACACCATGGGCCAAAGATAGTCCATCTACCGCCGATGATCACCCAACATTGGTGCGCCCTAGCGGGTGATGATGAACAGCATGACCGAACATCGTCCACATACCGCCACCCATCAGCATGACTACATCCCTGCGTTCGGCAAGGATGCGCTGCTACCGTTCTACGACCTGCTGACCAGGGCGCTCGGCATGGGCCGCAACTACGATGCGCTGGTCGCGCAGGCCGATCTCAGCGACGGGTCACGGGTACTGGAGATCGGCTGCGGTACCGGCAACGTGACCACCCGCATCAAGCGTGCGGCGCCGGGCGCAGACGTCGTCGGCACCGACCCAGACCCGCTCGCGCTCGCCAGGTCGCAGCGAAAAGTACAGGGCCTCAACGGTGTCCGCTTCGAGCGGGCGTATGCGCAAGAGCTGCCGTTCGCCGACGGCGAGTTCGACCGCGTACTGTCCTCGATGATGCTGCACCACCTGGACGACGACGTGAAAGCCGCTGCGGCAGCCGAAATCTTCCGCGTGCTGCGCCCTGGCGGTTCGGTGCACATTCTCGATATCGGTGGCGCCATGACCGCCGCCGACGGCTTCGCGGCGCGACGGATGCTGCGCAGTCCGCACGTCACCGGCAGCCTCGGTGACGCGATCCCGCGGCTGCTGCGGTCAGCCGGGTTCGACGCGGGTGTGGTGGCTTCGCGACCGCATCGCTTCGTCGGCAGGCTGACGTTCTACCGCGGCATCCGCGGCGCCTAGAGCGGGTTCTGGCGCAGGTAGCCGTACACCGCGCCGAAGTTCTTGTTGACCTCGTCGGGGATCGGCACAGGTCCACCGAGAGCTCTTGCACCCCAGACGATTTGCGCGGTCCGTTCGACCAGCGCGGTGACGTGCAGCACCTTGTCGGGCCGCGGGCCGACCGCGACAAGCCCGTGGTTGGCGATCAACGCGGCCGCGCGGCCCTCCAGCGCCTTGACTGCGTTGGTGCCGACGTCCGGGGTGCCCGATGCGGCGTAGTCCGCGCAGCGGATGTCGCCGCCGCAGTACACCGCGAACTCGTCGACCGCTGCGGGTATCGGCTGGTGCGCGACCGCGAACATGGTGGCCCACACCGGATGGCTGTGTATCACGCTGCCGATGTCGTCGAAGGCCTGATAACACGCCAAATGCAACGCCATCTCCGACGACGGTGCCCTGCCGTCCTTGGCGGCCACCACCGCGCCGTCGGGGTCGACGACGACGAGGTCGTCGAGCGCCATGTCGGCGTAGTCCACCGACGACGGCGTGATGACGAGGTTGCCGTCGTCGCGGCGGGCCGAGATGTTGCCTGCCGTGCCCTCGACGAGACCGCGCCGCAGCATGTCCTTAGCCGCGGCCAGCACCGCGTCCGCCGCGTTCTCGACGAATCTCATTTCAGCACCTCCGGGTTGGCGATATGCGCGGGCGCTTGTCCGGACAGCAGTGCGTCGAGGCCGTCGGCGACCATCTGCGCTTGCCGGGCCTCAGTGTTCCACGTCGCCCCGCCGATGTGCGGTGTCAGGACGACGTTCGGCATGACGGTCAGCGGATGGTCGACCGGCAGCCACTCGCCGACGAAGTGGTCGAGGCCTGCCGCGGCCACCTTGCCGCTGCGCAGCGCGTCGACCAGCGCGTCGGTGTCGTGCAGTTGTGCCCGTGCGCTGTTGACGAAGACCACGCCGTCACGCATCGCGGCGAACTGGGCGGTGCCGACCATGCCCACGGTCTGTCCGGTGACGGGGGCGTGCAGCGAGACGATGTCCGCCTCGGCGAGAAGTTCGTCGAGGCTGTGGGTGGCATCGTCGCAATACGGGTCGCAGGCGATGACGTTGACGCCGAGTCCTTCCAGCCGCCACTGCACCGCCCTGCCGACGGCGCCGAGCCCGATCAGGCCCGCGGTCTGCCCGGCCAGCTCCCACGCCCGGAACCGCTGATACGGGATCGTGCCGTCGCGAAAGGCCTGACCTGCCCGCACGTCCGCGTCGGCGGTGATCAGGTGTCGGGTGGCAGCCAGCAGCAGGGCGAGCGTCATCTCGGCGACGGCGTCGGCGTTGCGGCCGGGAGTGTAGAGCACCGGGACGCCCGCCTTCGTGGCGCCAGGGATGTCGACGTTGTTGGGATCGCCGCGCGTGGACGCGACGGCCCACAGTGGCAGGTCGAACACCGGGCCTGCCACCGAATCACTCTCGACCACAAGCAGATTCGCGCCCTCCGCCGCGGTGCGTTCGGCCAATTGGTCGGCGCTGTAGATGCGCAGCGGCGTCTGGTCGATCCACGGGTCGTAGACCACGTCGGCCAATTCCCGGAGTTTCGCGAGGCCGGCACCGCGCAGCGGGGCCGTGACAAGCGCTCGAAGTTCTGTCACGACTGATCATGCTGGCGTACGGTGACGGCCGTGTCAGGCAAAGACGTCACAATCGGCATCGACATCGGCACAACCGCCGTGAAAGCCGTCGCTGCCGACGCCGACGGCACCGTGGTCGCCAGGACACGGATTCCGCACCGGCTGCTGGTGCCTGCGCCGGACCGCCTCGAGCACGACGCCGAGGGCGCCTGGCGCCGGGGACCGCTGGCGGCGCTGGCAGAACTCGACCGAGGTGACGTGAAGGCGGTGGCGGTCACGGCGATGGTGCCGTCGTTGACCGCCGTCGACGAAATCGGCAGACCGCTGACCCCTGGGCTGCTGTATGGCGACAGCAGGGGCAGGGGAGCGGGCGGCGTGAGCACCACGTTCCTGTCCGGCGAATCGGTCGAGTTCCTGCGCTGGACCGCGCAGCAGGCCCCCGACGCCAAGGGCTACTGGCCCGCGGCCGCGGTGGCCAACCACGCGCTCGCCGGTGCGGCCGTGGTCGACGCGGCCACCGCGAGCACCATGTATCCGTTGTACGACGGCACCGGGTGGAGCGATGACCTGTGCGCGGAGTGCGGTGCGACCGCCGACCGCATGCCCGCCGTCGCGCAGACAGGTGAGGTGGTCGGCCAACTCGGCGACGCCGTGCTGTCCGCCGGTTCGGTCGACGCGCTGTGCGAACAGCTCGTCGCAGGCGCCGAGGAGGACGGCGATGTCGTCGTGCTATGCGGCACGACGCTGATCGTGTGGATCACGATCGGTGAGTACCGCGAGGTGCCCGGTCTGTGGACGCTGCCGCACGGCACGCAGGGCAAATTCCAGATCGGCGGCCCGAGCAACGCCGGTGGGTTGTTCCTCAATTGGGTCAACGGCCTTGTGGCGGAGGATGATTCGACAGTTCAACCTGGTGGCGTGCCGGTCTGGTCGCCCTATGTGCGCGGTGAGCGGGTGCCGTATCACGATCCGGATCGACGGGCCGTGCTTCACGGGTTGGATCTCACCCACGGCGGTGCCGCGGTGCGCCGCGCAGGTTTCGAAGCGTCCGGTTTCGTGGTGCGCCAACTGATCGACCGCAGCGGCGCGTCACCAAGCAGGATCGTGGCGACCGGTGGTGGCACCCGCGTCCGTCCGTGGATGCAGGCGATGGCCGACGCGACCGGGCTGCCGGTCGCGGTGTCCGCGGTCCCGGAAGGCGCAGCGCTGGGTGCCGCGTTCATCGCCAGAGTCGCCGCAGGCCTCGAGACGTCGACCGCCGACGCGGTCAGGTGGGCGTCGACGGAACGCGTGGTCGAGCCAGACCCGTTGTGGGCCAACGCAATGGCAGACCGCTATCAGCGCTTTACCGCGGAGACGTAGTTGAGCCCCGAGAAGAACCCGATCGTGTCGTCTTCGGGGAACTCGAACCCGTTGGCCGCGTACGCCTCCCGCATCGACTGCACGGTGACCTCCCAACCGTGTGCCGCCAGGTAGTCGGTGACGTGATTGCGTTCGCCGTGGTAGATCAGGTCCTTCATCTCGATGTCGCTGCCGTACTTCTTGAGCCGCTCGGTGATCTGCTGTGAGCGCTCGTCGGCGAACATCGTCATGTCCGGGATGTGCTCGGTGGCGACGCAGCTACCGGGGGCGCTGAGCTCGTTGATCCGATCGAACAGCAGATCCTGCGCGTCCGGCGGCAGATAGATCAGCAGACCTTCGGCGATCCACGCGGTGGGCTTCGCGGCGTCGAAGCCGTTGTCCAGCAGCGCCTTCGGCCAATCGTTGCGCAGGTCGATCGCGATGGTCCGGTGCTCCGCCTTCGCTTCGGCGTCCAGCCCGGCCAACGTCTGGGTCTTGAACGCGATGACCTCCGGCTGGTCCAGTTCGTAGACCGTCGTGCCGTCCGGCCAGTCCAGCCGGTACGCCCTGGCATCCAGACCGGCGGCGAGAATCACCGCCTGGCGCACCCCCGCGGCGGCGGCGTCGGTGAACAACTTGTCGAACCAGCGGGTGCGCACGGTCATGCTCTCTGCGGCCCGGCGCATGTTGAACTCCGGATCGACATCCTCGAAATTGATGTCGCCGTCGAGCGTCCTGGTGAAAAAGTCCAACCCGACGGCGCGCACCAGCGGTTCGGCGAACGGATCGTCGATGAGGCCGTCCCGGCTGGCCAGTGCCCGTTGCGCTGCCACCATCGTGGCGGTGGCCCCGACGCTGGAGGCCAGGTCCCAGGAATCGCCATCTGTCCGTGCCATGTAGACCTCCTAGTCGAGGATCGCCGAGAGATACCCGGAGTCGCCGGCGAGCTCAGTCAGCTCATCGGTGGGATACTCGAATCCGTTGAGCGCAAATGCTTTCCGTGAGGAGCGGACGGTGACCTTCCAGCGCTTGGCCGCCAGGTACTCACCGGCCGCGGTCCGGTCACCCGTGTAGAACAACTCCGTGAAGTCGAGATTTGATCCCATCCGGCGTGACCGTTCGTTGAGTTTATCGGTCCACTGGGTCGCCGAACCACCGAACACCATGTGCTCGGTGGCCAGCCGACTGCCTGCCGCGCTGAGCGCGGTGATGTTGTCGAACAGCCGGTCCTGCGCGTCGGGCGGGAGGTAGATCAGCAGCCCTTCGGCAATCCACGCGGTCGGTATGCCCGGATCGAACCCGTGCTCCCGCAATGCGGTCGGCCAGTCGTCCCGCAGATCGACGGCTACCGCGCGCCGATCGGCGGCCGGGGCGGCGCCGAGCGCGGCCAGTGTCCTGCTCTTGAATTCGAGCACCTGTGGCTGGTCGATCTCGAACACCACGGTGTCCCGCGGCCATGCTAACCGGTAGGCGCGGGTGTCCAGTCCGGAGGCCAGGATGACCGCCTGCCGTATCCCTGCCGATCCGGCGCTGATGAAGAAGTCGTCGAAAAACCTTGTGCGAACGGCGATCTGCTCACAGATGTGCTGGCGGCCGAGCACCGGATCGTCGTCGAAGTCGAGGTCGCCGTCGGCCAGCTTGTCGAAGTGCTCGAGGCCGACGGCCTTGACCAGCGCATCGGCGAACGGATCGGTGATCAGCGGATCGGGCTGTTTGGACGCCAGCGCACGCGCCGCCGCGACGCTTGTGGCGGTCGCACCAACGCTTGACGCCAAATCCCAGGTGTCTCCTTCGATTCGGGCCATGTGTTGTCTCCTAAGTGCGTGTCGCGACGACCGCGAGCGATGCGCTCAGCGGCGCCACCTCGTCGCTGACCGGGAACTCGCGGCCGTAGCCGGCGAACACCTCCGGTCGCGTCCTGGTGGATACCTGCCATCCGTGCGCGGTCAGATAGTCGCCGACGTGCGCCCGCTCGCCGGCGTAGAACAGTTGCGACAGGTCGACGTCGAACCCGTGCTCGCGCCACTGGCCGCCCAGCTTCTTCGTCCGTTCGGCGACCGCGGCGCCGGCGTCCGGGTGGTACTCGGTGGCTAGTTGGCTGCCGGGTGCGCTGAGCGCGGTGATGTTGTCGAACAGCCGGTCCTGCGCGTCGGGTGGCAGGTAGATGAGCAGCCCCTCGGCGCTCCACGCCGTCGGTTTGGTCGCGTCGAATCCGCTGGCGCGCAACGCCTCCGGCCAGTCGTCGCGCAGGTCGACGGCGACGGTGCGCCGCTCGGCGGTCGGCGTCGCCCCGATCGAAGTCATGGTCGCCGTCTTGAACTCGATCACCTGCGGCTGGTCGATCTCGTAGACGGTGGTGCCCGCGGCCCACGGCAACCGATAGGCCCGTGCGTCCAGCCCGGACGCCAGGATCACCGCCTGCGTGATGCCCGCCTTACCCGCGTCTACGAAGAAGTCGTCGAAGAACTTCGTCCGCACCGCGATGACGCCTGCCATCAACCGGGGGCCGTTCCCGTCGAGCGCGGTCAGCGGGATCTCGCCGTCCACCAGTCGGGTGAAGAAGTCGACGCCGACGGCGCGCACCAGGTCGGCCGCGAACGGGTCGACGATCAACGGCTCCGGTTCACCGCTGGCCAGCGCCCGCGCCGCGGCGACCATGGTGGCCGTCGCTCCGACGCTGGACGCCAGATCCCAGCTGTCGGCCTCCGAGCGCGTCATTTCAGCACACCGCTGACGTACTGCAGTTCGCCGAAGTCGACGGCGTCCTCCTCGCTGTCGGTGACGATCGGTGGCAGACCGTTGGCGGCGAACAGTTCGCCGACGCTGCTGCGCTTCAGTTGCCAGCCGTGATCGCCGAGATAGGCCGCGGCCTCGTTGCGGTCGCCGAGGTACACCAGTTCGGCGAAGTCGAGGTCGAAGCCGTGCTGGCGCCACTGCTCCGAGGCGGCCTGCATGCGCTGGATCGCCTTCTCGTGGTCGTCCGGGTTGATCGTCGGCACGCTCTCGACCGCGATCCGGCTGCCGGGCGCGCTGAGTTCGGTGATGGTGTCCAGCAGCCGGTCCTGCGCGTCGGGCGGCAGGTAGCCCAGCAGCCCCTCGGCGCTCCACGCCGTCGGCTGCTTCGGGTCGAAGCCCTCTTCGATCAGCGCGGACGGCCAGTCGTAGCGCAGATCCATCGCGACCGTGCGGCGGTCCGCGGTCGGCTCGGCGCCCAGGTCGGCCAGCGTCCTGGTCTTGAACTCGATGACCTCGGGTTGGTCGATCTCGTAGACGGTGGTCCCCGCGGGCCATGCCAGCCGGTAGGCACGGGCGTCCAGGCCCGACGCGAGGATCACGGCCTGCCGGATGCCGGCCCGCGTCGCGTCGAGAAAGAACTCGTCGAAGAACTTCGTTCGCACCGCCATGTTGTCGGTCATCCGCTGCATGCCGACCGTCTGGTTGTCGGTGTCCAGATCCTCGGGTCGAAGCTCACCGGTGACCAGTCGGGTGAAGAAGTCCACGCCGACGGCGCGCACCAGCGGATCGGCATACGGATCGTTGATCAACGGTTCCTCGGCGGCAGTGGCCATCGCGCGGGCTGCTGCCACCATGGTGGCGGTGGCCCCGACACTCGATGCCAGATCCCACGTGTCGTTGTCCGTACGTGCCATTTCCTCGACCCCTATTCGACTGGTACACGGTGTTACTTAGGCCATGTAACGACCCGGCGCCGACTGTACGCTTCGATTCTGGATGCAAGCTTGTTCGAGCTTGCCCGCAAACGGATGCGGGGCGGGGGAACCTCAACTGTTAGTCTCGTAGACTGTTTGACGCGTGACTTCGCAGGCTGCGCGCCTGTCGACCGTCCGCGCAGGACTTAAACCAAGACGCTGGTCAGACCAGCCCCATTCGCACGCCGGGATCTACAGGTCGGCTGCGCAGGAGGAAGAGTGCTCTCGGCTTTCATCTCTTCGCTCAGGACAGTAGACCTGAGGCGAAAGATCCTGTTCACGCTGGCCATCGTGATTCTGTATCGGGTCGGCGCCTCGATCCCATCGCCAGGCGTCAACTTCCCGAACGTGCAGAAATGCGTCGCGCAGGTCAGCGGCGGTGACTCCGCGCAGATCTACTCGTTGATCAACCTGTTCTCCGGCGGTGCGCTGCTGCACCTGACCGTGTTCGCGGTCGGCGTAATGCCCTACATCACCGCGAGCATCATCGTGCAGCTGCTGACGGTGGTGATCCCGCGTTTCGAGCAGCTCCGCAAGGAGGGCCAGTCTGGCCAGGCGAAGATGACGCAGTACACGCGTTATCTGTCGATCGCCCTGGCGATCCTGCAGGCCACCAGCATCGTCGCGCTGGCCGCCAACGGCGGCCTGCTGCAGGGCTGCACGCTGGACATCATCCAGGGCCAGAGCGAGGGCCTGAACATCTTCACGCTCGTCGTCATCGTGCTGGTGATGACCGCAGGCGCAGCGCTGGTGATGTGGATGGGCGAGCTGGTCACCGAGCGCGGTATCGGCAACGGCATGTCGCTGCTGATCTTCGCAGGCATCGCCGCCCGCATCCCGGTCGAGGGCAAGACCATCCTCGACAGCCGCGGCGGCCTGGTCTTCACCGCGGTGTGCGCGGCCGCGCTGGCGATCATCATCGGCGTGGTGTTCGTCGAGCAGGGCCAGCGGCGCATTCCCGTGCAGTACGCCAAGCGCATGGTCGGCAGGCGGATGTACGGCGGCACGTCGACGTATCTGCCGCTGAAGGTCAACCAGGCCGGCGTCATCCCGGTGATCTTCGCGTCGTCGCTGATCTACATCCCGCACCTGATCACCCAGCTGGTCACCAGCGGAAACCCGAACGCAAGCAACGGCTGGTGGCCGCGGTTCGTCGCCAACTACCTGACCAACCCCGCCGACCCGGTGTACATCGCCATCTACTTCGGCTTGATCATCTTCTTCACGTACTTCTACGTGTCGATCACGTTCAACCCCGACGAACGCGCCGACGAGATGAAGAAGTTCGGTGGCTTCATTCCCGGTATCCGGCCGGGTAAGCCCACCGCCGACTACCTGCGTTACGTATTGAGCCGCATCACGCTGCCCGGCTCGATCTACCTGGGTGTGATCGCCGTGCTGCCGAACCTGTTCCTGGAGATGGGCAACAGCGGCGGCGTCCAGAACATCCCGTTCGGCGGAACCGCGGTTCTGATCATGATCGGGGTCGGGTTGGATACGGTCAAGCAGATCGAGAGCCAGCTGATGCAACGCAACTACGAAGGGTTCCTGAAGTGAGACTCGTTCTACTCGGACCGCCCGGTGCGGGCAAAGGCACGCAGGCCGCGAAGCTGTCCGAGAAGCTCGGCATCCCGCAGATCTCCACAGGCGACCTCTTCCGCAAGAACATCAGCGAGGGCACCCCGCTCGGCGTCGAGGCCAAGCGCTACCTCGACGCGGGGGATCTGGTGCCAGCCGAGTTGACCAACAAGCTGGTCGAAGACCGCATCGAGCAGCCCGACGCCGCCGACGGCTTCATCCTCGACGGCTATCCGCGGTCGGTGGAGCAGGCCAAGGCGCTCGACGAGATGCTGAAGAACCACAACACCAAGCTCGACGCGGTGCTGGAGTTCGCCGTCTCCGAGGAGGAACTACTCGCGCGGTTGAAGGCGCGCGGCCGCGCCGATGACACCGAAGAGGTCATCCACAACCGGATGCAGGTGTACCGGGACGAGACCGAGCCGCTGTTGGAGTACTACAGCCACAACAACCTGCAGACGGTCGACGCCGTTGGCTCGCTCGACGAGGTGTTCGCCCGGGCGCTTAGGGCGCTCGGTCGGTGAACCGACCGTCAAGCCGGAGCAAGTAGCACTCGATGATCGGCCTTCCCGGGCTGCGCAACCGAAAGGTCGTCGCGCAGCGCACCGCCGGTGAACTGGACGCGATGGCCGCGGCCGGTTCGCTCGTCGCCTCCGCCCTGCTCGCTGTTCGGCAGGCGGCTGCGCCAGGGGTGTCGACGCTCGCGCTCGACGAGATCGCCGAATCCGTGATCCGCGACGGCGGAGGCATTCCGTCGTTCCTCGGCTACCACGGCTTCCCTGCCAGCATCTGCGCATCGGTGAATGACCGTGTGGTGCATGGCATTCCATCGGCCGGCGAGATCCTCGCCGCAGGCGACCTCGTCTCGATCGACTGCGGCGCGATCCTCGACGGCTGGCACGGCGACTCCGCCGTGACGTTCGGCATCGGTGCGCTGATCCCCGCCGACGAGATGTTGTCCGAGGCGACTCGAGAATCCATGGAAGCCGGGATCGCCGCGATGGTGCCCGGTAACCGGTTGACCGACGTCTCGCACGCGATCGAGGCAGGCACCCGCGCCGTAGAGCGCCGCTACGACCGCAAGTTCGGCATCGTCGCCGGTTACGGCGGGCACGGCATCGGCCGCCAGATGCACATGGATCCGTTCCTGCCCAACGAGGGCGCGCCCGGCCGCGGGCCATACCTCGCGGTGGGCTCGGTGCTGGCCATCGAGCCGATGTTGACGCTGGGCACCACGAAGACCGTTGTGCTGGAGGACGAATGGACCGTCGTCACCGCCGACGGCTCGCGCGCCGCCCACTGGGAGCATACTGTCGCCGTGACCGACGACGGCCCGCGAATCCTCACTCTGTGAGTTTCCTGCGCCAGGGCGGTTATTTAGCCCGGCGCAGCAATGAACCCGATCGCCCCCACCGTCGTATCTAATACGGAGGTTGGTAGTGGACGATCCAGAAGCCGCCATGATGCGGGTGCTGTATGACGAGCACGCCGCAGCTTTGTGGCGCTATGCCCTGCGGCTTACTGGCGATCAAGCGCGCGCTGAAGACGTGGTCCAGGAGACGTTGCTTCGAGCGTGGCGTCACCCCGAGGTGACCGACGAGGTGGAGCGGTCCGCCAGGGCGTGGCTGTTCACCGTCGCGCGCAACCTCATCATCGACGAGCGCCGCAGCGCGCGATACCGCAACGAGGCGGGCACGCCAGACCTCGAGCAGGTCGCCGACCGCGCGGGACCCGACGAAGTGGACTCGGCCCTGGACCGCCTGCTGCTGGGCACCGCCTTGAGCCAGTTGTCCGAGGAGCACCGCGCGGTGATCCGCCGGTCTTACTACCAGGGTTGGACAACCGCACAGATCGCGAAGGATCTGTCGATCGCGGAAGGCACGGTGAAATCCCGGCTGCACTACGCGGTTCGGGCGTTGCGGTTGAATCTGCAAGAGATGGGGGTGACACGATGACACAATTCGGTTTTCCCCTAGGCGGTGATCTGTTGGACGGCGATCGTTACGTGACCTGGGACGCGGCCTATGTCCTCGGTTCACTGACGAGCAATGAGCGTCGCGAATACGAGGCCCACCTGGAAACCTGTGAGCGGTGCCGGTCGGCGGTGGCCGAGATCAGCGGCGTACCCGCCCTGCTGGCGATGCTCGACCTCGAGGACGTGCGCGCGTTGGACGAGGACGCGCCGGAAACTCCGCCGCTGCGGCCGCAAGTGCTCGACTCGATCCTGGACAAGGTGCGGTGGCGCCGCAGGCGGTCGCGGTGGCTGATGTCGGCCGCGGTCGGGGTGGCCGCCGCGCTGCTGGCGGTCGGCGCGGTGATCGCCGTCCGTCCGGAGATCGTGGGTCTGGAGAACAGCCCGCCGCAACAAACCACCCAGGCGTTGGAGATGGCGAAGGTGTCGGAGACTCCGATCAACGCCTCGATCACCTTGACCGGCTACGGGTGGGGCACGCGCATCGACATGGCCTGCTCCTACGGCGAGTGGGGCCAGAGCGGCAGCATCCCTCCGCAGAATCTCGGCATGGTCGTGGTGGGCCGCGACGGCAGCCACACACAGGTGGCGACATGGCTCGGTATCTCGGGGGCGACCGCGCTGCCGAGTGCGACCACACCGATGCAGAAGGGCGATATTGCTGCGGTGCAATTGGTTTCGCCCGATAACGGAAAGGTCCTTCTCGAAACGCAGCTGTGAGTCCGACCGTCGAGTGAACCCAACTCCATCGTGAGTCGTGTCACTAACAGGTCGGGGGAGAAGCGAGTGAGAGATGGTCAGCAGGCATCGCGTCGTCGATCACATCGTCGCGCATCTGGCGGCGAGCGGGGTCGACTACATCTTCGGTGTCGACGGCGCGAACATCGAAGATGTCTATGACGCCGCGTTCGTGCGTGACGACATCACCGCCGTCCTGGCCAAGCACGAATTCTCCGCTGCCACAATGGCTGACGGGTACAGCCGCAGCGGCGCAGGCCTCGGCGTGGTGGCCGCGACGTCGGGCGGCGGCTGCCTGAACACGCTGCCCGGGCTCGGCGAAGCGTTCGCGAGCCGGGTTCCGGTGCTGGCGCTGATCGGCCAGCCGCCGACCACCCTCGACGGCTGCGGCTCCTTTCAAGACACCAGCGGCCGCAACGGTGCGCTGGACGCACAGGCACTGTTCTCCGCGCTGTCCGTGTACTGCCGACGCGTCACCCGGCCGGAGGACATCGTCACCGCACTGCCGGATGCCGTCGCCGCCGCGCGTACCGGAGGACCCGCAGTCCTGCTGTTGCCCAAAGACATTCAGCAGGCAGACGTGAGTGCCAACGGGGCACGGGCCGTGCCGGCAGCGAGAATCCCCGGCGATCCGGCAGCGCTCGCATCCGCGCTGCGGCGTGCCGACGGGCCCGTCACGATCATCGCGGGCGAACAGGTGGCTCGCGACGACGCGCGCGCGGAACTCCAAGCGCTACGGGCGATCTTGCGCGCCGACGTCGCCACGGTGCCCGACGCCAAGGACGTCGCAGACTCAGCGTCGGTCACCGGGGTGATGGGTCATCCAGGTGTCGCCGATGCCATTGGCCGCAGCGCGGTGTGCCTCCTGGTGGGCACGCGGATGGGCGTGACCGCCCGCGCGGGGCTGGATCAGGTGCTGGCGTCGGTTCCGGTGTGGTCCATCGGGTCGGCAGCACCCTATGTGCCGTGCACGCACACCCACACCGACGATCTGCGTGCCACGCTGACCCTGCTGACGGCGGCGCTGTCGGGGAGGCCGGGTGTGCAGGCGCCAGGTCGAACGCCGCGGGGTCAGTTGCGGCCGCCACCGCTCAGTGGCCCCGGAGTCAGGTACCGCGACGCGATGACGACGTTGGACGCGGCACTGCCCGACGGCACCGACATCGTGGTCGATGCGGGGAACATCGGTGCGTCGGCCATCCACTACCTGCCTGCCCGACGCGACGGGCGGTTCATCGTCGCACTCGGTATGGGCGGCATGGGCTACAGCTTCGGCGCCGGCGTCGGCATGGCCTTCGGGCGCCGCCGTCGAACGATCGTGATCGCGGGCGACGGATCCTTCCTGATGCACGGCATGGAGATCCACACCGCGATGCAATATCGGCTTCCGGTGACGTTCCTGATCTTCGACAACCATGCGCACGCGATGTGCGTGACTCGCGAGCAGATCTTCTACGGCGATCGGTACAGCTACAACCGTTTCGGGCCAAGCCGGTTCGGCGCCGGCCTCGCCGCGATGTTCCCCGGACTGCACGCGGTCGACGTCGACGACATCGACGCGCTGGGCGATGCACTCCACATTGCACTCGACCCCGACGGCCCCTCGGTGGTCAGCATCAAATCCCCCGCCGACAAAATCCCGCCGTTCGCAGCCTTTCTCAGCCCGCCCGCCCCGAAGGAGAACCGTTCCCATGTCACTGCCCGCACTTGACGACATCACCGCCCACCGGGGCACCGCCGATCCGATCGACGATGTGGTCCGCATCGAGACCGCGCCCCGCGAGAAGGCGACCCCGATCATCATGGAGATGATGCGGTCGGTCTACCCGCACGACCAGGTGTTCGGTGAGTTCTGCACCGTCAACACCTACATCGACTGCCCACCGGACGAACTGTTCGACTACATGTCCGACACCCGCTGCCTCGAGGAGTGGACATACAGCCTGCGCGGCTTCACCACGACCGAGGAGCCCGGCCTGTGGCTGGCGTATGACCGGCTGGGTTCGGAGACAAGGATTTTCACCCGTACCGTGACGAACAGGGCCGCGGGGACGGTCGACTACCACTGCGCATGGGATCAGGGCAAGCACCTGTGGATGATCTATCTGATGCGCATCGTGGACGCGCAGACCGTCCTCGACAAGCCGGGTTCGGTGGTGTTGTGGACGAACTGTCACCACCCGTTCTACGACCGCAACCCGTATCCGGAGGCCGCGCCGCCGGAGCGGCCGGTGTGGGTCGGCGACTTCTGGGACATGTTCGGCGCCGGCCATCTGCTCGAACTGAAGAACCTCAAGGCGATCGCCGAATACCGGCACCACAACGGCCTGCCCGTCACACCGGCCTGGATGAGATGAGAATGCGATGACCGTCAGCCTGATGGACGTTTCGACGTATCTACCCGGTGAGCCGCTCGGCGCCGACTATTACGCCCAGTTCGCCGACTCCGACGATCTGCGTGACAACCTGATGTTCCGCGCCCCGAAGTTCCGCCATCACGTGGCCGAGGACGAGACGGCCATCGACATGGTGGAGCGCGCCGCCGCGGGCCTGATCGAGCGCCACGGTCACGACGTCATCGCGAACGTCGACGTGCTGATCACGCACACCCAGGTGCCCGATATGCCGTTCTACGGTGGCGGCGGGGGGATGGCGCATCGCCTTGGCATGAAACCGAATTGGGTGCTGGACATCCACAACGGCGGATGCGCGGCGTTCGTGCTGGGATTGCAGATGGCCCGCCAGTTGCTGTCGTCGGGCGCCGGGCGGACCGCGCTGATCGCGATCGCGCAGAACGCCGCGGGCCAGGTGTTCGACCAGCCGACGGTGCGGCGCAAGGCCCAGGCCTCGGTGCCCGGTGACGGCGCCGCCGTCGGACTGGTGACACTGTCGGAGGTGTCCCCGATCCTCGACGTCGAGTGCCGCACCTACGGTGAATTCGCAGGCGACATGACGATCGAGATGGACCCGCCGCGCAAGTGGTGGCAGCCGGGACCGGGCGAGGGCTACATCGGCTTCACCGAGAGCAAGATCACCAAGGTGCTGGCCAGGGGCAACCGTCAGGTGCCGGAGGTCGCGTACGCGGTGTGCGACCGAATCGGCATGCAGCCCAAGGACCTTGACGTGCTCGTCACCAATCAGCCCAACCGGGTCTTCCTGCGGAACTGGCGCGAGGCGCTCGAACTGCCCAAGGAGCGCCACGTCGACACGTTCGACCAGTGCGGGAATCTGTTCGGCGCAGGCATCCCGATCAACCTCGATCGGGCCATCACGGACGGCACGCTGAAGGCGGGTGACGTCGTGATGATGGCGGCGTTCGCGCACGCAGGCGACTTCGCGGGCGCCGCCGCGGTCAAGTGGGGCGGCCGCTGATGGCCACGCTCAAGCGCGAGGCGGCTGAAGCGGTCGGTGCGCTGCCCACCGCGCTGGACCCACTGGCGTTGTCGCTCAACGAGAATCCGTTTCCGCCATTGCCAACGGTGCGCTCGGCGCTGATCGCGTCGATCGACGCGGCCAACCGGTATCCGGAGTTCCTGCCCGAGAAGTTGCGGTCCCTGATCGCGGGGCGGGTCGGCGTGCGCGATGAGCAGGTGGTGATCGGCGCGGGAGCCACCGGGGTGATCCTGCAAGTGCTGCAGGCGGTCACCAGTCCCGGCGAGAAGATCGTGATGCCGTCGCCGACGTTCGACGGCTACCCGATCTTCGCGAAGATGGCGCGGTTGGATGCGGTGACCGTGCCGCTGGATGCCCATGGCCATCACGACCTCGACGCGATGGCCGACGCCGCCGCCGAGGCCCGGGTCGTGGTGGTCTGCCGACCGCACAATCCGACCGGGACCTTCGAGCCTGCCGCGGACGTCGAGCGGTTCCTGCGCCGAGTCCCTGCCGACACGGTCGTGCTGCTCGACGAGGCCTACGTGGAGTTCCTGTCGCCGGAGCACCGGATCGACGCGCCCGCGTTGGTGGACCGGTACCCGAATGTCGTGGTGCTGCGTACGTTTTCGAAGGCTTACGGACTGGCCGGGCTACGCGTCGGCTACGGCTTCTGCGCGGCGGACCTGGCCCGCCGGTTGTGGGCGATGCAGGCCCCGTTCGGCATCGGAAACGCCAGCCTGGTCGCGGTGGCAGCCTCCTACGACGCGGAAAACCAGCTACGGCAACGTATCCGGGTGATCGCATCGGAACGGCGACACCTGCGGATGCGGCTGAGGTCGATGGGCGTGTACAGCGCCGACGCGCACGCGAACTTCGTCTACCTGCCGAAGTGGCGCCGGCCCTGGCGGGAGGTGTTCGAGGGGACTGGCTTACAGGTACGTCATTACGCCGACGGCGGCGTGCGGATCACCGTCGGCAACCGACAGTCCACCCGTGCGGTGCTGGCTGCGGTGGCGTCCTTGGCTGCCACCGGCTGACGCACTCGGTGCCAATTGCCGACCGAGGTCCCCTGCGTGCGGTAAGAAAGGGCGTGCCCTCGGAATCCGACGAACGTGATCCGATCGCGCTGGCGCGCGCCAATTGGGAACGGGCGGGTTGGGGCGACGTCGCAGACGGCATGGTCGCCGTGACGTCGGTGATGCGCGCCCATCAGATCCTGCTGGCCCGCGTCGAGACGGCCCTGCGGCCGTATGACTTGAGTTTTTCGCGCTACGAACTGCTGCGGCTGCTGGCGTTCAGCCGCTCAGGCGCGCTGCCGATCACCAAGGCCTCCGACCGGTTGCAGGTGCACGTCACGAGCGTCACCCACGCGATCCGACGACTGGAGGCCGACGGGCTGGTCGAGCGGATACCCCACCCCACCGACGGCCGCACCACCCTGGTGCGGATCACCGACCTCGGCCGCTCGACGGTCGAGGACGCCACCGTCACGCTGAACAACGAGGTGTTCGCCGATATCGGCATTTCCGACGAGCAGTCCCGCGCGCTCGCGGATTCGATCGAGACGCTGCGCCGCAATTCCGGCGACTTCTAGCGCGCGCTCGACTCGTCGCGCGCGGGTAGCGGAATCGTCGCCGTCACAGCCGTTCCCGATCCCGGCCGCGACCGGATGTTCAGCCTGCCGCCGACGATCTCGGCGCGTTCGGCCATCGACAGCAGCCCGTATCCGCCCATCTCATCGCCGCCAAGCGGATGCTCGAAGGTGTCGAAACCGACTCCGTCGTCGACGATTTCGAGGCGGGCGGTGTCGCTGGTGACGAAGAAGGTGAGCCGCGTGCGCTTGGCGTTGGCATGCTTGACCACGTTCTGCAGGCATTCCTGCGCGATCCGGTACAGCGCCAACTCGATGTGGTCAGGCAGTCGGGTGTCGGCGAGGTCGACCTCGATGTCGATCTGCGGGATCGAGCGGGCCAGGCTGGCCAGCCCGCCGGACAACCCGAGGTCGTCGAGGACCGGCGGCCGCAGCCCGCTGATCGCGGCTCGCGCTTCCTGCAGTGTCAGGTCGACCAATTCGCGGGCCTTGGTCAACTGCTCGGTCATCATCTCGGGGTCGTCAACGGCTCGAGTGGCCGCGTCCAGTCGGTAGGACAGGGTGACCAGACGCTGCGAGATGCCGTCGTGGATGTCGCCCGCGAGCCTGCGCCGCTCGATCTCCTGGGCCTCGATGACCTGCTCGACGAAGTTCTCGTGCGCGCGCTCTCTGGCCACCAACTGCCGGTGCAACCGGGCCTGATGCAGCGCGCCCGCGATCAGCCTGCCAATCACCAGCAGCAGTTCGACGTCGCGTGCGGTGAACTCACGCCGTTCGACGGTGTGCACGTTCAGCACGCCGACCAGCCCGCCGGGATCGGTCTCCATCGGCACCGACACCATCGACGTGAAGTCCTTGCCGCGCAACGACTCGAACGGCATGTACCGCGGGTCGGCTTCCTTGTCGTGACTGATCACCACCGGCTCGCGGTGACTGGCCACCCACCCCGAAATGCCCTGCCCCAGCGGCAGCCGCACCTGGCCGACCGCCGCGTCGAACGGCGGCGTCGCCCCGGCCAGCGTCAGCGACCGGTCGCTGTCGTCGAGCACGTGCACGAAGCAGACGTCGCTTGCGGTGGCGGCGGTGATCATCCTCGCCGCGGCGGCGGCCAGCGGTTCGACGCCGGGTCCCTTCGACGCGGCCTGGATCAGTTCGCGCAGCAGGGCGAGTTCGCGGTCGGCATCGACGAGATCGCGAACGGCGTTGGGCGGCCGAGGTTTCACTGGTAGATCCCCTCGCGCAGTGCGGTCGCGACGGCGCCGGTGCGGTCGCTGACGCCGAGCTTGCGGTAGATCGACCGCAGGTGCGACTTCACGGTCTCGTCGCCGATCACCAACTTGGCGGCGATGGCCCGGTTGGACAGGCCGTTGACGACGAACGAGAGGATCTCGCTCTCGCGCTGGGTCAGGCCTTGGCGGGCACCCGGCCAGAACTCGTCGCGCTGCAGTCTCGCCGCGGTGTCGACGGCCCGCGCCGCCATCCCCGGATCGATCGCGGTCTCGCCGCTGTGTACGAACTCGAGTTGGCGCACCAGTTCGTCGCTGCTGATGCTCTTGAGCAGGTAACCCGATGCGCCGACGCGCAACGCCTGGAACAGGTACTGCTCGTCGTCGTACACCGACAGCATCACGACCTTGCGGTCCGGATCGCTCTCGCGAAGCTCCAGGCACAGGTCCAGACCGCTGGCACCCTGCATGCGCACGTCGCACAGCACGATGTCGGGGTCGAGTTCCTGGATGACGCTGAGCGCCCGCTCAGCACCGACGGCCTGGCCGACCACCTCGACCCGGTCGGAGAACGCCGCGAGCATCGCCTTGAGACCCTCGATGACCATTTCGTGGTCGTCGACCAGCACAAGCCGGACGGGAGCCCCGTTGGACGTCATGGCACCACCTTAGAGCTGGGATTTTTCCTGAGGTAGAACAACTTGGCCTGCCCGATCCCCCAATTGGGGGAGGACCGACGCCTGTGATGTGGGCCACCCTATCTGCATGCCTCTGACGCAGGAGAAATCATGGCGCGCGGGTCGCTTCTGGTGGGATGCCAGCGCGCCCGCGCGAAGTGCGGTGTATCCGCTGCGCGCCGTGATCTTTGACCTCGACGCCCTGACCGACATTGAATGCGACGGTCACCGCATGGCGTTCAACGCCGCGTTCGCGGCGCATGGCCTTGACGTCGCCTGGTCGGTGGGCCGCTACCGGCAGCTGCTGGCCCTTCCCGACGAGCGGCAGCGCGTGTCGGCGGAGCTTCGCAAGCGCGGCATCGCGACCGAGTGCGACGTGTTGACCGAGCTGCTCGCCGACGAGATCTACGCGACCAAGACGATCATGTTCGACGAGTTGATTCACGACGCCGACCTGGCGCCCCGGCCGGGCCTCGTCGACCTCGTGATGGACGCATTCGCGGCGGGTGTCTGGGTGGGCGTCGTCGCCAACGGTGCACGTAGCTGGGCGCAGCCGCTGATCCGGCAACTCGTGGGCGACGGGCTGGTGGAGACGGTGGTGACCGCCGACGACGTGAAGAAACCGGTGCCGGACCGTGAGGCGTTCCAGAGTGCGCTGTGGGAGCTCGGGATATCCGCCGAGAACGCGTTGGCCGTCACCGGCTCGGCATCGGGGCTGCGCTCTGCGGGGTGCGCGGGCCTGGCCACGGTCGTGATCACCGGCGACGGCACCCCGGACATTCCTGCGGCGGTCGCGGTCCGCAGCGACTACAGCGGCGACTCGCCACTGTCCGTCGCGGAATGCCAACGCCTGCACGGCAGCTGGTGGGCCGCTCACAAGAAGTCCGCTGCATAGCTTCGCAAAAGCGCGCGCACAGCCGGCGCGATTACTATTCGCGCTCATATGGCTGCCAAACTCAAGATCTCACCCGGACTCATCGGTGGTGACGCCGAAGAGGGCTACGGGAAAGTCGCCGACGCGTTCCGCCGCAACCTGCAGAGCGGTCGCGAATTGGGCGCCGCGGTCGCGGTGTTCCGAGACGGTCGTAAGGTCGTCGACCTGTGGGGCGGCTACCGCGACACGACCGCGACGGCGCCGTGGGAGCGCGACACCCTGGTCACGGTGTTCTCGGCGACCAAGGGTGTCTCCGCGCTGACTGTCGCATTGGCGGCATCGCGTGGGCTGATCGACTACGACGCCAAAGTCGCCGATTACTGGCCGGACTTCGCCCAGGCGGGCAAGGGCGCAATCACCGTGCGGCAGTTGCTATCTCACCAGGCCGGCCTCGTCGTCATCGATCCACCGCTGACCTTCGACGACCTCACGAACCCGGCTGCGATGTCGGCGAAACTCGCGGCACAGGCCCCGCTGTGGTCACCAGGCACGCGCCACGGCTATCACGCGCTGACGTTCGGATGGTATGCGTCGGAACTGATCCGTCAGACCGATGCGCAGGGCCGCACCATCGGGCAATTCTTCGATCAGGAGATCGCGCAACCTCACGAGTTGGACTTCTACATCGGATTGCCGTCCGACATCGGCCGCGACCGGGTGGCCGACATGGTCACACCCAGAAAGATCACGGCGCTGCGGCAACTGGTGAAGTTGTCGCCGCGTCAGGTGTTCGCATTGGTGAACCCGTTCGGCCTGGGTAAGCGGGCCATCGCGCTCGCCGAGGGCTACGAGGACGTCGACATCAACAGCGACGAGATACGCGCGCTGGAGATACCGGCAGGCAACGGCACCGGCACCGCTCGGTCGCTTGCCAAGCTGTACGGCGTCGCCGCGACCGGCGGGGCGGAGTTGGGGCTGACCCCCCGCGTGGTCGACGCGTTGAAGCGGCCCGCGGAGATGCCCACCGGCGGGGCCCGCGACTTCGTGGGCTGGGCCGACACGTCGTACGTGCTGGGTTTCAACAAGCCGACGTCGGAGTGGGTGTTCGGGTCGTCGAGCACCGCGTTCGGAACACCCGGCGCGGGAGGATCTTTCGCGTTCGCTGACCCGGATACCGGAGTCGGGTTCGCCTACCTGATGAACCGGATGAACGTGTATCCGTTCAGTGATCCGCGTGAACTCGACCTGCGGCAAGCCCTTTTTCGCGACGTGCTCGGGGTACGGCCGCAGCGCTGACCTGTTCGTTTCCATCCATGCCGGTGTTGGCGTAGCTAACATCGCCGGATGTGGGGGCCCGCATCACAATTCCGCCTGACCTGGTCGGCGGCGACGTGGACGAGGGTTACGGTGCCGGTCTGTTGGGGTGGCTAGCGCAACCGCGACACTCGGACACCGTGGCAGAACGACACCATCGTCACCGTCTTTTCCACCACGAAAGGCGTTGCTGCCCTTGCCTTGGCGGTCGCCGCGTCCCGTGGCCTGATCGACTACGACGCGAAGGTGGCCGACTACTGGCCGGAGTTCGCACAGGCAGGCAAGGGCGACGTCACGGTGCGGCAGTTGCTTGGTCACCAGGCAGGCCTGCCCGTCATCAAGCCGCCGCTCACGCTTGCTGATATAGCCGATCCCGAAAGGCTGTCGAACAGGATCGCTGCTCAAGCTCCTCAGGCATGCGGACCCCGAGGGGCGCACCCTCGGCCGGTACTTCGCCGATGAGATCGCGACGCCACTCGGGGTGGACTTCTATATCGGGTTGCCTGCCTCGGTGGACCGTGACCGCGTCGCGCACTTGCACCCGTTCACCAAACGTGATCTGTTACAGGGTTTTACGACGGTGCCGCGCCGGCTAGCGGCCGCGTTCCTCAGCCCGTTCAGCTTGACCGCGGGTGCTTCAGTCCTCGCGGCCGGCGTCCGGGACCGGGTCGAGTTGAACCAAGACGAGTTGCGAGTGCTCGAGATGCCCGGCGTGAACGGAACGGGAAGCGCGCGGGCGGTCGCGAAGCTGTATGGCAGCGCTGCGACGGGAGGACCCGAGCTGGGCCTGAGCTCCGCCGTCCGAGAAGCACTGGAAGGTCCCGCGGTGTCGCCGACCCGGGGACTGCGCGACAAGGTCATGCATTTTCGATACGTCGTACTCGCTCGGATTCGGCAAGCCGACGGCCACATTCGTGTTCGGCTCGTCAGATCGCGCCTATGGATGGCCTGGCGCGTCGGCCTGCGCCAGGCTCTGTTTCGCGACGTGCTTGGCGCGCGGCCGCAGCGCTGAACGGTTGGCTCAGCGCTTCGTGTCGCGCCAGTCGACCAGTTTCTCCACCGTGCTGAGGTCGTACTTACCCTCCGACGCGCGGATTTCGGTGTGGAACAACGTGGCGCCGGCGGACAGGAAAGCGTCGGCCGACTGTGGATCGGTCCACAGCGTCGAGCGTTCGATGTCGCTGTCGGCGCGGCCGAATCCGGCGGCCAATTCGGCGACGCGTGCGCTGGCCTCGCGGTAGGAGTCGATGGGCAGGAAGGTGTGCCAGATGTCGGCGTGGCGTGCGACGGCGGGCAAGGTCCGCTTGGGTCCGGAGCCGCCGATCAGGATCGGGATCTTGCGCAGCGGTGCGGGCTGCAGCTGCTCGAACCGGCGCTCGATGCGCAGCAACCCCTCGTCGAAGAGGTCCGCCCGCGATTTGACCGTTCCGAAGTCGAAACCGTAAGTGGTGTAGTCCTTCTCGTACCAGCCGGCCCCGACGCCGAGGATGGAGCGCCCGCCGCTGATGTGGTCGACCGTGCGCGCCATGTCGGCAAGCAGATCGGGGTTGCGGTAGCCCATGCCGGCCACGAGCAGGCCGAGTTCGGCGCGTGTGGTGATCTCGCCCCAGGACGCCAGCGCGGTCCAGCCCTCGAAGTTGTTCACGTCGGGCTGCACCTCGGCCAGGACCGGTTTCGCGTCGGCGATCGACTCGATGAACGGCGCATGGAAGTGGTCGTAGCCGAAGATGACATCGACTCCGATGTTTTCGGCATCAAGGACAGCCTGCCGCCAGGTGGCGTAGTCAGGCGTGTCAGCGGGCTGAATTTGGACGGCGACGCGTACGGGGAAGCTCATCTACGCGACAAGTAGCAGCCGTTGGAAATTTATTCCTTGCCCGCCGTGTCAAGCCCAAACGCGTTGCGGTGCCAAATCTGTGGATGAATCCGCGCTTGTGGATAATTGTCCCGCCCGTCGGCGCGACGGGCATAATCGAAACTATGTTCGACTCGGAATTCTCGAAGGCGGATGACGCGACGGTCGTCGCCGCCATCGAGGAGGGTACGCGCGCGGAAGCTGCCGCCGGCGCTCGTCGGCTGGCTGCCATCGCCGAACTCGCCCGTCGCCGAGTCGATGATGACGACGAGCAGGCGAAGTGGGCGTTCGACGGCTGGGCGTCAGCGGCCGCCGAGGTCGCGGCGGCCATGACGGTGGGGCATCGCCGCGCGTCGGCGCAGATGCGCATCGCGGTCGCACTGCGTGACCGTCTGCCTCGTCTCGCGGCGCTGTATGCGCAGGGCACGGTCAGTTCACGTGTGGTTTCCGCGATCACGTGGCGCACCCAACTGGTCGAAGACCCCGATGCGTTGGCTCTCATCGACGCCGCCGTTGCCGAGGGAGCTACCAGATGGGGCCCGCTCTCGGAGGAGCGACTCGACAAGGCGATCGACGCGTGGATCTTCCGATTCGATCCTGCGGCCGTGCGCCGCTCGGAATCGTCCACGCGCAGCAGGGACTTCGTGGTCGGAGATCTCGACGATCCGGCCGAAACCACCTCGGTGTGGGGTCGGCTGTTGAAACCGGACGCGGCGGTGCTCAAGCGCCGTGTCGCAGAGATGATTCAGGGAGTCTGTGAAAACGATCCGCGCTCCATGGGGGAGCGCCGAGCGGATGCGGCGGGCGCCATCCTCACCGGCAATTCACATCTGTCGTGCCAATGCGGTTCTCAGACATGCCCAGCACGTGACGTACCGAGTTCCTCCAACGTTGTGATACGGGTCTTGGCGGAACAGTCAACGGTGGAAGCGGCGACTGCGATAAGTGGCGCTAAGCAGGAAAAGACCACTGCGTCACCGGCACCGCCGCCGGCACTGATCGTCGGGGAGGGCGTGGTACCCACGTCGGTGCTGGCGCAGCTGGTCCGCGACGGCGCCAAGGTTCGGCCGATCTCCATGCCCAGCGAGGAGCCGGAACCGCATTATCGACCGTCGGCAGAGTTAGCCGAATTCGTCCGGATGCGAGATCTGTACTGCCGCGCACCCGGCTGCGATGTACCGGCGGATCGTTGCGACATCGACCACACCATCCCCTATCCGATCGGGCCGACGCACGCGTCGAACCTCAAGTGCCTGTGTCGAACCAACCATCTGATGAAGACATTCGGCGGATGGCATGACATTCAGTTGCCTGACGGGACGGTGATATGGATTTCGCCCAGCGGCAGGGAGTACGTCACCAAACCTGGCAGCCGATTGTTCTTCGAGACGTGGGACATCACGACCGCCGACCTGCCTCCGCCGTCGACTGCGGTGCCGAACACCGGTGACCGCACGCTGATGATGCCCAGACGGCGTCGCACCCGCGCCGCCGAATACGCGGCATGGGTCAAGGCCGAACGTGCGCGCAACCAAGAGGCCGCGCCGTTCTAACCGCCGCGGATCATTTCGATGACGGCGCTGAAGTCCTTGTCCGCATGGTCTTCGGCGAACTTGGCGTAGATCTCGGCGGCGTGGCTGCCGAGCGGCGCCGCCGAACCGGTCGACTTCACCGCGTCCATGGCCAACCCGATGTCCTTGTTCATCAACGCGGTCGCGAAGCCTGGCTTGAAGTCGTTGTTTGCCGGTGACGTCGGAACCGGCCCCGGCACAGGGCAATTGGTGTGAATGGCCCAGCAGTTGCCCGTCGCGCCGGTGATCACGTCGAACAGCGACTGCGCGGACAGCCCCAACTTCTCCGCCAGCACGAACGCTTCGCCCGCCACGATCTGCTGCACAGCCAGCACCATGTTGTTGCACAGCTTGGCGGCCTGGCCCGTGCCCGATGCCCCACAGTGAATGATCTTGCCCGCCAACGGCTCCAGCACGGGCCGTGCCCGCTCCACGGCCTCGTCCTCACCGCCGACCATGAACGCCAGCGTCCCCGCCGTCGCGCCCTTCACGCCGCCGGAGACCGGCGCGTCGAGTTGGGCCAGGCCGCGGTCGGTCGCCTGCTTGTGAATCTCGCGGGCATCGTCAACGGAGATGGTCGACGTATCGATGAACAGCGCACCCTCACGGGGGGCGGACAGCACCTCGGCGTACACCGCCTTCACGACGGCGCCGTTGGGCAACGACGTGATTACCACGTCGGCCTCCGCTACCGCCTCGGCGCCGCTGTCGAAGACCTGCGCGCCCGTGTCGGCGGCGGCATCCTTGAGCGCGGCCACCGGATCGAACGCACGCACGGTGTGCCCGGCCGCGACGAGGTTCGCCGCCATCGGGCCGCCCATGTGGCCCAACCCCAAGAACGCGATGTTCATGCTTCTCCTTACGCGGACGCGCGGGCCCGGGCCGCCGCGGCCCGGCCGATGACCACACGCATGATTTCGTTGGTTCCCTCGAGGATTCGGTGCACACGAAGATCGCGGACGATCTTCTCCAATCCATACTCACGCAGATAGCCGTAGCCGCCGTGCAACTGCAGCGCCTGGTCGGCCACGTCGAAGCAGGAGTCGGTGACATAGCGCTTGGCCATCGCGCACAACTCGACCTTCTCCGGGTGGTTGTTGTCCAACGCGGTCGCCGCGCGCCACAACAAGGTGCGCGACGTCTGCAACGCGGTGGCCATGTCGGCCAGGGTGAACCTGATGGTGGGTTCGTCGAGCAGCGAGCCGCCGAATGCCTGGCGGTCCGCCAGATAGCTCGACGCCTTGTCATACGCGGCCTGGGCGCCGCCGAGCGAACAGGCGGCGATGTTGATCCGACCGCCGTTGAGCCCGTTCATCGCGATACCGAACCCGGTGCCCTCACCCTCGGCGCCACCGAGCATTGCGTCCGCGGGTACCCGCACGCCTTCGAAGACGACCTGCGCCGTCGGTTGGGCGTTCCAACCCATCTTCTGCTCGTCGGCGCCGAAACTCAGTCCGGGCGTTCCCTTTTCGACGACGAATGCAGAGATGCCGCGCGGACCGTCGGCGCCGGTACGGGCCATCACCACGTAGACGTCAGATGTGCCTGCGCCGGAGATGAACTGCTTGACGCCGTCGATGACGTAGTCGCCGCCTTCGCGGACCGCCTTGGTGCGCAACGCACTGGCATCGGATCCTGCGCCGGGTTCGGTCAGGCAGTAGGAGGCGATGGCCTCCATCGAAGCCATCCGCGGCACCCAGGTTTTGCGCTGGGCATCGGTGCCGAACGTGTCGACCATCCACGCGCACATGTTGTGAATGGACAGGAACGCCGCGATGGTCGGATCGGCCTTCGCGAGTTCCTCGAAGATGCGCACCGCGTCGAGTCGGCGCAACTCGCTGCCACCAACGTCGTCGCGACAGTAGATGACCGCCATGCCGAGTTCGGCGGCCTCACGCAGCACGTCGGTGGGGAAGTGGTGCTTCTCGTCCCACTCCAATGCGTATGGCGCGAGGCGCTTCTCGGCGAACGCGGCCGCCGTCTCGGCGATCACGCGTTCGTCGTCGTCCAGCCCGAAGTAGTCCATTTACTTCATGGTCGGGATGACGAACTCCGCGCCGTGGCTGCCCGCCGGCCAGCGCTGCGTCACCGTCTTGGTCTTGGTGTAGAACATGATCGACGACGGCCCGTGCTGGTTGAGGTCGCCGAATCCGGACCGCTTCCAACCGCCGAAGGTGTGGTACGCCACCGGCACCGGAATGGGCACGTTCACGCCGACCATGCCGACCTGCACCCGGGACACGAAGTCGCGCGCGGTGTCACCGTCGCGGGTGAAAATCGCGACACCGTTGCCGTATTCGTGCTCGGTCGGCAGGCGCAGCGCCTCTTCGTAGTCCTTGGCCCGCACGATGCACAGCACCGGCCCGAAGATCTCGTCGGTGTAGATCGACATGTCGGGGGTGACATGGTCGAACAGCGTCGGGCCGATGAAGTAGCCGTTCTCCAGGCTGTCGTCGCCGAATTGCAGGTCGTCGCTGGCACGTTCGCGCCCGTCGACGACAGCCTCGGCGCCCGCCTCGATGCCCTGGGCGATGTAGTCCTTCACTCGGGCCAGCGCGGCCTCGGTGACCAGTGGGCCGTAATCGGCCTTCGGGTCGAGGCTGTGGCCGACGCGCAGTCCGTTCACACGCTCGATCAGCCTGGCGCGCAACCGGTCTGCGGTCTGCTCGCCTACCGGAACGGCAACGCTGATCGCCATGCAACGCTCACCGGCGCTGCCGTAGCCCGCGCCGATCAACGCGTCGACCGCGTTGTCCATGTCGGCGTCGGGCATCACGATCATGTGGTTCTTCGCACCGCCGAAGCACTGCGCCCGCTTGCCGTTGGCGGCCGCACCGGAGTAGATGTACTGCGCGATATCGGAGCTACCGACGAAGCCGACGGCCTGGATGACCGGATGCTCGAGGATCGCGTCGACGGCCTCCTTGTCGCCGTGCACCACCTGGAACACCCCCGGCGGCAGGCCCGCCTCGAGGAACAACTCCGCCAGCCGCACCGGCACTGACGGGTCACGCTCGCTGGGCTTGAGGATGAATGCGTTGCCACACGCCAGCGCTGGCCCCGCCTTCCATAGCGGGATCATCGCCGGGAAGTTGAACGGCGTGATACCCGCGACGACGCCGAGCGGCTGACGCATCGAGTACACATCGATGCCGGGGCCCGCGCCCTCGGTGTACTCGCCCTTGCTCAGGTGCGGGATGCCGACCGCGAACTCGATGACCTCGATGCCGCGCTGGATATCGCCTTTGGAGTCGGCGACCGTCTTGCCGTGCTCGAGCGACAGCGTTTCGGCCAACTCGTCGACGTTCTGGTTGACCAGGTCGATGAAGCGCATCATCACGCGCGCCCGGCGCTGCGGATTCCACGCCGCCCATTCTTTTTGCGCCTCGGCTGCGCCGGCGACGGCGGCATCCACGTCGGCTGCCGAGGCCATCGGCACCTTGGCCTGCACGGCGCCGGTGCTGGGGTTCATCACATCGGCGGTGCGCGTGGACTGGCCTGCTGTGCGCTTGCCATTGATGAAGTGCGAAATCTGTGTGGTCATGAGTTAGTCCCTCGCCCGAACGGCTGAATACTAGGACATCCTAGTATTAGCGTCTCGGCGTGTGCAAGGCCCCTCGTCGCGGTCAGCGGGGCTTGCCCGTCAAAGGGGTTGGCCCCCGGTCTGGGCGGCTTCGCGGGTAGGAGCAACCGCGGCAGTGTGCTTTCACACTTTTTCGAAAATGGCCGGAAGTTTTTTATCGTCGCAGGCCGGCGATGAAATTTCGGGTGTCGTCCCAGGTGGGAAGCAGACCCGCGGCCTGCACCTGCGCCAGTGACGGAGCCTCCCGGTCGCGGTCAGACATGATCGGTTCGCCATCGACCGCAGGCCACGCGATGTCGAACGCCGGGTCGAGCGCATTGATGGTGTGCTCGCGGCCTGGCGCATAGTCGGCCGAGCACAGGTACATCACCGTGGAGTCGTCCTCGAGAGCGAGGAACGCGTGGCCCAGGCCCTCGGACAGGTAAACCGAGCGACGCTCGCGCGTGTCCAGCACCACGGCGTCCCATTTGCCGAAGGTGGGCGAGCCGACCCGAATGTCGACCACCACGTCGAACACCGATCCGGACAGGCAGGTCACGTATTTGGCCTGGCTCGGTGGAAGCTGCGCGAAATGCACCCCGCGCAGCACACCTGCCGCGGACACCGAGCAGTTGGCCTGCCGCAGATCCAGACGGTGCCCCGCGAACTCGGTGAACGCCGAGTCGGTGAACCATTCGAAGAACAGCCCCCGGGAGTCGGTGTGCACCTGCGGCGTGATCTCCCAGGCGCCGGGGACAGACAGTTCGCGAACCTTCACTGACCCCGCTCCTCGTAACCGGCCTCGACGGCGTCTTTGAGTGGCCGCCACCAGGATTCGTTGTCGCGGTACCAGCCGATGGTGGCCCGCAGGCCTTCCTCGAAGTCGGTGTGCTTCGGGCTCCAGCCGAGTTCGGAGTACAGCGGTGTCGGATCGATCGCGTACCGCAGGTCATGCCCGGCGCGGTCGGTGACGTGGTCGAAATCGGCGGGGTCGTGGCCCATCAACCGCAGGATCGTCTGCATCACCGACAGGTTGTCTCGTTCCCCTTCTGCGCCAATCAGATACGTGCGGCCGATCTGGCCGTCGGTCAGGATTCGCCAGACCGCGCTGTTGTGGTCATCGACATGGATCCAGTCCCGGACATTGGCGCCGGTGCCGTACAACTTGGGCCGTCGTCCGGACAACACATTCGTGATCTGCCGGGGGATGAACTTCTCCACGTGCTGATATGGCCCGTAGTTGTTGGAGCAGTTCGAGATGGTCGCAGCCACCCCATAGGACCGCACCCACGCGCGCACCAGCAAGTCGGCCCCTGCTTTTGTCGACGAGTACGGGCTGGACGGGTTGTACGGCGTCGATTCGGTAAACCGTTGCGCCGAACCCAATTCCAGGTCGCCGTACACCTCGTCGGTCGACACGTGGTGCAGGCGGACACCGTGGTGGCGCACCGCCTCCAGGATCGTGAAGGTGCCGACGACGTTGGTGTGCACGAACGGCTCGGGATCGGCCAGCGCGTTGTCGACGTGCGTCTCCGCGGCGAAGTGCACGACGGCGTCAGACTCGGCGACGAGCTTGGACACCAACTCGGCATCGGTGATGTCGCCCTGGACCAGGCGGATGTCGTCTTCGACCTGCGCGAGTGATTCGCGGCTACCCGCGTAGGTCAACGCGTCGAGCACCGTCAGGTGAATGTCGGGGTGCTCGCGCACGCTCGCATGCACGAAGTTGGCGCCGATGAAACCGGCGCCACCGGTGACGAGCAACCGCATGGGTAGAACCCTAGCGGGCTTCGTCAGCGTGGGCGGCCGTGCCTGACCGGTATGCGGACAGGGCCGGAACGCGGTGTCCGATCGGCCGGCCGCGTGCGCAGGGCGGCATAAGCGGCCATGATTCGCCGAAGCTGTTCGTCGGCGGCCGGATCCGTCGGCGCCGCGTCTCTGGTGTCCGGATGCAACGCCCGCAGCTTGCGGCGGTAGGCACGAGTGATCTGCTCGCGGCTCGCCGTCACCGGGACGCCCAACACGGCGTACGGGTCGAAGGCGTCGTCATCCATGGCTTCCACGTTTCCGCGCTGACAAAGAGACAACGTGCCAGCAGTTCCCCGTGCCATCATCGCTGGCTCGCGTGCGTCTCGTCGGATGACGCCGTCACAATGGGAACTGTTCTAGCACAACGGTTCTGAGAGTCCGAAGTACTCCTCAGTGCATCACCTCCCCTGAGTCGGTTGCGGTGGTGGTCATCGACGACCACCAAGCGGTGATCGGCACCTTTTCGTCGCTGCGGCTGACTTCGATGCGGCGAGGCTTGGCGTGTCCGGCAATCGGAATGGTGAGCCGCAATACGCCGTCCTGACTGAACACCCCATGCGGGCGTTCAGCGGCAACCATGTCCGTGTCGTCGCCCGGCGCGGGTCGGCATGACCGCGGGCCTCGGTGCCGTGCCGAGCACCTGCTGCGTCCAGCGATCGAATTCGCGGAATGGGTCCGTGCGCATCAACATCTTGTCCACCTCCTACGTCAAATGCGCCAGATCTATGTCTATTGCTATAGATTTGTGATAGCACTGACGAGAAATCTTGGCAAGGAGAGTTCTGGGCATGACTGAGTCGACGGACGGCAGGTCGGTGCGCGCGGTGTACAGCATCTCGGTCACCGCGGAATTGTCCGGTCTCGGCCCCCAGACGCTGCGCCTCTACGAGCGCCACGGGCTGCTCACCCCGCACCGAACCGACGGAGGCACGCGCCGCTACAGCGACCGGGACCTCGCCACGCTGCGCCGCATCACCGAACTCACCGACGACGGGGTCAACCTGGCCGCCGTCGCGCGCATCCTCGAACTGGAAGCGCGCAACGCGGCCTTGGAAGCCGACAACACCAGACTCGAGGCGCGCGTCGCCTCGCTGCAGGCCGAACAGTCCTGAGGCCCTAGCGGGCCGGTGTCAGCCCGAGTGGTCCCGCCAGTTCGGTCAACGTTTCCAACAGCTTGTCCGGGCCGCCGAGCACCTGGATCAACACCGAATCGGCGCCGGCGTCCAGATGCTGGTTCAGCCGCTTGGCGATGTCGGCGGCGCTGCCGTGCGCGACCACGGCATCGATCAGCTTGTCGCTACCCGGCTTTGCGATGTCCTCGTCGGTGAAGCCGAGCCGCTTCCAGTTGTTGAGGTAGTTGCTCAGACTCAGGTAGAAGTCCACGGTCTCGCGGCCAATCGCGCGGGCCTGCTCGGCATCGCTAGTCAGCACCACCTTGTGCTCGGGCGCCAAATACACTGTCGGCCCTATCCATTCGCGCGCCAGCGCGGTGTGCTCCGGCGTCGTCAGGTACGGATGCGCGCCCGCGCTGCGCTTCGCAGCCAACTCGTGCACCTTCTTGCCGAGCGCGGCGATCACCCGGCGGCTGGTCGGCACCTTGTTGGCGTCCAACACGTCGAGATACTCCACCAACGCGTCGTATGGCTTGCGGTACTCCTGGGTGTGTTCGGGGTGGCCGACCCCGACGCCCAGCAGGAAGCGACCAGGGAACGCCTTCTCGATGCGGTGATACGACTCGGCCACCTCGCCGGCGTCTGCCGTCCAGATGTTGACGATGCCGGTGGCCACCTGCAGCGTCTGCGTCTGCTCCAGGATCGGCTCGACGAACGCCAGATCCCCCTTGGGTGAACCGCCGACCCACAGTGCGCCGTAGCCGAGCTTTTCGATCTCGGCGGCCTGCTCCGGTCCCGGCGATCCGAAGGTCCACACCCCGTAGCGGCCGAGGTCCGGTTTGAGTTCGGTCATGTCCAGTTCCCCTTACTTCAGTCCGAGCGGTCCGGCCAGTTCGGCAAGCGCAGGCACCAACTTGTCCGGCGAGGTCAACACCTGCACCGGCACATGGTCGGCGCCCGCGTCCACGTGCTCCTTGAGTCGCGCCGCGATCGCGTCGACCGTGCCGTAGGCGACGACCGCGTCCACCAGACGGTCACTACCCGGTTTTGCGACCTCTTCATCACTGAACCCGAGACGTTTCCAGCTGTTGAGGTAATTCGTCAGGTTGAGGTAAATCTCGAGCGCCTTGCGGCCGACGGCGCGCGCCTTTTCGGCGTCGGTGGTCAGCACGACCTTGTGCTCTGGCGCGATGAACGCGTCGGGGCCGAGGAGTTCGCGGGCCTGCGCAGTGTGCTCGGGCGTCGTCAGATAGGGGTGCGGGCCCGCGGCGCGGCGCGCGGACAGCTTGAGCACCCGGGGTCCCAACGCCGCGACGACCCGGCGGTCTTTTGGAACGCCGTGCTCGTCGAGCTTGTCCAGGTACTCCACCAGCGCGTCGTAGGGCTTGCGGTACTCGTGGCCCGCCTCGGGGTGGCCGACGCCGATACCCAACAGGAAGCGGCCCGGGTAGGCGGCGTCGATGCGGTGGTAGGACTCGGCGACCGGACCTGCGTCGGCCGTCCAGATGTTCACGATGCCCGTGGCGACCTGCAGCGTGGTGGTCGGTTCCAGAAGTGGCTCCACCCAGGCCAACTCGGCGGCGGGCGACCCGCCCGCCCAGATCGCGCCG
This sequence comes from Mycobacterium sp. 3519A, assembly GCF_900240945.1. Lineage (NCBI taxonomy): Bacteria > Bacillati > Actinomycetota > Actinomycetes > Mycobacteriales > Mycobacteriaceae > Mycobacterium > Mycobacterium sp. 3519A. The sequence continues at coordinate 694,231 of NZ_OESG01000013.1, forward strand.
TAGCCGAGCGCTTCGATGTCTTTGAGTTGCGTCGGACTGAGTTGTTGCCACAGCTGGTGGTGGCCGAATACGCCGTAGGGACCGAGATTGGGCTTCGTCATGGTCGGGTTAACTTCGACCGGGTCGCCGCTATTCCAGTCCGGCAGGAAGCTCCGTCGGTGTCGGAAGTTCGGGTGCGGGCGCCTGCAGTGGCAGCGTCACGATGAACTTGGTCTCGCCGGGCTTTGATTCCACGCGCAGATTGCCGTGATGCTTTTCCACCACGATGCGCCACGCCAGGTCGAGGCCGAGGCCGGTGCCTTCGCCGAACGGCTTGGTGGTGAAGAACGGAGTGAAGATGCGGTCGATGATGTCCTCGGGGATGCCGGGGCCGTCGTCGCCGATCTCGACGCGGATCATGTCGTCGCCCTCGCGCGCGGTTCGCAGCGTCAGCGTGCCGTGGCCATCCATCGCCTGAATCGCGTTGTCGATGATGTTCGTCCAGACCTGGTTGAGATCGCCTGGGTAGCAGAGCAATTCGGGCAGCGACCTGTCGAGGTCCTTGACGCATTTGATCGGGCCCTCTTTGTTGTTGATCTTCTCGCCGAACATCATCAGCGTGCTCTTCAACAGATCGTGGATGTCGGCCGACTGATACGGCGCCCTGTCCATCTGCGAGTACTGCTTGGTGCCCGCCAGCAGCGCCGAGATCCGCTTGCTCGCCTCGGCGATCCGATTCACCGAGAGTTCGGTGTCGATGGTGTATTTCAGCCAGCCGATCGCGCTTTGCAGCGTGGCTGAGCAGTCGACATCGTCAATCGACGCCTCGACGCGTTCCAGCCAGTCGATGTCCAGGCCGGCCTCGACGAACGTCGGCGCATAATCCCACCCGCTGGCGATGCCGTGGTCCTCCAGCCAGTCGCCGATCTCGTCCTCGCGGTCGGAGGTCTCCAGCGGACTGAGTTCGTGCGTCTTGGCCTTGGCCACCTGCTCGGCCACCTCGTCCTGGATGGACACCAGCACCCGCAGCGCCTCGGGGGTGAACTTGCCGTCGGCGAGCATCGACAGCTTGTGACGCATCTTGCCGACGTTCTCGCGCAGGTCGGATACGTCGCGGGAGATGGCGGCGGCCGGATTGTTGAGCTGGTGGGTGAGGCCCGCGGTGATGGTGCCCAACGCGAGCAGCTTCTCCCGCTGTCCGATGATCTGGCGCTGGCGCAGGCCGCCGACCATGTGCCCCTCGAGCAGATGCACCGCCATCGGGAACTGGCTGCGCATGAAGGTGGCGAACGCTTCGGCGTCGAGCACGAAGAACCGCGACGGCTTGGTCACCCGCACCGAGGCCTCGTAGAGGTGTTCCTCGGCGGGCACATACGCCGACCACGCACCGCAGTAGACGCCGCGCTGCGACGTCCGGCCCGTCACGATGTCCATACCTGCGGACCGCTTGGACATGATCAGCTCGCCGTCGAGCAGAACGTAGAAGCAGGTGGCCGGTTCGCCTTCGACGACGATCGGGCCGGGCTCGAAAGACTCGATATGGCCGTTTTCGCACAGCATCTGCAGCTGGTCGTCGGTCAAAGCCTCGAACAGGAACAGCGTCCGCAGCTCGTCAGGCAGGCATTTGCTTCCGGTCTCGCCCATGTCGACTTCTTCCTAAGTTTCCGCTAGGTAGCGGTGCACCAACATCACCGCCATCGACCCTTCGCCGACGGCTGCTGCCACCCGCTTGGCGGATTCGGCTCGCACATCACCTGCAACAAACACACCCGGCACACTTGTTTCCAAATGGTGCGGCGGGCGATCCAGCGTCCACCCGGAGACGTCCTTGAGGTCCGGACCGGACAGGATGAAACCGTGGTCGTCCTTGGCCACCACGTCGAGCCAGTCGGTGCGCGGCTCGGCGCCGATGAAGCAGCACAGCCGGTCGGCGTTGACTGTTTCCTTCTCGCCGCTCTGCTTGTTGTGCAACACCAGGCCGGTCAGGTGGTCGTCCTCACCGATGGTGTCGACGACCTCGGTGCATACCCGGACCGAGATCTTGTCATTCCTCTCGATCTGCTGGATGAGGTAGTAGGACATCGACGCCTCCAGCGACGGGCCACGCACCAGCATCGTCACGTGTTTCGCGGTCTTCGACATGAACATCGCCGCCTGGCCCGCCGAGTTGGCGCCGCCGACGATGTAGACGTCCTCGCCCTCGCACTCGCTGGAATCGGACACCGATGCGCCGTAGAACACCCCGCGGCCGATGTAGTTGCAGGCGCCGTCGTCCGGGTCGTCCCAACAACCTCGGACGCCCTGCAGCTGGCGGTAGGAGACGCCGGTGGCCAGGATGACGGCCTGCGCGGCGATGGTGCTGCCGTCGGCGAACTCGATGGTGCGCGCAGTGCCGCTGTCGCCGGCGTGCAGCGCGACGGCTTTGCGGGTGGTGATGACCTCGGCGCCGAAGCGCTCGGCCTGCCTGCGCGCCGACGTCGTCAACTCCGCACCCGAGATGCCCATCTCGAAACCGAGGTAGTTCTCGATCCTGGAGCTGCGGCCGGCCTGCCCGCCGGTGGTGGTCTCCTCGATGAGCACGGTCTTCAGGCCTTCCGAGGCGCCGTACACCGCGGCCGCCAAACCTGCGGGGCCGCCGCCGATGACCGCGAGTTCGTACATCTCCAGCGACGGGGTGGTGGACAGGCCGAGCATGCCCGCGAGTTCGGCGTCGGTCGGTTCGACGAGTGTCTCGCCCTGCTCGGTGATCACGACGGGAAGCTGGAAGCCGTCCAGGCCCGCCGCGTCCAGCAGCTGTTTGCCTTTGGGTTCGTCGGCGTTGAACGAGCGGAACGAGTGCTGGTTACGGGCCAGGAACTGGCGCACCTCCCAGGACCGCTCGTTCCAGCGGTGGCCGATCACCTTGGTGTGCGGGATCGCGCGGTCGCCGGTGGCGTGCCAGGCCTCGAGCAGGCCGTCGATCACCGGGTACAGCTTCTCTTCCGGCGGATCCCACGGCTTGAGCAGGTAGTGGTCCAGGTCGACGACGTTGATCGCGTCGATGGCGGCGTGGGTGTCGGCGTACGCGGTCAGCAGCACGCGGCGGGCGAGTGGGTAAATATCCATCGCCTCTTCGAGGAACTCGATGCCGCTCATCTGCGGCATCCGGTAGTCGGCGACGAACACGGCGACGGTGTCGCCGCGCAGCTTGAGCTCGTTGAGGGTTTCCAGGGCGTCCAGGCCCGTTTCGGCGCGCACGATCCGGTAACGATCGCCGTAGTGGCGGCGCAGGTCGCGCGCGACGGCACGCGATACAGCGGGGTCGTCGTCGACTGTCAGCAAGACGGGTTTACGGGGCGTAGAGACCGGTGCAGTCATCGGTTATCAGTATGCTCCCGTCGTCCAGCGGTTATCAGCCTAGGATGGCCCCGCTGGCCTGGGCCTTCAGCGATTTTGGGGCACGCCGCCGAACGGGTATCATAGATCGACGGTGCGGTTTCCGCGCCGGCTCCTGCGTGCTCTCTGTCCTCGACAAGCTGGAATTTCTGGCTACAGGCCCACGTTTTGTAGTCGGACGAAAGCTGCGCCGACGCCGGCGCCAACGATCTACAGGGACACGGAGGATCTCCGAAACATAATGGCCAAGAAAGACGGTGCCATCGAGGTCGAGGGCCGCGTGGTCGAACCTCTGCCCAATGCGATGTTCCGCATTGAGCTGGAGAACGGTCACAAGGTGCTCGCCCACATCAGCGGCAAGATGCGGCAGCACTACATCCGCATCCTGCCCGAGGATCGCGTCGTGGTGGAGTTGTCTCCCTACGACCTGTCCCGGGGCCGCATTGTTTACCGGTACAAGTAAGACGACAGAACGAGAAGGATCGACGACAGCCGTGAAGGTGAACCCGAGCGTCAAGCCCATATGCGACAAGTGCAGGGTGATCCGTCGGCATGGGCGGGTCATGGTGATCTGCTCAGATCCGCGCCACAAGCAGCGCCAAGGCTGATCAGCGCAAGCTGCCGACAACTGAATGATGAAACCCCAGTACCACTGAGTTGCCCGGCGCGTCAGCGCCAAAAAGACGAATCAGCGCCGCTCAATCACGTCCGGCACGGAGGCCGGACCCCACTACGAGGGAACGGACTGGGACCAGACCTCCGCATAGAAGAAGGAACACCGCCTGATGGCACGTCTCGTGGGCGTCGATCTTCCGCGCGATAAGCGCATGGAGATCGCGCTGACCTACATCTACGGCATCGGCCGTACCCGCTCCCAGGAGATCCTGGAAGCCACCGGCATTGACCGGAACCTGCGCACCAAGGACCTGACCGACGATCAGGTCACCCAGTTGCGCGACTACATCGAAGCCAACCTCAAGGTCGAGGGCGATCTGCGCCGCGAGGTGCAGGCCGACATTCGCCGCAAGATCGAGATCGGCTGCTACCAGGGCCTGCGGCACCGCCGTGGCCTGCCGGTGCGCGGCCAGCGGACCAAGACCAATGCGCGCACCCGCAAGGGCCCGAAGCGCACCATCGCCGGCAAGAAGAAGGCCAGGTAAGCAAATGCCACCAGCAAAAAAGGGTGCCGCGGCGAAGAAGGGGCAGAAGACCCGCCGCAGGGAAAAGAAGAACGTCCCGCACGGCGCCGCGCACATCAAGAGCACGTTCAACAACACGATCGTGTCGATCACCGATCCGCAGGGCAACGTCATCGCCTGGGCGTCGTCGGGTCACGTCGGCTTCAAGGGTTCGCGTAAGTCGACCCCGTTCGCCGCACAGTTGGCCGCCGAGAACGCTGCGCGCAAGGCGCAGGAGCACGGCGTGAAGAAGGTCGACGTGTTCGTGAAGGGCCCGGGTTCGGGCCGCGAGACCGCCATCCGGTCACTGCAGGCCGCCGGCCTCGAGGTCGGCGCCATTTCCGACGTCACGCCGCAGCCGCACAACGGTTGCCGTCCGCCGAAGCGGCGCAGGGTCTAGGAGGAATCTGACTTATGGCTCGTTACACGGGACCCGCCACCCGCAAGTCGCGCCGCTTCGGCGTCGACCTGGTCGGCGGCGATCAGTCGTTCGAGAAGCGCCCCTACCCGCCCGGTCAGCACGGCCGTGCGCGGGTCAAGGAGAGCGAGTACCGCCAGCAGCTGCAGGAGAAGCAGAAGGCCCGCTTCTCCTACGGCGTGATGGAGAAGCAGTTCCGCCGCTACTACGAAGAGGCCAACCGGCTGCCCGGCAAGACCGGTGACAACCTGCTGCGCATCCTCGAGAGCCGGCTCGACAACGTGATCTACCGTGCCGGCCTGGCCCGAACGCGTCGCATGGCGCGGCAGCTGGTCAGCCACGGCCACTTCACCGTCAACGGCGTCAAGGTGGACATCCCGAGCTACCGGGTGTCGCAGTACGACATCATCGACGTCAAGCCGAAGTCGCTGAACACGTTGCCGTTCGAAGTCGCACGCGAGACCGCGGGCGACCGTCCGATCCCAGGCTGGCTGCAGGTGGTCGGCGAGCGTCAGCGGATCCTGGTGCACCAGTTGCCGGAGCGCGCGCAGATCGATATCCCGCTGCAGGAGCAGCTGATCGTCGAGCTGTACTCGAAGTAAGACTTCTTTCGCGGTAACCGCCGCGGGAGAACCCAAACGGCATCAAATAGCGGGTGCCGAGGAGGAGAAGAAGAAAATGCTGATTTCTCAGCGACCCACCCTGTCCGAAGAGGTCAAGTCCGAGAACCGGTCGCAGTTCGTCATCGAGCCGCTGGAGCCCGGATTCGGTTACACGCTTGGCAATTCGCTTCGGCGCACGCTGCTGTCGTCCATCCCGGGCGCGGCGGTCACCAGCATTCGCATCGACGGTGTGCTGCACGAGTTCACCACCGTCCCCGGGGTCAAGGAAGACGTCACCGACATCATCCTGAACCTCAAGGGTCTGGTCGTGTCGTCCGAGGAGGACGAGCCGGTCACCATGTACCTGCGTAAGCAGGGCCCGGGTGAGGTCACCGCGGGTGACATCGTTCCGCCTGCCGGTGTGACGGTGCACAACCCCGAGATGCACATCGCGACGCTGAACGACAAGGGCAAGCTCGAGGTCGAGCTGGTCGTCGAGCGCGGCCGCGGCTACGTGCCAGCCGTGCAGAACAAGGCGTCGGGTGCCGAAATCGGCCGCATCCCAGTCGATTCCATCTACTCGCCGGTGCTGAAGGTCACCTACAAGGTGGAGGCCACCCGCGTCGAGCAGCGCACCGACTTCGACAAGCTGATCCTCGACGTCGAGACCAAGAGTTCGATCACCGCTCGGGACGCGCTGGCGTCGGCGGGTAAGACGCTGGTCGAATTGTTCGGTCTGGCACGCGAACTCAACGTCGAAGCCGAGGGCATCGAGATCGGCCCGTCGCCTGCCGAGGCGGATCACATCGCCAGCTTCGCGCTGCCGATCGACGATCTGGACCTCACGGTGCGGTCGTACAACTGCCTCAAGCGCGAGGGTGTGCACACGGTGGGCGAGCTCGTGGCCCGCACGGAGTCCGATCTGCTGGACATCCGCAACTTCGGCCAGAAGTCCATCGACGAGGTGAAGATCAAGCTGCATCAGCTGGGTCTCTCGCTGAAGGACAGCCCGGCCACCTTCGATCCGTCCGAGGTCGCCGGTTACGACGTTGCCACCGGCACCTGGAACAGTGACGCCGGCTACGACCTGGACGACAACCAGGACTACGCCGAAACTGAACAGCTCTAAGAAGTAATCCGTCCCGGCCCTACCTGATACGGGGGTCGGCCCCACATAGGAGAAGTCGCAATGCCTGAGGTTCAAAATGCCTAAGCCCACCAAGGGCCCTCGCCTCGGCGGGTCGTCCTCGCACCAGAAGGCGATTCTGGCCAACCTGGCCACGTCGCTGTTCGAGCACGGCCGGATCAAGACGACCGAGCCCAAGGCTCGGGCCTTGCGGCCCTATGCGGAGAAGCTGATCACCCACGCCAAGAAGGGTGCGCTGCACAACCGGCGTGAGGTGATGAAGAAGATCCGCGACAAGGACGTGGTGCACGCCCTGTTCGCCGAAATCGGGCCGTTCTACGCCGACCGTAACGGCGGCTACACCCGCATCATCAAGGTCGAGAACCGCAAGGGCGACAACGCCCCGATGGCGGTCATCGAACTGGTGCGGGAGAAGACGGTGACCGACGAGGCCAACAGGGCGCGTCGCGCCGCCGCCTCGAAGAAGGCCGCGCCTGCCAAGGCCGAGCCTGTTGCCGAGGACGCTGCTGCCGAGGACGCTGTGGTGGAGGACGCTCCGGCCGAGGTTGCGGAGTCGGTCGAGGAGGTCAAAGCGGAAGACGCGGCCATCGAGGACGCTCAGACCGCGGAGGCCGAAGCTGAGGCCGACGACGCCAAGTAGCGAAGCCATGAACGGGCCCGCCATCGATTCCGGTGGCGGGTTTGTTCGTCTTCGGCTCGATATCGCTTACGACGGAACCGAATTCGCCGGGTGGGCACTACAGGCCGGGCAGCGGACCGTCGCGGGCATTCTCGACGACGCACTGTCGACGGTGTTTCGCGTGCCTGTTCAATTGCGGGCGGCCGGACGCACCGACGCGGGCGTGCATGCGACGGCTCAGGTGGCGCACGTCGACGTTCCTTCCGACGCCCTGCCGAATGCGTCCCCGCGTACGACGCGCGAGGGGGACAGCGAGTTCCTGCCGCTGGTGCGTCGCCTTGCCCGGTTCCTGCCCGCCGATGTCCGGGTCCTCGGCATCAGCCGTGCGGCACCGGGTTTCGACGCCCGATTCTCGGCGCTGCGCAGGCACTACGTCTACCGGTTGTCGACCGCCCCGTACGGTGTCGAGCCTCAGGAGGCGCGGTTCGTGACGGCATGGCCCCGACCGCTGGACGTCGACGCGATGTCCGCGGCGTCACGACATCTCGTGGGACTGCACGACTTCGCCGCCTTCTGCCGACAGCGGGAGGGCGCCACCACGATTCGCGACCTGCAGCGGCTGGACTGGAAAAGGGACGGTGACCGGGTCACCGCCTACGTCAGCGCCGACGCGTTCTGCTGGTCGATGGTGAGGTCACTGGTCGGCGCGCTGCTGGCGGTCGGCGAGCATCGACGCGAACCAGACTGGTGCGCAGGGCTGTTGACCGTCACTCAGCGGTCCAGTGATTTCGCGGCGGCGCCGGCGCACGGCCTGACGTTGGTCGGGGTGGATTATCCGCCCGACGATCAACTGGAGGCGCGCACCACTGTCACACGAGACCTGCGCGTCATCGACTAGATGCGGCCAGCGACGAAATCCGCGGCCTGATTCGCCATGCCGGCACCGATGTACGCGTTGGCGAGGTGGGCGGGCCAGTTCGCTTCCCACGTATCGGGATCGGCCGGATTGCAGATCGGATCGGCACCGTGACACAACTCGATGGTCCTGTCGCGGTAGATCGGGTTGAAGTTGGTGATCGGGCCGACCCAGGCGACACCGTTACCGAACAGCGCGACGGCGGCGATGTGCTGATCCGCGCCGGGTGGCAGCGGGTTGTCGAACCCGAAGAACTCGAACGGCACCGCCAGCACGACATCGGTGACCGCCGCGCCCAGCGAGTACCCGCCCAGCACCAGTCGCGTATCGGGACAACTGTTGATCATCGATTGGATGTGGGCGCTCATGTCGTTGGCCCCGACATCGACCTGATTGTCGGCGGGATAACGGACCGCATAAACCGCGATGTTCTTGTTGGTCTTCGACCGCAGCGCGTTGACGAACGCGTTGCCCAGGACACCGACGCCCGGCGACTCCAGTCGGCCGCGGGCGAAGATCACCTCCACCGCTGGGCAGGCCGCAGCTGCCGACGGGATGGCGCCGCGGGTCGGTGCCAAGGCCGGCGCCATCAGACCGGTAGCAGCGAGAATCGCTGCACAAGCGACTATTAGACCTCGTCGGACCCGTCGGCGAGGGTCAAGATCAATCCCCACTTAGCCGATCCTAAATGACAGTGCGGACCTTCGCGTCAATATGAGGCCGGCTACTCACAGCAGACCTGCGACGAAGTTCGCCGCCTGATTGGTCGGCCCGCCCGGATAGGCCCGGTGCGCCGCGACGCTTTCCCCGTCGGTCTGGCAGATCGGGTCATTGGCATTGCACAGGTCGATGGCCCTGCCGCCGTAGACCGGGCTGACGGTCAGCGGGAGCCCCAGTTTCGCGGACGGGTTGCCGAACGCGGCGATGGCTGCGACGTGGTCGGGCACGTTCGCCGGCAGCGGGTTGTTGAAACCCAGCACCGGCATCGGCACCGCGCTGATGACGTCGATCACGGCTGCGCCCTGCGAATAGCCGCCGAGCACCAACCGGGTGTTGGGGCAGTTGTTGATCATGTACTGGATGTGCGCGCTGGCGTCGTTGGCGCCGTCGGCTGCCGCGAGGAAGTCGAAATTGGCGGGGTAGTTCACGGCATACGCGCCCACCGACCGGCCGCCGACCTTGTCGCGCAATGCGGAGACGAACGCGTCACCGACGTTGCCCAGGCCCGGTGCGTCGTTGGTGCCACGGGCGAACACCACTTCGATGTCAGGGCAGTCGTCGGCCGAAGCGACCCCAATTGGCATGGGCGACACCGTTGTTGCGAGGACACCGGCGCAGGCCGCGGCAGCGGCGACGGCGAGGCGGCGAATTCGATTCACAGGCACGACAAATGATAGCCGATAGCTGGGCTAAATGATGCCCGCGACGAAGTTCGCGGCCTGGTCCGTCAGCCCTGCGCTCACGTAATCGCTATGGGCGAACGGGTTCCGGCCGCGCGAGCAGATGGGATCGCCGTCCTTGCAGAGGTCGATGGCGCGACCGCCGAAGACCGACGAGGTGATCGGATTGCTGAACTTCGTCGCCGGGTTACCGAACACCGCCACCGCCGCGACATTGGGCACCAGATTGCTCGCCAGCGGCGGCGCGGACCCGATGTCACCGATCTTGTTGCCCAGCGGCGGGACGCCGGCCAGCATGTCGACCACGGCCGCTCCCTGCGAGTAGCCGCCGAGGACCAGCTTCGTCGAGGGGCAGGAGGCAGCCATCGTCGCGATGTGGTTGGCGGCGTCGGTGGCGCCGGTCGCCGCCTCGAGGAAGTCGTAGCTCGCGGGGTAGTTCACCGCGTAGGTGTTGAGGGTGCGGCCGCCGACGAGCCCTCTGAGCGTGTCGGCGAAGGCCTGCCCGGGATTTCCCAGCCCTGGTGCGTCATGTGTGCCGCGGGCGAAGATGACCTCGATGTCGGGGCAGGGATCCGCCGCTGCCGCCGGGGCGACCGCCAGCGTCGTGGCCGCGCCGACGAGGGTGGAGATGATCGCGGACAACCGGGCCGTTATGCGGAGCGAAGTCACGCCGGTCATCTTCACATATCTCGATCAACTGCGGCTAACCCTTTGCTCCTAACGCGGATCCGCTGACGGGGGCGTCAGGCCAGGACGCCTCGGCCAGCTTCTCGCTGCGATCGCCCTGTCGGGCCAGGGTCAGCCCGACGAGAACGACGATGCCGCCGACCGCCTGGCTCAGTGTGATGGCCTCGCCCAGCAACACCCAGGCCGCGAGCACGGCGAACATCACCTCGGACAGCCCGACCAGCGACGCGAACCGCGGCTGCAGCCGGGCGATGCCCATGATGCCCAGCGTGTAGGCGATCGCGGTCGGGATGAGTGCCAACGCGATGACGGGCACCAACCAAGATGTCGTCATCCCGGCGACCACCGCCGTGTTGGTGGTGAAGGTCAACGGCATCACGCCGGTGGCGCCGAGGACAGCGACAGCGGCCGCGCCGACGATCAGGCCTGCGGCCGACAAGGTGATCGGGTCGAGGCCGTCGCCGTCGGTGGCCACCGACGACGACATCACGAAGTAGCAGGCCGCGCAGACGGCGGCCGCCAGTGCCCAACCGACACCGATGAGGTTGATGTGTGCACCTGCAAACACGTTCAGCACCAACATGATTCCCGCGATGGCCAGTGCTACGCCGGTCAGCGTGAGTCCACTCGGCCGACGTCGCGTGGTGGCCCACACCCATCCGACCACCAGGATCGGCGCGGTGTATTCCAACAGCAGCGCGACACCTACCGACAGGTGCGCGACGGCGTTGAAGTAGCACAACTGTGCGCCTGCGATCGGGATCAGGCCGTAGGCGACGACGGTCTTGCCGTGGTGCAGCGCCTCGCTGACCCAGTCGCGCTTGACGATCGTCGCGAAGATCGCCATCAGCAGCGCCCCGCCCGCGAGCCGTGCCGTGACCGCCGCCGTCGGGCTCCAGCCGGACTCCATCAGCGACTTGGCGAACGGCCCTGAGGACCCGAAGGCGAAGGCGGAGCCGACCGCGAGCAACAATCCGAACCGGAAGTGGTCCACCGTTGACTGAGTCGTCGCCATGGCTGCACCTCCGGGATGTAATGAGTAAAATTCGCTTTGGTCGTGACGTTACGTCCAGAAGGGGTCATGGGTCAAATGCTTTTCAGTCATGACACCGAGCTCACACTGCGCGCTGCATGTGGGCTGGTCAACAGCGATCGGGTGGACGGTGAGTGCCTCGGCGACTTGGCCGCCCTCGACGCCTTCCTGGACGGCTACGGCTGGACCGGCCGCCGCGACCACGACGACGCCGAGTTGGCCTCGATTCATCGGCTGCGGGAGCGGCTCGGCAAGATCTGGGACGCGGCCGACGCCGAGGTGCGCGCCGTCGAGCAGGTGAACGCGCTGCTGAGCGACACCAAGGCGTCGCCGTGGCTGACCCGGCATCCCGAACAGCCGGAATGGCATCTACATCTGGCGTCGGTGCACGATCCGTTGTGGCAGCGCATGGGCGCCGAGATCGCGATGGCGCTGGCCGACTTGATCCGCATCGGGGAGTTGCGCCGGCTCAAGGTGTGCGCGGCGCCGGATTGCGATGCCGTGCTGGTCGACCTTTCGCGCAACCGCTCCGGCAAGTTCTGCGACACCGGCAACTGCGGCAACCGCCAGCATGTGGCCGCGTATCGGGAGCGTCGCGCGAAAGAGGGGTAGCGACGCTACTTGCTGCCCTGGCGCCCGGCAGCGCGCGGGACCGTGCGGGCGGCGGAGATCGAGTAGAGCGACTTGGGCACGGATTGCGCCGACGGCTTGGCAGCTGACTCCCGGACAGCCGCGGCTTCCTGCCGCATCGAGGTTTCGGGCCCGCGCCGGAGTCGCTCGATCTGATTGCCGAAGTCGTAAGTGGGCGCTGTCCATACTTCACGCTCCCGCGGCTTCCGGTTGAACAGGCTCAGGTCTGCAGGGCCTTGGCTGCCGCCGTGGCTCTGCGGCGCGAGTGCCACCACATCGGGCTCCGGCGGCGGCGTCGGGCTCGAGCCCTGATGTGTGACGGCTTGAAAATTCCTTCTGCTGCCGTCATCTCTGTCCGGTGGGATGGGACGGTGTTGACTGCTTTGGCCGGTCGAACCGGTGTCGTAGTAGTAGGGGGGTTGACCAGTCGGTGGCTGGCCCAGGCCTGGCCGTGCACCCGTCATCTGCTCGAGGTACTGCCGCCAGGCCTGCAGATAGCCGAACAACTGCTGGGTGTAGTCGGCCGGGGCGGGCGGCATCGGTGAGGCGGGTGGCATCGTCGGCATGACCGGCGGCGCCGTGGGCATCCCGGGCGTCATGGTCATCCATTGCTCCAAGAGCCGCTGCCAGGTCTGCAGAAAGCCGAGCAGCTGCTGGTTGTAATCGATTGGGGGCGTGAACATTTGTTGACCTCCAGCGAGTAGCGGGACGGAAGACGGTAGAGCCGGTGTGTCCAGCGGGTGGGGCAGCGACTGCTGGGTGAACTTCGAATCCAGTGTTCGCAGTGCGCGAGTGTCGGCGGGCTCCCGGTTTTCGATGTCGAATACGTAGCAGTAATCACCGGCCGGGGTGGGCAACCGGATCGGGCTCGACAGCCCCTGATCGAGGAAACCGTACGGGAACTCCCACCTGAGCGTGGTTCTCTCGCGACGATCGACACCGCCGGATTCCACCCAGATGTAATGGTCCAGAATGGCATTCACGGCGTGACGGCCCGACTCGCACGCGGCCTCCATCGATGTCATCCTGGTGAACGTCTTGTTCCAGGTGCCCGCGAAAACCACCGAATTGTTGTGCACCTGATAGCCGCCGTGACGGGCCTGCCAGACGTTTCGCTGCTCGAGATCCTTGAGCCAGCCGGCCTCCGACGGTGCGCTACTCCACGACGTTCCGTGCGGGTTCCACGGGTCGCTGCTGGGGCGATTGACCCAATCCCCAACGATCGGAACGAGATACGGCGTCTCGTTGCGGACGATGCGGCCTTGACCCTGCCCGGGTCCTATCTCCATGACCAGGCCGCGGTCCAACGCGTACCAAACCGGCCACGGCATGACCTCCTGCGGGGCGGATTCGGCATTGCTGGTCAGTGCGGCGACGATCTGGCGCCACACCTCGGCAGCGATCTCGTCGGGCGTGCAGTCACGGGCCGCCTTACCGCGGCCGAACTCGTCGACGAGATGGCGCGACGGGGTGTTGAAATCTCCGATATCGACTGAGAGCACCGAGACGTGGCCGTCGCGGTCCAGTATCGGTCGCCTTTCCCACATTCCGTGCTGGTTGATCGACGACAGGCCCCACTCCGTGCCCGCGTAGTACATGTGGCCCCGGAGCAGTTGGAACTCCGTGTCGAAGTAGTACTGGATGCCGCACAGTGTTTGGAACCGGTCCCACGGCACCCGGCCCAGTTGATCCATGGCATACGGATCCCGGCGAGATGTCGACCGCGTCTCCTGCGGTTGGAACGGCCCGTCGGGCGGGGGTGGGGAGGTGGCGAAGCCGTCCAGCCTGGCGACCGTGCCGCCCGTGCCCGCGGCCCGCAACGCGGAGGTGAGGTATTCGGCGGCCGGCGCGTCAAGGGCAACCACGGCGTAGTCCGGGTTGATCTGGGTACCGTCGGCCAGCGTGATCTGCGTGCGCGGTCTGAGGTGAGCTGGCCGGCCGGGGTCGAAGACCGGTGGATCGAGACATGTGGCCGCGGCGTGAACAAAGCGCACACCCAGCGCGGTGAGGTGGCGGTACCAATGGTCGAACCACGCCTCTGTGGTGGGACCGTTGAGCACGCCGTCGGCCTTGTCGTCGCGCCGCCCCATGTTCAGGTACAGCTGCAGGTAGGTGGTGATGTTGGTCCGCGCGTCTCCCCAACGTGGGTCGAACGCTGCCAGGACTCTAGGCATTTCGCGCAGCAGCGAATCGAAATTCTGGGTGTAGGAGTACCGGTTGATTCCGGTCCGGCTGTCGCGTCCGACGAAGAAGTCGTAGGACGACATGTTCTGCAGTTCCCGTGCGCGACGCAGCGGGCTGGTGACGAGGTAGCGCAGCAGCCTGCTTTGGAAGGTCGCGACATCGCTTGCGGTGAAACCCAATCCGGCGAGCTGGCTGAGGATGCTGAGGAATTCAGCAGGGCTGCGGGGTAACTCGCGGGGGAAGACCAGCGACGGCTTGCCCTCGACCGTGGTGCCCTGGGTGACCACTCGCCGGACGTTGTCCATGATCGTGCGCGAGGTCGGTATCCACTCCGTCGTGCCGTCGGCGGTCTCCATCGGTTCGTAGACCGGGATTCGGTTGAACAGGTCCCAGATGTGGAGGTAGTACGCCGGAAAGAACCGGAAGCCGTGTTCCCCTGCAACGGCTCGGCTAGGTGGGCGTGGCTGGCCACGCCGGCCAGGGAAGGGGCGCAACTCGGCTCGGCTTCCGTCGCGCGTACCCATCGTCGAGTACTGTGACGCGGCCAGGCCACCGAGCTTCACCGGCGGATATGTCCCCGCGGGTGCGGATCCGAGGCCATTGCGCTCGTCCCGTCGAGCTTCGTAGACCGTGACGACGAAGCCGCGCTCCGCGAGTTCGTGTGCGGCGGTGAGGCCTGCGATGCCGGCACCGAGGACTGCCACCGTGGGCCGGCGTTCGCACGATGCCGGCGTCGTTATGTGTTCGCTCATGGTGCCCCCGCCCGGAGTTCGGCCAGCAGTGCCGGCTGCGAGGACGCGCGGACAGCGGCGTGGACGTATGCCAACAGCGAGTCGTGAGCCTGCTGGACGTCATCGAGCGAGCCTCGGACGGTCACCGCGTCGGCTTCGACGGCCTCGCCGAGGCCCGCCCTCGCATCGATCACATCGAGAATCGCTTGCCGTGAGGTGCCGATCTGGACACCGGACATCTCGGCCGCGCCTACCGAGACCTGAACCGCGTCCCCGCCGCTCAGCGAGAAGACCTCGCCGTCGACGTCGATTTCGATCACCATCGGACCCAGCTGGTCGGCCAGCAGGCGATAACTGTCGGGCACCTCGTGGGCCAGGTGCTCGATCGATCGTCGAAGTAGCGACGAAACTCGTTCAGCCATAGAGGAACTCGAATACTCCCGTGCCGACTAAGTCGACGGGCTCGCCGTTGATCGACCCGCTGGCTCGTGCCGTGCCGCTTGTTTCACAGAGCACGGTCGAGCGGTTGAGCGACACTTCGCTCGGATGCGCCAGGCGGGCGTAGGACTGCGACCGAAACTCGGCGTGCACCGTGTCGCCTGCGCGTGTCGCTGCGATCTCGATGCGCTTGGGTACTCGCGGCACCTCGCCGTCCAGGAGCAACCGCATCGGTGGCGGCAGGGTGCAGTCCGGTGCGCGGTCGAGCAGGCCGTGTGTGCGCGTCTGCACCGCGGCGTGCCGGAATATCGCGGCGGGCTCGTCGTGGTGCCAGACGTAGAGCGCTTGGGACAGATAGCGCAGTCGGCTGCGGTCGGTCATCTGAAGGAACACCATCGACCACGGATCCTCATGTCCAGTAGGCAGAATCGTTCCCCAGGTCCACCCGAAGTCGTCGCCCCACCAGAACCGGCCCCAGTTGTGGTCGTGGTAGGCGAGATCGCCTTGGATGAGACGTTCCTGACCTCGGATCCGCAGCCATCCCTCAGCACGCAGCCTGGGCACGAAGAGCCAGCACATCCGGCCGTCTCCCACCGGTTGGTTGTTGACCACGAACGGCCGACTCGCCGAGGTGAAGTACACCTCACCGCGAATGTCGTGCTCTGACAAGTTGATTGCGACTCGGTAACCATCGGGCAGCACGGTCATCTTATTGTGGCCGATGGTTAGTTCGCCGAGATCGGCGGAGACGTCGAGTGCGTTGCCGAACCGCTCGATGGCGCCAGTCCACTTCTGGTCGTGCGCGATCACGATGACGCGTGGCGCAAGCCGCACCTGGTCGGCGCCGAACCTCTCGTTGGTGAGGCTGAAGTTGATGAGCAGCCGGAATCCGCGCCCGTGGATCACGAAGTGATGCCATTCCTTGAAGCCCGGGGGCCGGGCAGCCGAAAGGACGGGAGCGCGAAGGAAGTCACTGCCTGCGAGTGTCGCGGTCATCGCAGCCACCGCACATCCGGCGATTCGGGTGACGGCGTTTCGCTCGTCGAATCTATTTGCGCAGGAGCATGACTGGCCAGTCGTTCGACACCGTCGCCAAGGCGCGCCACGCCGAGCAGCAGGTGCACGAAGTCGCTTGGTTCGGCGGAACTCCCGGCCACGCGATTGGGATCGGCGGCCAGTGAGTGAACCAGCCTGCCCAACGCCGCCAGGCCAACCAGGTAGCTGATGAAGTTGCTCTGGTCGGCCAGCGCCTCACGCGGATCAGTGAGCGTCATGCGAACCCCTCGGGCCGCAGTCGGGAAAGGATCGAATCGTCGAGGCCGTGCCCGATGACAGCGTCGGCCAGCAGATCCGCCCAAGCGTCGGGCGCGGCGTTGGGCCCGGTGGGCCCGTCAAGAACGTTGAGGCTGACCGTTTCCCAAATGCGCCGAAGGTTTTCCACCGCTTCGGACGCCGCCAATGCGTCGCGCAATTGGGCCCCCTCGGGGGTTTCCGCGTAGCGGCGGCCCTCGGCGACCAGCAGGTCGTGCAGTCCTCGCGCGGCCGCGGGGTTGCCGAGAACTGCGCGGCGCGCGCCGAGCAACAGGTCGAAGATCGTCCGCTCTGTGCCGTCCGCCTCGTCCGGCGGGGCGGGCAGCAACCGCGGGGTCTCCTGCTCGATGAGGTTGAGCGTCAGTTCGCGGATGCGTTCGAGTTCCGCCAGCATGCTGATCAGGGTCTCCGGAGTCATCGGGTCCGCCCGTGCACGTAATCCACGAGGTTGGCCAGCGCGTCCCGGTGGCGGCTGTGCGGCAACCAGTCGAGATCGCCGAGCGCAGTTGCCGCTTGCCGCGCATGTCCAGCGGCGACGTCCCGGGCATGCTTGAACGAGCCGACGCGGTGCATCAGTTCGTATAGCCATCGAATATCGTTGAGGGTCTTCAGCTCTGACGGATAGTGCCCCTGCAGCCGAGCCGCGATTTCGTCCCGACCAGTCTGGGAGAGTTGGCCGCGGGCGGTGAGCCGGTCCAATAGTTCGGTCAACCCGAACTCGCCGTCAGCGCCAGGGCGCCGCTTGGCCAGGATCTGCAGCGCGCGCTCACGGTCGTTGGGTTCGGCGCATCGCAAGGTGTGCAACAACATCAGCGTCCGCTTGCCCTCCCAGAGGTCGCCGCCGATCTCCTTGCCGTACTCCTCGGGGTCCGCGCGCAGGTTCAGCAGGTCATCGGTGATCTGGAACGCCGCGCCGAGGTGTCGCCCCAGCGACTCCAGCGGTGCCAATCGCTCGGCATTGGCGCCGGCGGCGATCGCACCGGCCTGCAACGGCGTGATGAACGAGTACCAGCTGGTCTTGAGTTCCACCATCGCCAGGTAGTCGTCGTCGTCGAGCCGCCAGGTGTTGGACCGGACCCACTCGAGTTCCATCGCCTGCCCGTCGACGGTGAGGCGGGTCATCTTGGCGACAGCGCGCAGGATTCGCAGGGCGGCCCCGAGTCCGACGCGCTCGACGTTGTCGAGCAGTGGTTGCAGTGAAAGCGACAGCATGGCGTCGCCGACGTTGACGGCGATCGGCACGCCATGGTCGATGTGCAGTGTGGGTTTTCCTCTGCGCCACCAGGATTCGTCTTCGATATCGTCGTGAATGAGGAATGCGTTGTGGTACAGCTCGAGTGTGGCGGCGGTCGGCAGGATCGCCTCGAGGTGACCGCCGAGCCCGAGGCACATCGCGATGCTCAGGGCAGGCCGCAGCGCTTTGCCGCCGCGCAGCGGATAGTCGAGGATCAGGTCGTAGAGGGTGTTCGACTTCTGCTCGCTCGGCCCGTAGAGGCGTTTGATCTCGCCGTCGCACGCGTCCTTGCACGAGGCGAGGTAGTCGTCGAGGACTTCCGAGGCGGTCGGAACCGAACTTCGTTCAGGTGATTTTCTTGACACCGATGACGCCGTACTTATCTTTGATCCTTGGCGCGAAGCTGATGCGAACGGCGAGTTCGATAGCACCGGCCTGGGTTTCACCCACAACCTCAAGGCTCGGAGGAACGCTGACCGCGATGTCCACCGGTTCTTCGCCGGGCGACGCCGCAGCGGCGTCTCCGTGCGCTATCCGTTGACGCCGGCCCAGAAGGATCAGTGTTGCTTTGTCCCCGTCCGTGAGCTTGTCGGCGCGGTGCAACGAATTGACATTGGCCGCGGTGAGCAGCGGTTCGAGGACGGAATATCCACTGTCTAGCTGATTGAGCTTCGCGAGCCCGACCGTGTTCGTCAACAAGCACGACGGTGCCCGATATCCGTATTTCTCGGCCACCACTCGAGCATCGATGAGCGCGGTGAGAAGCTTGGGAACGGTTGCGGACTTGTTGTCCTCGGGGGCCGGTTGTGCTGCTGTTATGAGGTCGCCGATGACCTTGTCGTCGACGGCATTGGCGAGGTACACCGTCCGCGCGATCACGGCGGCAAGTAGCGAATCAGGCGTCGGCGCAGTTGCCTGCGCGAGCGTCACCAGAAACGAGACAGATAGCGGAGTGATAGGTACGGGATTTCCGCCAAGGGGGTTCGGATCTGGCGTAGTCGGCGGCGTGGTCTGCACCAACGACGCGACGTCGCTTCGAACCTTCGTCTGAGCTGGATCGCCGGTGTCCCAGCATGGGATGGCCTGCCAGGCAACACTGGACTGCTCGAACGTTTCCTGCACTGTTTGGTTGACAAGTGCCAAGCGCTCGGCGCTGAGATACATGACTACGACCCCCGACCTCGTAGAGATATGGCCTAGATCATCGCAGACACGATCAGCATGGGCTGCTGTTTGAGGCGACTATTTCTGCAGCAAGACGACGTCTTGGCCGGGATCCATCTCGCCACGGGCCACGGCGCCGCAGTGGGCCAGGTGCAGGGGAGCGACCGGGTCGTCGGGCAACAGCTGCCGGCAGCGTTCGAACGCGGCACGCGCGCGGCCGATATCGCCTGCGTCAAAAAAGGCGAAAGCCTCGTCGAACGCGGGCTGCGCGGCACGCTTCGCGTCCCGCATACCAGCCGAATCCTCGTTGTACACCTCGTAAATCGTCACCGGTCGGCGTCGGTTGACCACCATCACGCGTTCCATGCGACGGATGTCGAACTCTTCTGGATTCGTCAGCCCCGCACACGTCGCGTCGGAGATCAGCAGCCCCGACCCGTAGCGCTTGTTGGTGCTCTCGATGCGGGCGGCCAAGTTGACGGCGTCACCGATGGTGGTGAGCACCATCCGATTGACCCCACCGACGAGCCCGACTCCCACCGGGCCGGTATTGATGCCGATGCCTACTTTCAATTCCTCCGCACCCTGCGCGAGTCGCTCCTGGTTGTGCTCGCTCAACGATCGCAGCATGGCCAGCCCGGCCCGCAGCGCATCATCGGGCTCCGTGTCGAAGACCGCGACGATCTCGTCTCCTCGGACGTCCTGGATCATGCCATTGCAGCTGATGATCGGGACCTCCACCGTGCGCAAGAAGCCCGTCGCCAGATTGCTCGCCTCTGACACGCTGATGTCTTCAATCATCGTCGTGTAGCGCCGAATATCACTGATGAGCACCGTCATCTCGCGCTCGACTCGGTAGCCGCTGCGGACTCGGCTCAGGTCGTCGACGTCGAGGATGCGGAGCAACTCGTTGGGCACGAACCTCGACTGCGCGTCCATCAGGGACTGCCGGTGTTCGTCCGCGGCCCGCAGCCGTTCCTCCAGCTGGAAGTTCCACATCGGCGCGGCAGCCTGGGCGCACAGAAAGCCGACCGTCTCCTCGTCTTTGGCGCCGAACTTTCTGCCGGGCTGGTTGTG
The DNA here is from genome assembly GCF_900240945.1 of Mycobacterium sp. 3519A. Classification (NCBI taxonomy): domain Bacteria; kingdom Bacillati; phylum Actinomycetota; class Actinomycetes; order Mycobacteriales; family Mycobacteriaceae; genus Mycobacterium; species Mycobacterium sp. 3519A. Next base: position 714,354 of record NZ_OESG01000013.1, read on the forward strand.
CTCGGCGTAGATCATGCCGATTGTTCTGGCCTGCACGCGAATCGGAGCGGCGAGAACAGCGGAGGTCGCCGCGGCGACGATGACGGGGGAGCCGCTGTCCGTGGCACGGCGGACGATGTCGGCGTCGTATGGCACCTCCGTCCACGGCCCTTCGACAATTGCGGTGCCGCCGCGCTCGCGGACAGCGCGTACCGAGAGATTGTCCGCATCTCCGGTGAAGAGCAGCACACGCGCTGCGCCGGTCGTGTCGGCGGCCGAGCCAACGATGATGGTGGCCAAGCTGTCCGGACTGCGCGCTGCCGACAGCGCGCGCAAGAGATGATGCGCACCGACCGGGTCGACCCCCGCCGAGTCCACTCCGACCAGGTCGCGGCTGGCGAGAAATGGATGTTCGCGGGCGAGCCAGTCCGCCCGCGTGGCCAAACCGATTCTCAACCAGCGCTCGTGGGCCCACCGCAGCATCTGCTCGCTGAGCAACCCGCGACCGGTTTCGGCGTAGAGGGCTGCCGCCTCTTCCTGGGCCCGCGCGCTGATTCCCGGCAGTTGGTTTTCCTCCGCCACTTTGATGGCCTGGTGAAGGAGGCGTTCCGCCTCGGTGTGGTGCCCACGCACGCGTTCCCACGCTCCCCGCACCAATGCGTAAGGAGCTCCGTAGTTTTCCGGTGAGCTCGACGCGGACTTGCGAAGCAACGTCAGTGTCTTACGGACGAAGCGGACCGTCGAACGCTCTCGCGGCGCGCACTGCATCATGCTCAGCGCGCCGATCATGTAGATGTACTGCGAGATCGGGGTGCCCGCCATACCGCCGATGTGTTCGATGGCGTCGTCAGTCAGAGCGACCGCGCCGGCGTCATCACCAGACCAGAAGTACAGTCCCTGCTTCATGGTCGCGACGGCACTGAGCGTCACCTCGTCGCCCTCGCGCTGTGCCGCGGGCACCACCTCCCGCTCGTCGTAGCCGGTTTCGCCGGCAAGCAGCATGGGGTCCTCACTGCGGCCCATCAAGTTCAGTGCCATCTGCTGACTGCCCTGGCAGAGCCTGCTCGGCACGGGTTGGGACCGGATCTGCGGGATCAGGGATTGGGCCAGGGCGTCGATCTCCGACATCGGGCGGCCCATGTAGAACGACTGGGAAATGAGCGACGCGACGAGGAATCCCGCGTACTCCTGGTCGCCTTGGTCAAGTGCCTGCTCGACGGCGGTGCGCAGCAGCTCTACACCGTCGCGAAGAGGATGGCGCCAGTGGCGGATGAAACTCGCATACATGAAAAGCGTCTGCGGGCGGGACTCCCTGAACTCCTGCCGCTCCGCTAGCTGCATCCCCACCTCGCCGAAACGTTGGCTGCCGCTGTGATCGCCGAGCATCACCAGCAGCAGTCCGTAACTCGCCAACACCAGCGGTGAGGACGGCGTATGACCATGCGCCAGAGTCAAATTCAGCTGCTTGTGGACCAGCAGCGGGAACAGGTTGGGCCGGGCGATGTACGACATGCTGCGCATCTCGGTGAGGATCCGCTGCATCTCGCCGACGATCGGGTCGTCGCAGTCCGGTAGCGCCAACAGACGTTCATTGCTCCAGCGGCGCATCGTCAGACGCATCTGGATCAGCGCCTTGCCCATTCGTGGCTTGCCCGCATCGGATGGCAGCGGCTCACCGAGTTCGTCGAGCGCGGCCAACCCGATGTCCATCGCGTCCTGAAGCCGATCCTCCGCAACCCGACCCTTGAGCCGGAGGTAGGCCAGCCGGGCGCGGTCAGCGGGATCGGCGAGGACCTCCGCGGCCTCGTCGATGAGCGCGTGCAGCACCGCGACGTCGCCGACGAGCAATGCGGCCTCGGCGGCGTCGAGCTGCAATTCGCGGCTGATCGCGAAGTGGGCGGCCCAGCGCTGGGCGCCGAGTAAGCCCAACGCGTTGCGGCAATAGTCAAGAGCCAGCGGGAACGACGCTTGGGCACGCGCCTTCCTGGCGGCACGCCGCAGCACGTCGATGAACCGGAAGCGCTCATCATCGGGCACTCCGTAGCCGCCGATGCCCGCGTGACGGGCCGCTTCGAACAATCGGTCGTCACCGAGCCCGACCAACCTCCGCGCGATTCGAAGATGCGTGTCACGCTGCGCGTCATCGGACAAGCCGACGCGCGCTGCCTCTGCCACCCGGTCATGGCTGAAGCGGTACCGGGCCTCGCGGCTGATCGCGTTGGCGATCCGTTGGCCGCGGCTGTCCACGGCCTCCAGCAGACGAAGTTCGAGAGCCGACCAAACTGCTTGAGCCACAACGTCAATCGGCCGACCCGCCGCTGCAGAGCCGTCGGCGAGGTCGAACTCACTGCCAATACACGCCAACGAACTCAACACCGCCCGGTCCGTCAACCGCAACTGATCGAGGTAGCTCCCGAGGAACTCGGCGGCCGTGCTACTGACTTCGATCGACGACAAGACACGTAGGTCCCAAGTCGGCCGCCCGCCGGTGCCAACCGGATCGAGTGCGCCTTCTCGTTGCGTGCGGTACAGCAGCTGACGAACCTGCAGCGGATTGCCCCCGGTCCGGCGGTGGAACTCGGTGGCGACGTCGCTGAGTTCCACTGCGCGACCGCACACGGCGGCAAGAAGCTCCTCGAGATCGTCGCGTGGCAACGGCTCCACGTCGATGCGGCGCAGGCCCGCGGTCGCGAAGCCCGCCGATTCCGGGTCGAACTCACCGGCGCGATGCGCACCGACGACCAGCACGTTGCGCATTGACACCGTCAACAACTCAGACATCAACAGCAGCGAGCCCTGATCCGCCCACTGCAGGTCATCGATCGCCAGGACCACCGGACGGTACGACGCGGTGATGGAGATCAGGCGGATCGCGGCACGCTGCAGTCGTCTGCGTGCGTCGGCGGCATCGAGGTCGGCTCCGTGAGGTGCATCGCCAAGCACGCGAGCGAGATCGGGCACCAGCTCGCCGAGGGCGCCGGCAAGCGTGGACATTCCGCTGACGAGGTCCGCTCGCCACTGGTCACGTTCCGCCGGGGCGGTGGCCTCCATGGTGCGGACCAGCGAGCCGAGCGCATCTCGCAACGCCGAATACGGCGCGGGTGCGCCGTCCCGGTACCGCCCGTAGGCGAACAGACAGCCGCGGTGGGAGACCTCGGCGCCGAATGCCTGCAGAACCGTCGACTTACCGACGCCGGGAACCCCGCTGATCAGCGCACATGTGCCGCCCTCGCGTCCAGCCGCTTCCACAGCGGCGCGGAGCTCGATCATCTCCTCACGGCGACCGACCACGCGGCCGTCGAGGTCGAGCACCGGAGCCGTCATGGCGTGCGGCCCGCCGACCGCGACGTGAAGCGCACTTGTCCCCCTCCAACCCCGAACTGTTCACTGATCGTAATGACCAGTTCCGCGAAAGGCGCGCGAGTTTATGCAGATCGGGTGGGTGATTCCCGGCGCTACGTCACTGGTGCGGCGGGCCCAGGTACGGGAATTCGGTGAGCGTGTCGGTATGCGGGCTCAGGCCAGAGGGTGGACATTCGCCCTTTGTCAGAAACGCCAACCGGTAGTCGATGACGTCGTCGGTGAAGACCCGTCCGTTCGGATACTTCGCCGGCTTGGAGGGGTTGAACGTCAACATGTCGGGCAGGGTGCCCTCGGTGTCGATCGCCTTGATGGCTTCGGCCCGCGAGTAGCCGCCGGTGTGACCGAGTTGGTGGATGAACATGTCGATCCAGCGCTCGCGGTCGTTGACCGGTTCGGTGGCGTTGTACTCCTCCTTGGTGTCGTCGGTGTTGAAGAAGCTGCAGACCGATGGATGACCTGCGCGGTCGACGTGCACCAGCTTGCCGTCCCTGCGCACGCTGCAGCGGCCCCAGATCCTGATGTCGGGGTCTGCGCCAAGGAAGCTGGTCGGCATTTCGATGGCCGTGGAGAAGACGTTGGCTGCGATGTTGGAATCGACACCGGTCCAAGGCGATTCGCCGGGCAGTGTCAGGTCGGTGAAGTTGCGCTTTCCCGAGGTGTCGAACAGGTTCTTGATGCCGTCGTAGTCGAAGAAGAACGCGTCGCTGCGGGCGCCCGCGAAGAACGTGAAGTCACCGGACGTCGCGATGTGTGGCTCGTCGCCGACGAACGACACCGGGACGTTCGAGAAGATCACTTCACCGACGGCCTCGGGTTCCTCGGCCTCGTCGTTGGCCGCCAGATAGACGTCGACGGTCTGCTTACCGTTGACAGGTTCGGAGAACACATAGCTGAAAGCGATGTCGTTCAACAGGTCTCCGTCGTTGTCGATCGCCACCCGGTAGATCGCGTCCGGGTGCAGCGCGTCGGCGAGCGGGTTGGCGTTCATGATGATCACCGTGCGAGTGGGGTCGGACGGCGAAACGAACGTGTAGAGATCGCAAAGATCGAGTCGTTGGTCGCCAAGCGGCGGCCCGAGGCTGAGCCCGGTGAAGTGGTTCGACATGGTGCAAAACGTACATCGCTGTCGAGGAGCGCGCCGAGGAAATCGTGACCCGAGGCCCCTGCGGCCGACGCTAGGCTGGCTGCTGGGGGACTGATGGCTGGGCACTCGACGAAGCTGCAAGTCAGCGGGTACCGGTTTCTGCTGCGCCGGTTGGAGCACGCGTTGGTGCGCGGTGACATCCGGATGGCCGATGATCCGATTCGCGCACAATCGCTTTCGTTCACCGCGGGCGGTGTGATCGCGGCGATCATCGCCGCGGTCTGCGTCGTGCTGGCGTTCCTTCGCCCGCCGGGTACGCTCGGCGACGCGCAGATCGTGATCGTCCGCGAATCGGGTGCGTTCTACGTGCGGGTGGGCGACCTTGTGCATCCCGTGCCGAACCTCACCTCGGCCCGGTTGATCGTAGGCGCCCCGGCGAATCCCGAGGCGGTGAGCGCTACGGCCGTCGACAACGCCAAGCGCGGCCCCCTGGTCGGCATCCCGGGCGCGCCCGCCGGAGTTTCCGCACCGCTGCGTGGCGACGAATCAGGCTGGGCTGTCTGCGACGAGAAATCCAGGACCACCGTGGTCGCCGGACCATTGTCGGGCAGTGCGACTGCTGGCGTCCTGGTCACGCCGCGGTCCGAAAGCGCGGCGACCACCTATCTGCTGTACGGCGGGTGGCGCGCCCAGGTGGATCTGCGCGACCGCGCGGTCGTGCGGGCCCTGCGGCTGGACGGCGTTGTCCCGCGCCCCGTTTCGCCCGCGCTGCTGGACGCGACGCCGGAGGCGCCACCTCTGCGGGCACCCCGTATCGCTGGGGCGGGCTCACCGAGTCCGGTGCGCGGAATGCCGGTTGGAACGGTCGTGCGGATCATCCGCGCCGATGCCGAGGAGCATTACGTCCTGCTTGCCGAGGGCGTGCAGCGCATCAGCCAGGTGGTCGCGGACCTCATCCGGTTCGCCGACTCTCAGGACGATCGGGACATCGCCACCGTGTCACCCGATTCCATCGCGGCGCTGCCCATTCTCGACACGGTGGCTGTCGCAGACTTCCCCGAGCGCACTGGGGTGTCCGATGGGGCCATCGTGTGTACGCGGTGGCAGCCCGGCGCGGCAGGAGCCGAATCCAGTGTGGTGTCGGTTGATTCGCTGCCGATAGGCGCGATGTCCCTGGCGCAGGCTGATGCGGAGGGCCCGTCCGTTGACGCGTTCGCGATGACGCCGGGCCGCAGTGCGTACGTGCGGGCGACCGGGGTCGGCGGCGAAGGGACGAATTCCGGTGCGCTGTACTACGTCAACGACTCAGGTGTTGTCTTCGGCCTTGCCGACGAGGACACCGCGGAGCACATCGGTCTGGGCGGTGCGCCCGTGCCCGCGCCGTGGCCGGTGCTGTCGTGGTTGCCGCGTGGACCCGAACTGAGCAAGAGCGCCGCATCAGTCGAGCGGGACAGCATCGCGGGATCGCCGTAGCCGCGCCGTCGCCGCCGTCATCGCAATCGTCGCCGCGGACACAGCGAGACAGACCGCGGCACCGCCGACGGCGAATCCGAAATCCCGACCGTCGTCAGGCCGTGCGGAGGGGTGCGACAGGGGCCGCTCGAGATGCTGGGTGCGCGGGGACGTCGCGCCGGTGCTGAGCGCCGCGAGCGCGTCGACGACGCCGTGTCCGACGACAGGATCCCATCCGGATGCCGGGCGACGCGCGGTCGTCTCGATGCGCCGCATGATTTGTCGCGCCGTCAATTCGGGCGCCCGTGACCGCATGAGCGCGACGATGCCGCTCACCACCGGCGCCGCATAACTGGTACCCGAGATGGGCGTCGGGTCACCGGATGTGGTCATGCTGCTGATCAGACCCTCACCGTCCGGGTCCAACGAGACGACGCCTTCGCCGGGCGCTGCGACGTCCACCCATGGGCCGGCCAGGCTGAAGGACGAGGGCGTCCCGTCGGGGTCAACCGAACCGACGGTCAACACGTAGTCGTCGTACCAGGCGGGGCTGACCACCACGCTGACGTGATCCCAATCCGCTTGGCCGGGCCGCGCCGGATTCTGCGTGGGGCATTGGCCTGCGCCGCCGACATTTCCGGCGGCGGCCACCACGACAGCGTTCTTGACATCGACGGCGTAGGCGAGCGCAGCGCCGAGCGGACGGTCGTCCAATCCACCCTCGGCGGACAGGCATGCGACCGACGACACGTTGATCACGGTGGCTCCCAGGTCGGCGGCGGTGCGGATGGCGCGGGCGAGTGTGTCCACGTCGCCGAATCCGCTGCCGGTCGGATCGTCGGTGGCGCGAAACTTGTTGCTGGACTGACGGATGCTGATGATGGTGGCGTCGGGTGCCACCCCGCTGAAGTCCGATCCGTCGGGATCGGGTTCCGCGCCGATGATTCCCGCGACCACCGTGCCGTGCCCATCACAGTCCACGGTGCCGTCTGAGGTGTTCACGTAGTCGCCGCCGGGGATGAGGTGGGGGAGCAATCGGTGTCGGGTGACGCCAGTGTCGATGACCGCCACGGTCTGCCCCGCGCCGCGGCTCAACCGCCAAAGCTGCTGCAGGTTCAACCCTTCCAATTGTCGGGCCTTCAGGCCGGCTTCCTGCGTGGGGGCCGCGGTCGCGCACCGCTCCCGCTGCTCCGTCGGCAGTGGCGGCGTCGGCGGTCCTGGCTTGGGCAGCATCGAATCGTCGACCGCGGGCGGCGTGACCGCGACTGCGGCAGGTGCGGTACCCACCGGCATGCCGACCAGCGCGCACGCGGTGCACAGCCGTGCGATCCGATCGACCAGTGTCATGACAGGCTGAGCGCGCGGATCAACGAGTAAGCGCCACCGACCCAGCACGCGGTGGGAACCACGGCGGCAAGCGCGGCATACTCCAGCACGTCGACGGTGCGGCGGACAAGAGGATTAGCTGCCGCAGACGGGCGACAGAGCATGGCGGCCACCGTCACCGCGGCCAGTAGGCATACCCACTGCGCGCGGTGCGGCGCCACAGCAACGACGATTGCGCAGCCGGCGGTGAAAGACACTGCGCCGCACACGATGAGGCCAGCGCGGCGGACGACGTCGATGTGCGTGCGTGCCCGCAACGCCAACACCAGCGCGACCACCAGTGCGAAAACGGCGGCACTCGACCGGCGCTCGGGAATGCTGTCCAAGACGACGAGTCCGGCACCGACCGCTGTCGCAGCGGCCGACCCGACGACCAGCCCCGTCAGCGCGCGCTGCGCGGCACGTGCTCGGGGTTCGACGGTGTGATCGTCTCCTGCATCGGGATCGCCAAGGCGCGGCGTCAAACCCGTTGCCGCAATGGATAATCTGGGCGCCACCCCGAGTGTGACCAGTGCCGACGTCGCGAGCACCGCGCCCGTCGCGGAGACCGGGATCGGCCCGGCTACACCGCACGCCGCGGCCACACTGGTCAGGGTGCCCGTCGTGGCCGTTGCCGACAGCAAGACGTCAGCGCAGTCAGCGACGCGCCGAAGCAGGATGGACACGGTGGCTGCGAGGGCCGATGCGAGTAACAGCCTGGCGGGCAGCGGAGAAGAGGGAACGGCGAGTAGACCCGCGGCGGTGCCGAACATCACGGCGATGGCGGCCAACACGGCACCGCGAAGCGGATCGCGCCGCAGCATCACCGCGCCGACCGCTGCCCCGGTGGTAGTGATGCCTGTGGCGACGACGTGGCCGACCGCATCGCCAGTGAGGCCGCCCCACATCGATGCCGCGACACCGAGCAGCGCCACGCACAGAGACGCCGCCGCGGTGGTGACATCGGCGGGTATGGTGTGCTGCTCGGCGGCCGCGGCGGTGAGCGCTTGGGCAGGCCCGTCGGGCAATTCCGCGGGCGGCGGGATGTCGGCGGCGGTCAGCAACAGCAGTTCGCCGTCGTGAACGGCGTTGTCGCGCAGGCTCATCGCCTCGTCCAACCGGGGCAGGCCGACCCGCGACAGATGCCATCGGCGCCCCTCGACCGACGCGCCGACGAGGTCGACCACGGCGGGCAGGAGCACGCCAACAGGCGCATCAGTCGGCAGCGCCAGATCTACGCACCGTGAGTCGTGCGCAACGGCCAACCGGCACATGGAATCAGGCATCACATCACCCCCCGGCCCTGACCGTAACGCGCGTCGGGCACCCGGGGACGCGGCAATTCGACGGCCTGTGGATGGAACCGAGTCGCCGTGTGCGGCGTCCATCAGACGATGGAGTTTTTCCGCGAGCCCCGACTGCCCGCACCACCGATGGCCGAAGGCGACCTCACGGTGGATCCGCCGCCCGCGCTTCCGAAAGCCGCACCGGCCAACGCCATCGCCCGGCTGCTGCCGGTGGCCATGCTCGTCGCGGCGGGCGGCATGATGCTGCTTTACTTCACGTCGGGCGGCGCGTCAGCGGGCCGCGGCCCGATGTTCATGTTCTTTCCGGCGATGATGGCCATCTCCGTCATCGGCTCACTGGCGTACAACGCCAGGACCGCCAACCACACGGCGCAACTCAACGACGACCGTCGAAGCTACCTCGAATACCTGGAGGGCCTGGACAGGACGCTAGCCGGAACCGCTGCCTCGCAGCATCATTCGCTGCACTGGACGTATCCCGACCCCGCCACACTGTGGACGCTGGTCGGCAGCCGACGAATGTGGGAGCGCAGCCGGCAGGATCCCGACTATTGCCAGGTCCGCATCGGCGTCGGCGAACAACCGCTGTGCACGACACTCATCGCGCCCCCACTGGGGCCGGTCGAGACGCAGGATCCGGTGACGTCAGCGGCGCTGGGGCGGCTGACGCGCCGCAGGGCGGTCGTCGCGGACGTGCCGGTCGTCGTGTCCCTGCGGACGGCGTCGGCGATGACGGTGGGCGCGGATCCCGACGTCGCCCGCGCATTGCTGCGCGCGATCGTCTGCCAGCTGGCCGTCTTGCACAGTCCCGACGACGTCCGGATCGCCGCGGTGGTGGCTCCATCGGCGGCAGCGGACTGGGACTGGTTGAAATGGCTTGCTCACCATCATCATTGGCGGCTGGCCGATGAACTGGGACCCTCAAGAATGACGTACCACAGTCTGCCGGAGGCCATCACCGCCTGCCGACCGCAGGACGAGGGTGCGGCGCCACACGTGGTGGTTGTCGTCGACGACGGCTCGGCGCCAATGATCGAACAGCCCTTCACCGATGGTCCGCGTGCGCACGTGGACGACAGCACGCGACTGGACGGGCTGACGGTTCAACAGGCGGCGCTGTGCGCCCGCCGGCTGGCGCCGCACCGGCACAGCTCGGACGACGCCGACCCGACCGCGACCATGGGCTGGCTCGATCTGATGGGCGTGCGCGAACTCGACTCCATCGGCCCCGCGGAACAGTGGAGTCAACCGCAGCGGCTGCGAGCGCCCATCGGCGTGTCCGAGCAGGGCGATCCGGTGGTGCTCGACATCAAGGAGGCGGCCAAGGGCGGTATGGGCCCGCACGGCTTGTGCGTCGGCGCCACCGGATCTGGGAAGTCGGAGTTCCTGCGCACCTTGCTCCTCGGCATGGTGGTGGCTCATCCGCCGGATGTGCTCAACCTGGTCCTCGTCGACTTCAAGGGCGGCGCGACGTTTCTGGGCATGGACCGGGTTCGGCACGTGTCAGCGGTCATCACGAATCTGGCCGAGGAGGCGCATCTCGTCTCACGGATGCGGGACGCGCTGGCCGGTGAGATGAACCGCAGGCAGGAAATGCTCAGGGCGGCAGGACGGTTCGCCAGCGTGGCCGACTACGAGCAGGCGCGCCGCCGAGGGCTCACGATGCCGCCGCTGCCTGCGTTGTTCATCGTCGTCGACGAGTTCTCCGAACTGCTTGCCCAGCATCCCGAGTTCGCCGATCTGTTCGTCGCGATCGGTCGGCTCGGCCGTTCGCTGGGCATGCACCTGCTGCTGGCCAGCCAACGCCTCGACGAAGGGCGGCTGCGCGGGCTGGAGAGCCACCTGTCCTACCGGGTGTGTCTGAAGACGTTCTCCGCCAGCGAGTCCCGAGCCGTGCTGGGCATCCCCGATGCATACCACCTGCCCAGCTCGCCCGGTGCCGCCTACTTGAAGACGGCCGACGGACAAACGATTCGCTTCCAGACCGCGTATGTATCTGCGCCAGAACGAGTGTCGCCACCACCCGGATCTGGTCCCTCGCCCGCACCGCAGGTGTTCACCGCGGCGGCCGCCGGTCCGGTGATGGCGCGGCCTGAGCGAGCACCTGCTGTGGGGCGTTCGCTGATGGATACCGTGTTGGATCGGATGGCCGACCACGGCGTGGCGGCGCATCGGGTCTGGCTGCCGCCGCTGCGAAAGTCGCCTGCACTGGACGCTCTGCTCGCCTGCGGGCCGGAGGAGCAGTCGCTGTCGGTGCCGATCGGCCTGATCGACGCCCCTTTCGACCAGCGGTATGATGTGTTGACGGCCGATTTGGCAGGCGCCGCAGGCAATGTGGCCATCGTCGGCGCGCCGCAATCGGGCAAGTCGACCGCGTTGCGCACACTGCTGACGGCCCTCGCCGCGTCCAACGACCCCTCGACAGTCCAGTTCTACTGCCTGGACTTCGGCGGCGGCGCATTGACATCGCTCGGCGCAATGCCGCACATCGGTGCAGTCGCAGGGCGGTCCGATGCCGAACTGTGCCGACGCGTCATCGCGGACATGGAAGCGGTGCTGCGCTCGCGAGAGGCACGGTTCAGGCGTGCGGGCATCGATTCGATCACCGATTACCGCAGAATGCGGCACGATGACGATCCATTCGGTGACGTGTTCCTGGTCGTCGACGGCTGGGCCACATTTCGGCAGGAGTTCGACGCTCTCGAACCGCGGGTCATCGGCATTGCCGCGCAGGGACTCTCGTTTGGTGTCCACCTGGTGCTGACGGCGACCCGATGGGCAGAGCTGCGACCGTCGCTGAAGGATCAGATCGGCACCCGCATCGAGCTGCGGCTCGGCGACCCCGCGGACTCCGAGATGGACCGCAGGCGGGCGCGCCAGCTCGGTGATCTGCCGCCGGGCCGGGGGATCACCCGCGACGGCAAGGAGATGGCCATCGCGACGCCCACTGCAGCCGTCGTCACGAATGCCGGGTCGGGGCGGCGCGCACCTCGCGTCGAGCTTCTGCCGTTGCAGGTGTCGCATGACTGCGCCGATTCTGGTGCGGAGATCGTCATCGGCATCGGAGAAGCCGAGTTGAAGCCGGTCGCGCTGGATCTCGTCGAACAGCCGCATCTGATCGTGTTGGGTGAGGCGGAGTGCGGTAAGACGGCGACGCTGCGGTTGCTGTGCCGAGAGATCATGCGCGTCAACGATTCCGGCCGTGCGCAGATCGAGATCGTCGACTTCCGCCGGACGCTGCTCGGTGCGGTCGAGTCCGATCACCTCAGTGGATATTCGATGTCGGCCGCGGCGTTGACGGCGCGTGTGGGTGCACTGCTCGAGCGATTGCGGGCGCGGATGCCGGACGAGGATGTGACGCAGCAACAACTGCGCACTCGCTCGTGGTGGTCGGGTCCGGAGATCTACCTCGTGGTGGACGACTATGACCTGGTGGCCGGTGCCACCGGGAACCCGCTGACGCCGCTCGCCGACTACCTGCCACACGCCAGGGACATCGGGTTGCATGTCATCGTGGCAAGGCGCTCGGGCGGCGCAGCCCGGGCGATGTTCGACCCGGTGTTGGCCCGGATGCGCGATCTCGGCTGCATGGGGCTGATGATGAGCGCAGGCCAGGACGAGGGTGTGCTGTTGGGTTCTGTCCGCCCGTCGGCGCAACCGCCGGGGCGGGGTACGTTGATCACCCGCGGACAGCCGGACCAACTGATTCAGGTCGCCTGGACCGATCCGCCGCGATGACCGCCGTGGTCGAAGTGGGGCCGGCAACTGTTCGAGGCGTGTGTTACCCACGCGCGCAATGCGTTTCGGCGGGCATCGAGGCCATCGACGATGATCTGGTGTTGATCGACGAGCATCCCGTCGACGTGGTGGAGGTGTGGCGGACGATCATGCGCGATGCCGTCGGCGGATCGGTCGACAGGGTCGTGTTGGTGTTCCCGACGTGGTGGCACTCGGTGCGGGTCGAGCGGGTGCGTGCGGCAGCCGAGACCGTCGCGAGCGACGTCTGCGTGATGCGGCGTGCGCAGGTGCTGCCCGATGACCGGACCGTACTGGTGGAGGCCGCACCGGAATTCGTCGTCGTCTCGGCGCCCTCGGGGGTGGTCGCGGTGGTCAATGACGTCGAGAGGCTTGCGGCGGCGATTCCACCGGGCGCCCGCGTCGTGGTGGACCTCTCGGAGGATCAGCATGCAATCGCTGATCGGTTGCGGCGTAATGGTGTTGACGTCACGATCGCCGCAGCGGACTGGATCGCAGACGCGCTGGCGGAGGATTTCGGGCAGGAGCAGGCGGATCAACCGAAACGCAGGCGCGGCGTGACGGCCGTCGTGGCCGGAACCCTGTTGACGGCCGCCGCGCTGTGCGGCGGGTATGTCGCGCGCCCCGATGCGCCCGCGCCCGCCGTTCCGACGACGCTGTTGGTCGAGGGGCGCCTCGGCGTGATGGTGCCCGCGCGATGGCCCGTCGAGCGCATCACCTCGGGCCCGGGATCGGCGCGGCTGCAACTCGTTTCGCCCGAGGACCGCAACCTGGCGCTGCACATCACGCAGTCACCGCTCGCGCCGCGGCAGTCACACCAGCAGGTCGAGGACGCCCTGCGACGAGCCTTGAGTGAGGCACCCGACGGCGTGTTCGCCGACTTCGAACCTGCGGGAGATCGAGCGGGCCGCGCCGTGCTGACGTACCGCGAGATCCGCGCGGACCGGCACATCGAGTGGTTCGTGGTGATCGACGAGTCCTTACGGATCGCGATCGGGTGCCAGAGCGCGCCGGGACGCGCGGCGGCGGTGCGAGAGGCCTGCGACGAGGCGATTCGATCCGCCCACGCGGTGTTTTGAAAGAAGTTTCCCGGTCGACGGAACCGGCGCCCGCCTGCGCGCGTCCAACCTTTCAGATCGGGCAAAACGACATGAAGGGATGCTGATGACGACACCTGGGGGTGGACCGCTCGCCACCGACTTCGACCTCATGTCGGCCGTCGCGGGCAGGACCGACAGCCGCAACGAGGAGATCCGGGCGATGCTGCAGTCGTTCATCGGCCGGATGAACAGCGTCGCGCCGTCGGTGTGGGGAGGGGTTGCCGCCGCGCGGTTCCGCGACGTCGTGGAGCGGTGGAACGCAGAGTCGATGAAGCTGCATGCGGCGCTCGGTCGGATCGCCGAAACCATTCGGTACAACGAACGCACGCTGCGGGAAGCCGGCGAAGGCCATTCGCATCAAATCGGCTCTGCCGCGAGCAACTTGTAGGGGCTCGACACATGGATCACGTGCTGACATACAACTTCGACGAGATCGAGTACGCGGTGCGCCAGGACATCCACGCGACGTCCGCCCGGCTGAATGCCGCGCTCGACGACCTTCGAGCGCAGATCGCGCCGCTTCAGCAGGTCTGGACGCGGGAGGCGGCCGAGGCCTACCGCATCGAGCAGACGCGGTGGGAACAGGCCGCCGCGGCGCTCAACGAGATCTTGGTCAACCTGGGTAACGCCGTGCGCGACGGCTCGGATGAGGTTGCGGCGACCGATCGCCGCGCCGCGAACGCGTGGGGCTACTGAGCGCCACCGTCATGAGGCTCTGTGCGGTCTCACCTGGAGGGGAGCCGGGTGGGACCGCACAGTCTCATCAGGACTCGCAGGCGATGCCGTCCTTGTCGCGATCGCCGCCCGGCCAGTAATCAGGGTCGCCCTGCGGGATGTCGTAGCGGCCGTCCGCGTGCGCCTGCGAGCAGTTTGCGTACGGACCACTGGCATTGACGATCGGCGCGGCACCGATGGCGGCCGTCAAGCAAATGAACCCTGCAGCGATGAAGACACGAAACATTCGAACTCCGTTGTGATCTTGAACTTCGGGGAGACGGTCCAGGAAACTCCGGAGACGTCACAACGGAAGCTAGTTTGATTCCCTCGGCAACGAATCAGGTGTTTCCCTACGTTTGCTGGAAACCGCAGGCCAAAAGGCACTGCACGGCACTTAGAAGATTGGGTTATCGTGGCCGCCACGCGTGCGAGGAGCGTGATCGCCGGTGGGAATCTCGAAGACGCCGGGCGGCCGGGCGTCGACCCGTCTGTCGCCTTCGTCGTTGCGCGCCGTCCATGAACTCTTCGTCTCCGGCCAGGTCGATCTCGACTGCACGCCGGTGCGCCCCGTGGTCGCCGACAGTTGGCGACGCAGCCTGGCCACTGGTGTCGACCCCGACATCCCCGGCGCCAGGCCCGCCGCGCAGGTCGCGCTTGATCGCATGCGCGCTTGTCATCCGCTCGCCCCCGCCCTACCCGTCATCCGCCGTCTTCTGGTCAACGACGCCGCAGACGCCGGTGTCGTCGTCGCCGTCTCGGCGGCCGACGGCACCCTGCTCTGGGTGGAGGGCGACCTCAGGGCCTGCCGCAAGGCCGAGCGGATGAACTTCGTGCCCGGCGCCGACTGGAGCGAAAGCGGCGCGGGCACCAACGCACCAGGGACGGCGCTTGCACTCGACGCTGAACTGCAGATCCGCGGCACCGAGCACTTCTCCCGAATCGTCCAGCCGTGGAGTTGCACCGCGGTGCCGCTGCACGACCCGGCCACCGGGATACTCATCGGTGCCATCGATCTCACCGGCGGCGCCCAGGTCGCGTCGCCGCAGACGCTCGCCTTGGTCCGCGCGACCGCCGTCGCCGTGGAGAACCACCTCGCGCTGTTACAGCTCAATCAGCCGACCTTCGACGTGCGGACCGCCGCGCGGCTGACGGTGCTCGGCGTCAACCGGCCGCGCTGGCGAACCGAAACCGGCACCACCACCCTGACTGGTCGGCACGCCGACATTCTGGTGCTGCTCAGCCGCCACCGCGAAGGGCTGAGCGCTGATCACCTCGCGATGCTGCTCGACGACAAAGACCTCGACGTGGTGACGGTCCGCGCCGAGATGTCGCGGCTGCGCCGCGTCATCGGAGCCGACTACATCGACTCCCGGCCGTATCGTCTGCTCAAGCCGGTCGCCAGCGATTACGACGACGCTTGCGACGCCGTACACGCCGGCGACGTCGACCGCGTACTGACGCACTACACCGGTGAGCTGCTGCCGCAGTCGGTGTCGCCCGGAATCGCGCGGCTGCGCACGGAGCTCAGCGCGAGCGTGCGCGGCGCGGTCCTGGCGTCGGGAAACCTTGTGCTGCTTCGGCGTTGGCTCGATCTGCCGGAGGGGCGCGACGACCAGGACTGCTGGCGGGTGCTGTACAACCATGCCGCGCCGGGCTCCGCGATGCGGTCCGAGGCCCGCGGTCGCCTCGCCGGGTTTGATCTGGACCTGGCGTAGCCCGCGCCGGTTGCAACGTCGTGCAACCGTGCTGCAACGGTCGCAAACTTACCTTCAGTGACGTCCGACACACTCACGTCGCGAGGAGGAATTCCATGACCGTGTACGCACGACCGGGGACTGAGGGCTCGGTGATGAGCTTCCGATCCCGGTACGGGAACTACATCGGCGGCGAGTGGGTTGCGCCCACGGCAGGCCGCTACTTCGAGAACGCCAGTCCGGTCACCGGTCAGCCGTTCTGCGAGATCCCCCGTTCCGACGAGGCAGATATCGAGAAGGCGCTCGACGCCGCGCACGCGGCCGCGCCGGCCTGGGCCAAGACGACCGCCGCGGAGCGGGCGGTGATTCTCAACAAGATCGCCGACCGCATCGAGCAGAACCTGGAGTCGATCGCTGTCGCCGAGTCATGGGACAACGGCAAGCCGGTGCGCGAGACGCTGAACGCTGATATCCCGTTGGCCATCGACCATTTCCGGTACTTCGCGGGCGCAATTCGCGCGCAGGAAGGGTCGCTGTCGCAGATCGACGACGAGACGGTGGCCTATCACTTCCACGAACCGCTGGGTGTGGTGGGCCAGATCATTCCATGGAACTTCCCGATTCTGATGGCTACGTGGAAGCTTGCGCCCGCTATCGCCGCCGGAAATGCCGTGGTGCTCAAGCCGGCCGAGCAGACGCCCGCGTCGGTGCTCCATCTGTTCTCGTTGATCGGTGACCTGCTGCCGCCGGGTGTGGTCAACATCGTCAACGGCTTCGGCCTCGAGGCGGGCAAGCCGCTGGCGTCTTCGAAGCGGATCGCCAAGATCGCGTTCACCGGTGAGACCACCACCGGCAGGCTGATCATGCAGTACACATCGCAGAACCTCATCCCGGTCACGCTGGAACTAGGTGGCAAGAGTCCGAACATCTTCTTCGCCGATGTCCTTGCGCACAACGACGACTATCAGGACAAGGCGCTGGAAGGGTTCACGATGTTCGCCCTGAACCAGGGCGAGGTCTGCACCTGCCCGTCGCGCAGCCTGATCCAGGCCGATATCTTCGACGAGTTCCTCGAACTGGCTGCGATCCGTACCAAGGCTGTCCGGCAGGGTGATCCGCTGGACACCGAGACGATGATCGGTGCCCAGGCTTCCGAGGATCAGATGGAGAAGATCCTGTCGTATATCGAGATTGGCAAGCGCGACGGCGCGAAGCTGGTCACCGGCGGCGAACGGGCCGAGCTCGGCGGCGACCTGAGCGGCGGATATTACATCGCCCCAACGGTTTTCACCGGTGACAACAAGATGCGCATCTTCCAGGAGGAGATCTTCGGACCGGTGGTCGCGGTGACATCGTTCACCGATTACGACGACGCGATCGACATCGCCAACGACACGCTGTACGGCCTCGGTGCCGGGGTGTGGAGCCGCGACGGCAATGTCGCGTACCGCGCGGGTCGCGACATCAAGGCGGGCCGGGTGTGGACCAACTGCTACCACGCCTATCCGGCGCACGCCGCGTTCGGCGGCTACAAGCAGTCGGGCATCGGCCGAGAGACCCACAAGATGATGCTCGACCACTACCAGCAGACCAAGAACCTGCTTGTCTCCTACAGCAACAAGGCCCAAGGCTTCTTCTAGGCCGGGACCAAAGACCCTTCAAAGAACCGGCTTTCACGATTGGAATATTGAAATGACACAGACCATTGGCGCGCCCGCCGCGCCCACGAGCACCGATAGCATGCGTGCCGCCGTCGTCACCGAATTCGGTGCACCGCTACAGGTCGAAGAGCTCGAGCTGCCCACGCCCGGGTACGGCGAGGCCCTCGTCAAACTCGAGACCTCCGGTGTGTGCGACACCGATCTCCATGCGGCACACGGAGATTGGCCCGTCAAACCGCAACCGCCGTTCGTCCCAGGGCACGAGGGCTACGGCACCGTCGTCGCGGTCGGCGACGGCGTCGACGACCTCGTGGTCGGCGACAAGGTGGGCAATGCCTGGCTCTGGTCGGCTTGCGGCACTTGCGAATACTGCCGCACCGGGTGGGAAACCCTGTGCGAGAGCCAGAAGAATGGCGGCTACAGCGTCAACGGCAGCTTCGGCAGCTACATGCTGGTGAACGCCGCGTATGCGGCACGCATCCCGGAGGGCGCCGACCCTCTCGAGGTGGCGCCGATCCTGTGTGCGGGCGTCACCGTCTACAAGGGCCTCAAGGTGACCGACACCCGTCCCGGTCAGTGGGTGGCGATATCGGGTGTCGGCGGGCTGGGCCACGTTGCGGTGCAGTACGCCCGCGCGATGGGCCTACGGGTGGTGGCCATCGACATCGACGACGCGAAGCTCGCGCTGGCCACCCGGCTCGGCGCGGAGGTCGCCGTCAACGCCCGGACGTCCGACGTCGTCGCCGAGGTGCAGAGGGCCACGGGCGGCGTGCACGGAGTGCTCGTCACGGCCGTGCACCCGCAGGCGTTCGGTCAGGCGATCGGGTTGGCGAGGCGCGGCGGCACGATCGTGTTCAACGGCCTCCCGCCCGGCGACTTTCCGGCGCCGATCTTCGACATCGTGCTCAAGGGTCTGACGATCCGAGGGTCGATCGTCGGTACCCGCCAGGACATGGCCGAGGCGCTGGACTTCTATGCCCGCGGCCTGATCCACCCGACCGTGGAAAGCGCGCGTCTCGATGACATCAACGAGGTGTTCGGCCGGATGGAGCGCGGCCAGATCGACGGTCGCATCGTCATCGACTATCGGTGATTGCGTTTTGACCTGCGAGGACGCCCGCAGGTAAGCTGCTCCGGTTGGCGTGCGGTGACGCACGGGTCCTCGGGTCAATGTCGGTCGCCGAGGGATTCCCACCGAAACGCCTGACCGGCACCCGGGTCACCGGGATCCAACCCGAATAGAGAAGGTAGACGCTGTGCCTACATATACGCCGAAGGCGGGTGACACCACGCGGTCGTGGTACGTCATCGACGCCACCGACGTGGTGCTCGGCCGGCTCGCCGTCGCAGCAGCCAACCTGTTGCGTGGCAAGCACAAGCCGACGTTCACGCCGAATGTCGACGGTGGCGATTTCGTCATCGTCATCAACGCTGACAAGGTCGCCATCAGCGGCGACAAGCTCCAGAACAAGTACGCCTACCGCCACTCGGGTTACCCCGGCGGTCTGCGCAGGCGCACCATCGGTGAGCTGATGCAGAAGCACCCTGACCGGGTCGTCGAGCAGGCGATCGTCGGGATGATTCCGCACACCAAGCTCGGCCGTCAGATCCAGAAGAAGCTGAAGGTCTACGCCGGGCCCGACCATCCGCACGCTGCCCAGCAGCCGGTGCCGTACGAGATCAAGCAGGTGGCCCAGTGACCGAGATCGTTGAAAACACTGAAACCACCGACGCGGTGGTCGAGACCGAGGCCGCTCCGCGTGAGCCCGTCGTGATCGACCGCCCGATTCAGACCGTCGGCCGCCGCAAGGAGGCCGTGGTGCGGGTGCGCCTGGTGCCGGGCACCGGCCAGTTCCACCTGGACGGCCGCACGCTCGAGGATTACTTCCCGAACAAGGTGCACCAGCAGCTGATCAAGGCTCCGCTGGTGACCGTGGACCGGGTGGACAGCTTCGACATCTACGCCCACCTCGACGGTGGCGGCCCGTCCGGTCAGGCCGGCGCGCTGCGGCTGGCCATCGCCCGTGCGCTGATTCTCGTGCAGCCCGAGGACCGGCCCGCGCTGAAGAAGGCTGGCTTCCTCACGCGCGACCCGCGTGCCATCGAGCGCAAGAAGTACGGCCTCAAGAAGGCCCGTAAAGCGCCTCAGTACAGCAAGCGCTGATCGATTCACCGGGACGCCGGGTGTGCCTATGCACGCCCGGCGTTTCGCATTTTGTCCAGAAGAATTCGTCACATCGAGTTTGAGACTCGCCGTGATTGGGGAGCCCACACGTCGGGAGCACGGGCGCCACAGTGCGTTCGACAGACGATCTGTCGTCGATACGGGTCACTCAGCCAGCTCGTTGGGGGATCGGCCGTTGCTTCCTGACTGAAAGGGATAGATAGATGCATAACCGTGTGAAGCTTGCGTCCGCGGGCGCCGTTCTGGGCGGAGCCCTCCTGGCAGCTGGCGGCCTTGGACTCGCGCACGCCGCTCCGCCGGCAGAGTCCGTCGTCAACGACGCCAAAATCAACGTCACCGTGACCGCAGACGGTCAGCAGGTGGGCACCCTGCAGGACGTGTCGCTGGCCAGCGCGGAGGCCTTGGCCGCCTCTGCCTGCCCCAGTGCCGGAATCACCACCCAGGCCCTGCAGGCGCTGGACGTGAGCGGAACGCCGGTGCCGGGCAGCTGCGCGGCCGCTGAGGGTGGTCTCACCTTCACGTTCGCCCAGAACAGCCCGGGACAGTCCGAGAACGCGCCTGGTCAGAACGAGCTCGAGCCGTCGAGCCCGACGACCGCGGCTCCGACCACCACCACCGCTAGGTAGGTCGGTCTAAGCGAACCTCACCGCCCGCATCCTCTGGGTGCGGGCGGTGAGTCATTTTCGGAGATTGTCTTCGGGCTGCAGTAAACGCGGCGATCGGAACTGAACAGCAACTTATTGACCGCCAAGCTAATTAGACCTGGGAAGGGTATTGACGCCGTCAGAAATTATTCTGTGATTTTCGGTTTGGGAACCCGCTTGATCGAGGAAAGAACGCTGCGGAAGCACGGGTGCTAATCGCGCAAGCGAGCGCTCCCATCTCCGGTGCGACGTCACGGAGCTGGTCGGGGGACCGGTTCACTGGCTTCCCCGAACAGGAATGGAGTATTTCTATGACGTCACGGCTTATGCGGCTACTTGCCCTGATGGTCGCGGTGGCGACCCTCGGGCTCTTCGGAGGGATCGGCGCCGGGACAGTCGGCGCGGCCCCGCCGGAGGTCGTCGGCAAAAAGACCGTGCAGGTGCGCGGCACGGCTGACGACGGGTCGAAATTCAACGGCCAATTCACGGTGACGCAGTTCCGCCAGGCTGCTGCCGGCGCACCGACACCCGTGGAGGCGGTCGGAGACCTCACCGGCAAGCTGATCCACCCTGGCCAGGGCGTCGGTGCCCAGGATGTATCGCGGTCAGGTGTCGCCATGCCTGCCGCGGTTGCCCAGGCCAGCTGCGAGATTCTCGATCTCGTGCTTGGGCCGCTGGACTTGAATCTGCTCGGCCTCGAGGTGCACCTCGACACGGTGCATCTGAACATCACCGCGGTGCCAGGGGCGGGGAATCTGCTCGGCAACCTGCTGTGCGCAGTGGCCGGTCTGCTCGATCCGTCAGGTGCCATCACGGACCTGCTTCAGTTCGTGAACCTGCTGAATCAGCTGCTCGGCTTGCTCGGCTAACCGGAAAGGCCCTCACCGCCCGCATCACACCCGAGTGCGGGCGGTGAGCTTTTTCGGTCGTCTCCGCCTGGCAGTTGGCTCTCCGGCCGCCATTTATGAGAAGTTTGTCGGCATGGCTCGACTGTTCGGCACCGACGGGGTGCGCGGCGTCGCCAATCAGGATCTGACCGCTGAGCTGGCGCTCGGCCTGGGTTCCGCGGCGGCGCGCCGCCTCGGCAGCGTCGGTGGGCACGCCCGCCGGATCGCCGTGGTGGGCCGCGATCCGCGGGCCAGTAGCGAGATGCTCGAGGCCGCGGTGATCGCCGGGATCACCAGCGAGGGTGTCGATGCGCTCCGGGTGGGCGTGCTGCCGACGCCCGCGGTGGCCTACCTGACGAACGCGTACGACGCCGACTTCGGCGTGATGATCTCGGCGTCGCACAACCCGATGCCCGACAACGGCATCAAGATCTTCGGCCCTGGCGGCCACAAGCTCGATGACGCCGCCGAGGACCGCATCGAGGAACTCGTCCATCAAGGACCCGGCAGCCGCCCCACCGGTGCAGGCATCGGCAGGGTCGTCGACGCCGAGGACGCCCTGGACCGCTACCTGCGCCACGCCGCGAAGGCGGTCACCACGCGACTCGACGGCCTGACCGTCGTCGTCGACTGTGCGCACGGGGCCGCATCCGCCGCCGCGCCACGGGCGTACCGAGCGGCGGGCGCCGACGTCATCGCGATCAACGCCGAGCCCAACGGGCTCAACATCAACGACGGCTGCGGCTCGACACACATGGAGCAGCTGCAGGCCGCGGTGGTGTCGCATGGCGCAGACCTCGGCCTGGCGCATGACGGCGACGCCGATCGGTGCCTGGCGGTGGACGCCGGCGGCCGCGTCGTCGACGGCGACGCAATCATGGTCATCCTCGCCCTCGCGATGCGCGACGCCGGTGAGCTCGCGTCGAACACGCTGGTGGCGACCGTGATGAGCAATCTCGGGCTGCATCTGGCGATGCGCGCCGCGGGCATCGAGGTCCGCACCACCGGCGTCGGCGACCGTTACGTGCTCGAAGAGCTTCGCGCAGGCGAGTATTCGCTCGGCGGCGAACAGTCAGGCCACATCGTGATGCCCGCGCTCGGGACCACCGGCGACGGGGTGGTCACCGGATTGCGGCTGATGTCGAGGATGGCGCAGACCAGGTCGACGTTGGCGGCGTTGGCTGAGCCGATGCACACTCTGCCCCAGGTGTTGATCAACGTCGAGGTGGCGGACAAGGCCACCGTGGCGGACGCGCCGTCGGTGCGGTCAGCGGTGGCCGAAGCCGAGGCACAGCTCGGCGATACGGGCCGAATCCTGTTGCGGCCCTCGGGAACCGAGCAGGTCGTCCGCGTGATGGTCGAGGCCGCCGACGAGGACACCGCTCGACAGGTGGCCGTTCGCGTCGCCGAATCGGTCAGCGACCACCGCTGAAACGCGATGGAACCGGCGCGGCCTCGCCGGCGTCGTAATCAAACATGGGAGAACGCAACGCGGCCCGTGTCGACGTTGTGGCGCTCTACGGTGCTGCGCGGGGATACGACGCCGCCGCAGACACCGTGGACGCCGCAGTGCGGACGCATCTGACCGGATTGGCCTTCGACGGTGGCACCGCGGGGCGCGACCATGTCGCGAGCGGAGATGCGGTGCGCATGGCGGTCGACGACGTCGTCGACCGATTGCCGCAGTGGTCGCGGGCCGCTCGGGAGATCGCCGCCGCGCTTCGCGCGTCCGCCGACCGCTACACCGACGCCGACGCACGCGCGGCGAACCGTCTGGGGTGAGCCGTGGCCGAAAAGTTCGATGTGGCAACGCGGTTGGCCGAAGGCGCGGCCGCGGTGGACGACGTGCAGAGCTACGTGTCGGCGTGCCGCTCGCTCGGCTACCAGGACCCGGACCTGACGCTGAATGCGCAGCAAGTCCGCGACTGGTACGGCAGCGAGGACGGGCTGGATCTGCGGGCGCTGGACGCGGACTGCGCCGCGCTCGAGGCGGTGGTGGCGGCCGTCGAGGATGCCCGGACACAACAGGAGCAGCACCTCGCCGCGGTGTCGGCAGCATGGCAGGGCAGCGGCGCTGAGGCGTCGCGAGAGTTCCTGCGGCGACACGGCGAGGCGGCCACCGCCGCGGCGGCGTCCACTCGCACCGCTGCCGATGCGATGGCCGCGTTGCGCGACGACCTGTGGCATGCGGTCGACGGGAAGGTCGCTGCGGCGCTGGCGATCGCCGATCGCAGTGCGGCGCGTCGGGCGGACTGGTTGGCGGCCGCTCAGACGGTGACGACAGGGTCGGGTGATCGGGCGGCGGCCAGTGAATTGGTCGACCAGGAGATAAAGCCGTTCATAGACAACGACATTCGGCAGGACTGGTTGACCGCAATGCGTTCAGCCTCAGCCGCGGTGACCGATGCCTACGACGGCGCGACGGCCACGCTCGGTGCCGAGCCTGCGCCGACGTTCGCGGTGCCCGGCGACCTCGGACCGGTGTGGACGCCGCCGCCCGCGGAAGCGGTTGCGACGACGCCGGCATCGTTCGTGGCATCACCGTCACCATCGCCGGTTGGCAGTGCACCGCCGTCATGGGGCGGGGCATCGCCGGGATTTGCGGCATCGCCGCCACCACCGGAACCCCCACCTGCGCCCGCCGCGTTGCCCGATCCCGCACCGGCCGCACCGATGGCATCGCCGGGGATGCCCGCGATGGGTGGACTGCCTGACGTGGGTGGCGGGTTGTCCGGCATCGGGCAGCAGCTCGCCGATGCGTTCGGCGGTCTGCTCGGATCGGCCGGTGATGAGCTCGCCGACCCGCCCGAACTCGACGAGCCTGATGGGCTCGACGACGAGGAGGCCGACGAGCCGAAAGACGAAGAGGCAGAAGCTGATTCCGACGAAGAGCCGCTAGCCGCCGAAGCGGACCGCTGTGAGACCGGTGGCCCACTCGAGGAGGGGCCGCCGTTGAGTGAGCCGCCGCCGGACGATCCGCCGCCACCGGTTGAGCCGCTCGTCCCCGCGGCCGAGCCTGCGCCGACATCCCCACCGCCACCACCACCGCCCGAGCCTGAGCCGGAACCGGTTGCGGGCGAAACGCCGTGTGAGATCGCGGCCGACGAACTACCGCAAGTGGGGGAGTGAATGGTGAGGGCGAAGCCGCCGCTGATGAATGACGTGGACTACGAACTGGTGGACATGGCGGAGAAGGGACGCGCAATCTGGGCGTACGTATCCTCAGAAGACCCGCTGTTCTACGGCCATCACCGGTTGATGGAAGAGCCTTGCCGGCGAAATGCCGAACGGCTCAATGGCATCTTCGACTCTGTCGGATGGCCGAACAACTGGGCTGCTGATTGGTTGCTGTACCACTCGATCTGGTCGCCGAACGTGATGCGAAGAGGTCTCGGGCTGATGCGGGCAGCGGAGCGGCGAGGTGAGACCGAATCCCTCTATGTCGCGCTCCTCGAGGACCGGATCTCGATGCTGGAGGGAAAGCCGCAGCAGTACGGAACTCAGCTGGATTGGGATTCCGATGGCTTAATCAGTCCCCTTCCGATTGCCGACGCCGCGGATGTCGACGTGCGCCGGGCGGCAGTTGGGCTCGGTCCGCTGGCTGTGGAACTCGAGGAGATCCGGGCGGAGGCGCGAAAGCATCGCGAGGTGGCGCCCACCGATCGAGAGGCACGCAACGCAGCCGTGGATGCGTGGGCTCGGTCCGTCGGTTGGCGAAGCTGACTCTTGTCGTGGGGTGGTGGTAGTGTCGAACATATGTTCGAGTTCAGGGTGTTGGCGGAGGTGGATCCGCGGGCTGATCAGGGGGCCTTGGTCGAGCAGATCGCGTGGTTGGAGGCGGTGAAGTCGGCTGCGGCGGCGGGGCAGGCCCGCGCGGCGGCGGCGTTGGCGACGGCGCGTCGGGCGGCGGAGGTGGCGGCGGGGGTGCCCAAGTCGCGGCAGGGTCGTGGGTTGGGCAGTGAGGTCGCCTTGGGGCGCCGCGAATCGCCGAATCAAGGTGGTCGGCTGTTGGGGGTGGCGCAGACGTTGGTCGAGGAGATGCCGCGCACGCTGGCCGCGATGGAATGCGGGGTGCTCTCGGAGTGGCGGGCGACGTTGATCGCGCGCGAGTCGGCGTGTTTGGCCGTGGCGGATCGGCGGCTGCTGGACGCTGGGATGTGCGGTGATGTCTCGGCGTTGGAGGGGCTCGGTGATGGCCGGATCAGCGCCAAGGCCAAGGAGATCGCCGCCCGGTTGGGTTCCGCGGCGGTGGTGGATCGGGCGGCCAAGGCTGAGGCGGATCGCAGCGTGACGGTGCGCCCGGCGCCCGATTGCATGGCCCGGGTGACGGTGTTGTTGCCGATGCGTCAGGGGGTGGGGTTGTGGGCGGCATTGAAACGCCAGGCTGACACCACCTTTGATGGGCGTTCGCGGGGTCAGGTGATGGCTGATACCGCCTATGAACGCATCACCGGCTGTCCGGCGGTGCAGCCGCAGTCGGTGGCGTTGAATTTGGTGATGACCGATGCGGCGTTGTGGGGCAGCGACAATGCCCCGGCGATCCTGGACGGTTATGGGCCGGTTCCGGCGCCGCTGGCCCAACAGTTGGTCGGCGATGCGGTCGCTGATGAGCGGGCGCGGGCCAGTCTGCGGCGGTTGTATCGGCACCCGCGCGGTGGGGCGTTGGTGGCGATGGAGTCGCGGGCGCGGGTGTTTCCCAAGGGGTTAGCGAAATTCATCGGGGTGCGGGATCGCACCTGTCGTACTCCGTATTGTGATGCCCCGATCCGGCATCGTGATCACGCCATACCGCGGCATCGCGGTGGTCCGACCAGCGCCGGCAACGGGTTGGGGGCTTGTGAGCGGTGCAACTACGTCAAAGAAGCAGCCGGTTGGCGGGTGTCCACCGCGCTGGACAACGGCACCCACAGCGCCGAATTCGTCACCCCGACCGGCAAGACCTACCGCTCCACCGCACCGCCGCTGCCCGGGGCCCCACTGATCACCATCAGCGAACTCGAAATCCGCATCGGCGTCGAACTCACCGACCTACACGCAGCCTGACCCGAGGGCGGGTGGTGCGGCGTACCCTCTCACTGCGTGAGACTGGGCATACCGGAATTCGCGTTGCTGTTCACGCTGGGCGCCGCCGCGTCGCTGATCGGCGACCACAGCCATGTGGCCACCGGGACGACCGAATACCTGACTGACGCTGTGCCTTTCATCTGGAGCAGTCCGATCTGGTTTCCGCTTCTCGTCGCGTTCGCGACCGTGTCGCTTGCCGAGTTGCGGTTGCGGATGCGGGCTCCGCGGACGACCGTCACCGTGCGCCAGGGCCTGGGTGGTGTCGCGGCTGTCGTCGGGATCTACATCACCACCGCGCTCGAGCACACGGCGCCAGCCGTTCCGGTGACGGTGCTGATCTACACGCTCGCAGCGATTATGTGGTGCGTACTGGGCGACGGCCCTGGTGCCGTGTGCGGTGTGGTCGCGGCAATTGTCGGCCCGATCATCGAGGCGGTGCTCGCCGCTGCCGGCGTGTTCCGCTATGCCGACGACTCGGACTCGCTGCTCGGGGTGGCCCCGTGGTTGCCGGCGCTGTACTTCGCGTTCGGTGTCGTCGTCGGCGTGCTCGCCGAGATCGCCGCCAAGGACCGGCAGCCGACCGTCAAACAGTCTGCTCCCGGCACGCCAACGCCGCGGTGACAAAGGCGTCGCGGGCCGGATTGTCAGTCGCCGCATCCCAGATCAGCGTGACCTTGCTCGGGCCGAGGTCTTCGATCGGCAGCACCCGCACATCGGGCCTGCGGTAGTACGCCGCGGTCGATTGCGGCAGGATCACGACACCCGCACGCGCGGCGACCTGTTCGAGCTTCTCTTCGACGGTGTGCGCTGTCTGGCCGCCGCGACGAAACTCGGGCAACGCGATGTCATACCACTCCGGCACCGTGGCCGGATCCTGCAGCAGACGCCTGCTCGCCAAGTCGGCCAATCGGATGGCCGGCTTCGTGGCGAGCGGATCGCCCGCGGACAACGCGACGACTCGCGGCTCCTCCAGCAGCGGCGCGCTGCCCAGCCCGCGGTGATCGATCGGCTCGCGCGCATAGACCACGTCTGCCTCGCCGCGCCGAATGACCTCGATCTGGTCCGGCCACCCGACCTGAAAGACCACGGCGCGCCGCGTCGGGTCTTCGGCCTCGAACGCGGCCGCAGCCGCTGTCGCCAACAGACCGGGCATCACGGCTACCGTCACCGTCACCGTCTGATCGGCGACCCGAGATAGCCTCTGCCGCAATGCAGTTGTCTCGGCGAGCAGAAAACGGGCATCCTCCAGCAGCTGCTTGCCCGCGATGGTCAACTCGGTGCCGCGCGAGTCGCGGGCGAACAGTTGCACCCCGAGTTCGCCTTCGAACGAACGAATCTGCCGCGACAACACCGGCTGCGCGATATGCAGCCGCTCGGCGGCGCGACCGAAGTTCAACTCCTCGGCCACCGCCACGAAGTAGCGGAGCTTGCGCAAATCGAGATCGGATGCCGCCATACCGCAAGGGTATCGCCGAGCGGCGAAAAGAGTGTTGGACGCGGCCCCGAACCGTCCCGACAGTGGAGACATGAGCTTGAAGAACGCAAGAGTCCTCGTCATTGGCGGCACCTCGGGTATCGGCCTGGGTGTCGCATCCGCAGTGGCCGAACGCGGAGCCACCCCGATCGTCGTATCGCGCCAGCAATCCAGTGTCGACCGCGCCCTCGCCCAACTGCCGGACGGAGCCCGCGGCGCCACCGTCGACCTGACGGACCCCGACTCGCTGAAGGCACTCGCCGCCGACGTCGGCGACATCGAACACCTGGTCTTCACCGCAGGCGAGTCACTGGCACTGGTATCGCTGGACGAACTGACCCCCGCGATCATCGACCACTACTACCGGACCAGGCTCAGCGGCGCGCTGAGCGCGATCAAGGTGTTCCGCCCCCGCATCACGGACGGCGGCTCGATCACACTGACCAGCGGCACCGCGGGCGAGACACCGAGTTTCGGCGCCATGCCGGTCAGCATCTGCGGAGCGATGAACGCGCTGACCAAGGCGCTCGCGTTCGAACTGGCACCGATCCGGGTCAACGCCGTCGCTCCTGGCGTCGTGCGCACCCCGCTGTGGGACTCGTTCAGCGAGACCGACCGGCAGGCGCTGTATGAGCAGACGGCACAACAGCTTCCGTTGGGTCGTATCGGCGAGGTCGCCGACACGGCGCTGGCCTACCTGTACTGCATGGAGCAGCAGTGGGGCACCGGCGTCGTGCTGACCGTCGACGGCGGCACCCTGCTCGTCTAGAGCATGCCCTGCAATTCCTCGACGAACCGCACAGATTCCCGACGGTCACCCGAAAGTGGTTGCAGCAGAAGCGTGGTCGCGCCGCCCGCGGCGAATGCGGCCAACCGCTCCTTGACGTAGGCGTGCGGCCCGACCAGCGAAACACTGCGCACCAGTTCGTCGGGGACCGCCGCGATCGCCTCTTCCTTCTTGCCGCCGAGGTAGAGGTCCTGGATGTGGTCGGCCACCTCGCCGAACCCGTAACGGGTCGCCAGGTTGTGGTAGAAGTTGCGGCCGCGGGCGCCCATGCCGCCGATGTAGAGCGCCAATTGCGGCTTCACCCAAGCCAATCGGTCGTCGACGTCGTCCCCGATCGCCAACGGCGCACTCACCATGATGTCCAGCGGACGCAGTGACGGGTCGCGTTTCGCATACCCGGCGCGCAATGACTCGCCCCATACGTCGTCGGCCTTCTCCGGATAGAAGAACACCGGTTGCCAACCCTCGGCGATCTCGGCGGTGAGTTCAACGTTCTTCGGGCCCAGCGCGGCAATGGTGATCGGAATGCGGTCGCGGACAGTGTGATTGATCAGATGCAGCGGCTTGCCCAGCCCCGTGCCGCGGTCGGCGGGCAGCGGTATCTGGTAGTACTTGCCGTCGTAGCTGACCCGTTCGCGGCGCCACACCTGCCTGCAGATGTCGACCACCTCCCGCGTGCGGCCGAGCGGCGCGTCGAACGGCACGCCGTGGAAGCCCTCCATCACCTGCGGACCGGAGGTGCCGATGCCCAGCCGGAAGCGGCCGTCGGAGACGTAGTCGAGGCCAGCGGCGGTCATCGCAAGCAGCGACGGCGTGCGGATGTAGATGGGCACGACACCGGTGCCGAGTTCGATCGTGGACGTCTTGGCCGCCAGAAAGCCCAGCTGACTGATCGCGTCGTACGAGTAGGCCTCGGCCACCAGCGCGATGTCGACCCCGATCTTCTCCAGTTCGACGACCTCGTCGACCGCCTCGAGAAAGCCGCCCGCATAGTTGAGAAAGATCCCGGTCCGCATTACGAAGTTATACACCCAACCGGTTGGTTGGCCCGCGTCAGGGCTTCAACAGCGCGACGACCTTGTTCTCCAGGTCCACCGGATCATCGGCGAACGGGTCGACCGCAGGCGCCTTCGGCAGGTCGGCTTCGGGGTCGGCGAAGTCGGCGTAGGCCTTGTCGCCGGTCAGCGTGTGCAGCAGATAACCGGTCAGCAGCGCCCGCACCACCTTCTGCGTGCTGCGATCGGCACCGGGCAGCCCCACCACCCGCGCCAGTCGCCTGCCTTCGATCAGGCCGCCCGCCTTCGCCTTGTGCACGGTGCGAAGCGTCGCGTTCTTCCACACCCGCGTCAGCTCAACAGCGTTGGAGCGCAACGTCATCGGGTCGCCCGGCGCCGTCAGCACCAGCCCTGGCACCGCCAGCGACGCGGCGGGTTCCTCGGCGGGCGGCTTGGTCACGGTCGGGAACAAAGCCGCCACCGCCTTCGGCTTCACCGGCAGGCCCGCGGCCGCGAACACCGCCGCCGAGCCACCGAAACCGTGCCCGACCAGCCCGAGCTTGTCCGGGTGCACGCTGATCTTTCCCTGCCCCAGTCGCACCCCGGCAATGATGTCCAGCGTCGTGCCGAGGTCGAAGGCCAGATTCAGCACCGACGGCGCGACGCTGCGCTCTGTGTCGGGGGCCGCGGCGACAATGCCCCACGACGCCAGGTGCTCCAGCGTGCCCTCGTAGCGATCGGCTCTGGCCAGCCACTCGTGAGCAAATGCCACACCCGGCAGATTGAGCCCGGTTTCCGGCGTGTAGACGATCCCCGGCATCCCGGCGAAGGCCAGGTCACCACGCAGAACGCGGTGCGGTCCGCGGCGGGTCAAAGCGGTGAAAAGCTTCTTCGTGCGCGCCACCATCGAACCGTAGCGCAGCAGGTGTGACCCAGCTCTTGCACTACCCTGAATGGCTATGTGCGGAATCGTCGGATACGTCGGGCAGCGTCCTGCCTGTGACATCGTCGTGGACGCACTGCGCCGGATGGAGTACCGCGGCTACGACTCGGCAGGGGTGGCGCTGTTCGACGGCCGTGGGGGCATGACCGTGCGCCGAAAGGCCGGTCGGCTCGCCAACCTGGAGGCCGCGCTCGCCGAAACGGACGACGTCTGCCTCGCAGGCAGCACCGGACTCGGCCACACCCGGTGGGCGACCCACGGCAGGCCCACCGACCGCAACGCGCACCCGCATCGCGACGCCGCAGGCAAGATCGCCGTCGTCCACAACGGCATCATCGAGAACTACGCGCCGCTGCGCGCCGAGTTGGAGGCGGCGGGCGTCGAGTTCGCCAGCGACACCGACACCGAGGTCGCGGTGCACCTGGTTTCTCGCCAGTACCACCACGGCGACACCGCAGGCGACTTCGTGGCCTCTGTGCTGGCGGTGCTGCGCCGGCTCGAAGGCCATTTCACGCTGGTCTTCGCCAACGCAGACGCGCCGGGCATGATCGTCGCGGCCCGCCGCTCCACGCCGCTGGTCGTCGGGGTCGGCGAGGGCGAGATGTTCATCGGCTCCGACGTGGCCGCGTTCATCGAGCACACCCGCGACGCCGTCGAACTCGGCCAGGACCAGGCGGTCGTGATCACTCCTGACCGCTACGAGATCTTCGACTTCCACGGCAACGCCGACGAAGCCAACGCCCGCCCCTTCCACATCGACTGGGACCTGTCGTCCGCCGAGAAGGGCGGCTACGAGTACTTCATGCTCAAGGAGATCGCGGAGCAGCCCACCGCGGTCGCCGACACCCTGCTCGGCCACTTCGCAGGTGGCCGCATCGTGCTCGACGAGCAGCGGCTCTCCGACCAGGAACTGCGCGAGATCGACAAGGTTTTCGTGGTCGCGTGTGGCACCGCCTATCACTCCGGGCTGCTGGCCAAGTACGCCATCGAGCATTGGACGCGGCTGCCCGTCGAGGTCGAGCTGGCCAGTGAATTCCGTTACCGCGACCCGGTTCTGGACAGCCACACGCTGGTCGTCGCCATCTCGCAGTCCGGCGAGACCGCCGACACGCTGGAGGCGGTGCGGCACGCCAAGGAGCAGAAGGCCAAGGTGCTGGCCATCTGCAACACCAACGGCAGCCAGATCCCGCGCGAGTGTGATGCGGTGCTCTACACCCGCGCCGGGCCGGAGATCGGCGTCGCGTCGACCAAGACGTTCCTCGCCCAGATCGCGGCGAATTACCTTGTCGGACTCGCCCTTGCCCAGGCCAGAGGCACCAAGTACCCCGACGAGGTGGAGCGCGAATACCGCGACCTGGAGGCGATGCCCGAACTGGTTTCGCGGGTGCTGGAGACCGCCGAACCGGTCGCCGCACTGGCGCATCGGTTCGCGCAGTCATCGGCGGTGCTGTTCCTCGGCCGCCACGTCGGCTATCCGGTCGCCCTTGAAGGCGCGCTCAAGCTCAAGGAACTGGCGTACATGCACGCCGAAGGCTTCGCCGCCGGTGAGCTCAAGCACGGTCCGATCGCGCTGATCGAAGACGACCTTCCGGTGATCGTCGTGATGCCGTCGCCGAAGAACGCCCCGACGCTGCACGCCAAGCTGCTGTCGAACATCCGGGAGATCCAGGCGCGCGGCGCCATCACCCTGGTCATCGCCGAGGAGGGCGACGACACCGTCCGTCCCTACGCCGATCACCTGATCGAAATCCCGGCGGTGTCAACGCTTTTCCAGCCGCTGCTGTCGACGATCCCGCTGCAGATCTTCGCCGCCGGTGTTGCCCAGGCCCGCGGCTACGACGTGGACAAGCCGCGTAACCTGGCGAAGTCCGTCACCGTCGAGTAGTGCCGCGCGTCGGACGCTTCAAGAACCGGCGAGCCCGCGCGCACTTCGAAGGCGTGTACGAGGCCGCGATGGCGCAGCTGCCCGCAGCCGAGTCTACCGATGTGCCAACGTCGTTCGGCACCGTGCGGACGTACCGGTTCGACGGCGCAACGGCCGCTCCGCCAGTCGTCGTGCTGCCAGGACGCAACGCATCGACACCCATGTGGCGCAGCAACGTTGGCGCGCTACTCGAACATCGCACGGTCATCGGCGTCGACCTGCTCGGTGAGGCAGGAATGTCGGTGCAGGACAAGCCGATCACCGGTCCCGACGACGAGGCGGCGTGGCTCGACGAGGTACTCGCCGGGCTCGGGCTCGAGCACGCGCATCTGATGGGCGTGTCCATCGGGGGATGGACCGCGGTGAACTACGCCGTGCGACGGCCGGGCCGCGCCGCGTCGCTTGTGTTGCTCGACCCGGTCATCACCTTCGCGCCGATTCCGATGAAGACAGCGCTGGTGTCTGCGGCCATGTTCTTGCCCGTTCCCGAGCCGTTGCAACGCCGGGTGTTCAGCTGGATCGGCGGCGGAGCCGATGTCGACGACTCGGTTCCCGAGGCCGCGCTGATCTCGGCCGCAGCCAACGATTTCGTCATCCGTAAGGCGATGCCGAAGATGTTCACCGACGAGCAGTTGCGTTCGCTGGACGTGCCGGTGCTGGCGCTGATCGCCGGCCGAAGCGTGATGCACGACGCCGCCCGCGCGACGGCACGGGCGCGAAATCTGCTATCGAGCGGACATGTAGAGCTGTGGCCCGACGCATCGCACGCCATCAACGGCGAGTACCCGGCCGAGATCGCTAAAACCGCGGCAACGTTCTGGGACGGCGTGTCAACCGACTAGGTGCCGCTCCAGGAAGGGGCGGACCAGGGCGACGACTTCGGCCAGTCGGCTCTCGAGCAGGAAGTGGCCGCCGTCGAGCAGGTTGATCTCGGCCGTCGGCAAGTCACGTGCGAACGCCACTGCGCCGTCGGGTCCGAAGATCTGGTCGTTGCGCCCCCACACCGCCAGCAGCGGCACCTGCGAGGTACGGAAGTATTCGTGCACGCTTGGATACAGGTCGACGTTGGAGCTGTAGTCGGCGAACAGTTCGAGCTGTGCGGCCACCCGCTGCGGGCTGCTCGCCACCGCCCAATGCGCGTTCACCCAGGCATCGGGATCGACCACCGAGGGATCCGAAACACCATGCGTGAACTGCCATTTGACCCCGTCGGGGCTGATGAAGAACAGCAACGGCGCGGCGTTGGCCTCGGACCGCTCCCGGCCATAGGTGAACAGCGGCTCCATCACGTCGCCGACGAAACCCTCGACGTAGGCATTGCCGTTCTGCGTGATGATCGCCGCGATGCGGTCGGGGTGGCGCAACGCCAACCGCCAGCCCACCGGGGCGCCGTAGTCCTGGACGAAGATCGCGTACCGGCGCAGGCCGAGGTGATCCAGCAGCGCGTCGACATGGTCGGCGAGGTTGTCGAAGGTGTAGGAGAAGTCGTCGACGTCCGGTACCTCGGAGTGCCCGAAGCCGGGGTAGTCGGGGGCAATGACGTGATAGCGGTCGGCGAGCGCCGGAATGAGGTTGCGGTACTGGCTCGAACTGTTCGGGGTGCCGTGCAGCAGGACGACGGCCGGCGAGGACGGTGAACCCGCCTCGCGGTAGAAGATCGTGCGCCCGGCGATCCCGGCGAAGCGATGACGAGTGACCATTTCTAACCCCTTCGAATAGGTATGATGGTTAGACGAAAGTAACATCCTTGAACCTAACCTGTCAATATCTTTAT
This sequence comes from Mycobacterium sp. 3519A, assembly GCF_900240945.1. Taxonomy (NCBI): domain Bacteria; kingdom Bacillati; phylum Actinomycetota; class Actinomycetes; order Mycobacteriales; family Mycobacteriaceae; genus Mycobacterium; species Mycobacterium sp. 3519A. Next base: position 748,509 of record NZ_OESG01000013.1, read on the forward strand.
GATGGTTAGCATGAGCGTGACAGTGGACTGGCAGATCGTGCTGCTCGACCTACTCAACACGACGCCGGTGGTCGACGGTGAGATGGTCGATCTACTCGACGGGCGCTGGCTTCGCGCGCACGGCGGACCCAAGGACGTCGATGAGGTTCGGACCGTGCGCGACGATCTGCAGCGAGTCGTCCGGATGGAAGCCGACGCATCGGTGCTGCGCCGCTACCTCGCCGATGCGCACAAGGTGCCCGACATCGGGCCCGACGGGGTCCAGTGGTCGCTGGAGGCCGATTGGCCGGCACGCGTCGTGCTGGCATGGGGCGAACTGGAGCGGGAGATGCCCGGGCGGTTGCGCCCGTGCGCCAACGACGACTGCAGGCTGTTCCTCCTCGACCGCTCCCGCGCCGGCACCGCCCGCTGGTGCTCGATGAGCGGATGCGGCAACCGGATGAAGGCGCGTCGCCACTACAACCGGACCCGCCGGGGCTGAAACGTCGCTGTCAAAGTCCCAGTCATGGAATCCTGGCTGGGATGCGGCACTACTACACCGCCGACGAGATCCGCGAAGCCGAAGCGCCGCTGCTCGCGTCGCTGCCAGAGGGTGGCCTCATGCGTCGGGCCGCGTTCGGGTTGGCCACCGCGATCGCCCGCGAACTGATCCTGCTGACCGGCGGCATCGCGGGCCGCCGGATTTGCGCCGTGGTCGGTTCCGGTGACAATGGCGGCGACGCGCTGTGGGCCGCGACCTTCCTGCGCCGCCGCGGCGCCGCCGCCGACGCCGTGCTGCTCAATCCCGAGCGTGCGCACAAGGCGGCGCTCGCCGCGTTCACCCGAGCCGGCGGCAGGCTGGTGGAAAGCGTCTCAGCGACAACCGATCTGGTCATCGACGGAGTCGTCGGCATCTCCGGCTCCGGACCGTTGCGAACGGCTGCGGCCGAAATCTTCGCCGACGTGCACGCCCCGGTCGTCGCCGTCGACATCCCCAGCGGCATCGACGTGCACACCGGTGCCACCGACGGTCCGCACGTACACGCATCCCTGACGGTGACCTTCGGTGGGCTGAAACCCGTTCACGCATTGGGTGAATGCGGTCGCGTCGAGTTGGTCGACATCGGACTGGATCTGCCGTCCACCGACATGCTCGGATTGGACGCCGCCGACGTCGCCGCACTGTGGCCGGTACCGGGACGCAGCGACGACAAGTACACCCAGGGCGTCACCGGCGTCCTGGCCGGCTCGGCCACCTATCCCGGCGCAGCGGTGCTGTGCACCGGGGCCGCCGTCGCCGCCACGTCCGGCATGGTCCGTTATGCCGGATCCGCTGGCCCGCAGGTTCTTTCGCAGTGGCCCGAGGTCATCGCCGCGTCGACCCCACAAGCATCGGGCCGAGTGCAGGCGTGGGCTGTCGGCCCTGGCCTCGGCACCGACGAGACCGGGGCGGCCGCGCTGTCCTTCGCTCTGGCCACTGATCTGCCCGTCATCGTCGACGCCGACGCGCTGACCATCCTGGCGGCGCACCCCGAACTCATCGACGGCCGCGCAGCGCCGACCGTATTGACGCCCCATGCAGGCGAATTCGCACGGTTGGCCGGATCGCCGCCAGGCGCGGACCGGGTGGCCGCCACCCGCGCACTGGCCGACAGACTCGGCGCCACGGTGCTGCTGAAGGGCAACGTGACGATCGTCGCCGAACCCGGGGGACCGGTCTACCTCAACCCGGCCGGCCAATCCTGGGCCGCGACTGCGGGATCCGGTGACGTGCTGTCGGGCATCATCGGGGCACTGCTGGCCGCGGGGCTGCCGACCGGGCAGGCCGCCGCCGCGGCCGCGTTCGTACACGCACGCGCCGCCAATCTGTCCGCCGCAGATCCCGGACCGCGTACCGCGCCGACGTCGGCGTCGCGCATCCTCGCTCATGTTCGTGCCGCTATCGCCTCGCTATAGAAAGGACTTGCCATGCCGCGCAAGCTGACTCACGCCCCAAGCATCACCCCCGCCTACACCGGGCGACTGGCGATGGCGCCGGTGCCGTCGCTACGGCTGCCCGACGACGCGATGGATCCCGATGCGGCATACCGCTTCATCCACGACGAGCTGATGCTCGACGGCAGCAGCAGACTGAACCTCGCGACGTTCGTCACCACCTGGATGGACCCTCAGGCCGAGCGGCTGATGGCCGAGACCTTCGACAAGAACATGATCGACAAGGACGAGTACCCGGCCACCGCCGCGATCGAGCAGCGTTGCGTCTGCATGGTGGCCGACCTGTTCCACGCCGAAGATCTGCGCGACGACGACCCGTCCAGCGCGGTGGGGGTGTCGACCATCGGATCCAGTGAGGCGGTGATGCTCGCGGGCCTGGCGATGAAGTGGCGGTGGCGCGAACGCGTCGGTAACGACTGGAAGGGCCGCACGCCGAATCTGGTGATGGGCGCCAACGTGCAGGTGGTGTGGGAGAAGTTCTGCCGCTACTTCGACGTCGAGCCGCGCTATCTGCCGATGGCCGAAGACCGCTACGTGATCACTGAAGAACAGGTGCTGGACAACGTCGACGAGGACACCATCGGCGTGGTGGCGATCCTGGGCACCACCTTCACCGGTGAGCTGGAACCGATCGCCGAGATCTGTGCTGCGCTGGACAAACTCGCCGCCGACGGCAGCAGCGACATCCCGGTGCACGTCGACGCGGCCAGCGGCGGTTTCGTGGTGCCGTTCGTGCACCCCGATCTGGAGTGGGATTTCCGGCTGCCGCGGGTGGTCTCGATCAACGTCAGCGGGCACAAGTACGGCCTGACCTACCCGGGCATCGGATTCGTCGTGTGGCGCAGCAAGGAGTACCTACCGGAGGACCTGGTGTTCCGGGTCAACTATCTCGGCGGCGACATGCCGACGTTCACGCTGAACTTCTCCAGGCCGGGCAACCAGGTGGTCGGCCAGTACTACAACTTCCTCCGGTTGGGCCGAGAGGGTTACAGCCAGGTGATGAGCTGTCTGTCGACCACCGCACGCTGGCTGGGTGATCAGCTGCGTGCGAGTAGACACTTCGAGGTGGTCTCCGACGGTTCGGCGATTCCGGTGGTCAGCTTCCGGCTGGCCGGGGACTTCGGCTACACCGAGTTCGACGTCTCGCACGCGCTGCGCGCCTACGGCTGGCAGGTGCCCGCCTACACCATGCCGACGGGCGCGGAGGACATCACGATGCTGCGCATCGTGGTCCGGGAGGGCTTCTCCGCCGACCTGGCCAGGGCGCTGCACGACGACATGACCACCGCGCTCAACCACCTCGACGAGCTCAAGCCCGGTGGCCACTTCGACGAGGTGCAGCCCTTCGCGCACTAAACCTCGACGGTCTCCGCGGGCCGGGGGCGCATCACCGCGGGCCGCCAACGCGGCGGCAACGCGAACAGTGCGGCCGCTGTGACCGCCACGGCGCCGAGGGCAATGCCGCCGATCACCGGTGCTGGGGCCGTCCGGAACACGCCCTCACCAAGCAGGTAGGCGCCGAAGAACAGGAACAACCCGGCCGCCGCGAGCTGGATGGCCCGCTCGGGAAGATGTTTGCCTGCCAGCGCGCCCACCACGATGGCGAGCGCGTCTGCGGCCACCATGCCGAGGGTGGAGCCGATCCACACGCCCACCCAGTCGTGGTCCGCGGCGAGCGTCACGGTCGCCAACATGGTTTTGTCGCCCAACTCGGCAAGCAGGAAGGCCGACGTGACCGCGAAGAACGCCGGTGCGGTGGACCGCTGGGCGCGGGTGGCCTCGTCATCGGAAAGGCTGTCGCCGCGCAATGTCCACAAGCCGAACAGGACGAACGCCACGCCGCCCAGCAGGCCCAGCAGGTGTGTCGGCAACGCTGCGCCCAGATAGTGGCCGACCGCGACGGAAATCAGGTGCACCGCGGTGGTGGCGACGGTGATTCCGGCAAGCACCACCCACCAGCGGTGACGCAGCGCGAAAGTCATCGCCATCAGCTGAGACTTGTCGCCCAACTCCGCGACGAAGATGACGGCGAAGCTCAACAGCAGGGCGGCGAACACCAACAACTCCTCGGTCGGTGGCTGGCGCCCGGAGGAATCGGGAGACACCTCCGGCCGACAACCGAAACGGTCATCCGGCCGAAGGTCTCGCCCACCGGTGGTGGTGCCGGTCCGGGTGACCGGGCCTGAGCCGAAGCTGCAAAGCCAGTATGTCGATCACCCGATTCGGGGCTACTCCCCTTCGTTGCAGCCATGCTACGCAGGGCGCGGAGGTCGATGCAACTCGGGCCGGTTCCAAAGCCGTTCTGGCCCAATAAGTTTGGGTTACGACGCAGAAAAGTTTGGGTACCCTTATTTCGTTGTCAGCCCGACCGCGACCGCTGGTGCCGCGGGTCTGGGACAATGGCGACGATGACCCGAACCACCGAGCTTTCGACGACTCCGATCGCGGCCGCCGAGGCCGTGGTCGATCTCGACGCGATCGCTCACAACGTCCGCCTGCTGCGGGAACGAGCCGGATCGGCCCAGGTCATGGCGGTCGTCAAGGCCGACGGCTACGGCCACGGCGCCGCCCACGCCGGCCGCGCGGCGCTGGCCGCAGGCGCCGCCGAACTGGGCGTGGCCACCATCGAGGAGGCGCTCGCGCTGCGCCGCGACGGCATCTCCAGTCCCGTGCTGGCCTGGCTACACAGGCCCGGCGCCGACTTCGGTCCCGCCCTGCAGGCCGACGTCGAGATCGCCGTGTCCTCGGTGCGCCAACTCGAAGACCTCCTCGACGCCGCACAGCGGACCGGCCACCCGGCGACCGTCACCGTCAAGGTCGACACCGGCCTGAGCCGCAACGGCGCCAGCGCTGCGGAGTATCCCGAGATGTTGCCGATACTTCGTCGCGCACAGGCCGACGGCGCGGCCCGGCTGCGGGGCATCATGTCGCACCTCGCCCACGGTGACGATCCGGAGAACCCCTTCAACGACGTACAGGCGCAACGGCTCACCGACATGGTGGCGCAAGCCAAGGAGCAGGGGGTGCGCTACGAGCTTGTGCACCTGTCCAACTCGCCGGCCGCGCTGACCCGCCCTGACCTGGCGTTCGACATGGTCCGGCCCGGCATCGCGGTGTACGGGCAGACGCCGATTCCCGAGCGCGGCGATATGGGGCTGCGGCCGGCCATGACGCTGAAATGCCCTGTCGCACTGGTCCGCCCGGTGCGCGCCGGCGACGGGGTGTCCTACGGCCACACCTGGGTCGCGGAACGTGACACCACGGTGGCGCTGCTGCCAATCGGCTACGCCGACGGGGTGTTTCGGACGTTGAGCGGACGGATTGACGTGCTGATCAACGGTCGACTGCGGCGCAATGTCGGCCGCATCTGCATGGACCAGTTCGTGGTCGATCTCGGTCCCGGCGACGTCGACGTCGCCGAGGGGGACGACGCCATTCTGTTCGGCCCCGGCGCCCACGGCGAGTCGACCGCACAGGACTGGGCCGACCTGCTCGGCACCATCAACTACGAAGTGGTTACCAGTCCCCGCGGCAGGGTCACCCGGAAGTATCGCGGAGCGGCGGGCCAAAGTCGTTGACTGACAACGAAATCACGCCGCCACGCAGCCGACGGTCTCCGGCGCCCTGGTTGGCTGGCGCCGCCGGGTTGACAGCGGTCGGCTCCGCGGCGGGCGTCTCCGTCGCCAGGTCGCTGCGCCGACGGGTGATGACCGATGATCCCTACGAGAACGAGGACTTCGAACTACTCGAGGCCGACCGCAGCCACATCGTCACCACCCCCGACGGCGTGGACCTCGCGGTGCGTGAAGTCGGCCCGCAGGACGCGTTCGTGACGGTCGTCTTCGCACACGGTTTCTGTCTGCGGATGGGCGCCTTCTACTTTCAGCGCGCACGACTGGCCGAGCAGTGGGGCAGGCAAGTCCGCATGGTGTTCTACGACCAGCGCGGCCACGGCCACTCGGGTCAGGCGTCACCCGAGTCCTACACCGTCGAACAACTGGGCCGGGACCTGGAGACCGTGCTGGCGGTGATGGCGCCGCGCGGGCCCGTGGTGCTGGTCGGGCACTCGATGGGCGGGATGACCGTGCTGTCGCACGCCAGGCAGTTTCCGCATCGCTACCCGACGCGGGTCGTCGGCGCCGCGATCATCGCCTCTGCCGCTGAAGGGGTTTCGCGGTCGCCGCTCGGCGAGATCCTGAAGAATCCCGCCCTCGAAGCGGCTCGGTTCGCCGTGCGCTACGCGCCGAAAACGGTGCACCGCACCCGCGGCGCCGCCAAGTCGGTGATCGCGCCCATCCTGCGGGCCGCCTCCTACGGCGACGAGAAGATCAGCCCGAGCGTCGTCGCGTTCTCCGAGAAGATGATGCACGACACCCCGATCGCCACCCTGGTCGAGTTCCTGCATGCGCTGGAAGTCCACGACGAGACGGCAGGGCTGGCGACGCTGGCGAAGGTGCCCACGCTGATCGCGTGCGGCGACCGCGACCTGCTCACGCCGATGGAGTATTCGCAGCACATGGCGGCCGCGTTGCCCAAGTCCGAGCTGGTGATCGTCGGCGGCGCAGGGCATCTGGTGCAGCTCGAGCAGCCGGAGGCGATCGACGACGGTCTGGGGAGGCTGGTCGAGCGGGCCCCCCCGTCCAAGTTGGTCGCGCTCCCCCGCCGTGTGCGAGAACGGGTACGCAACCATGGCTGAGCGCCCCTCTGGCACCGCCGAACTCGCCACTGCCGACGACACCATCGCGCTGGGTGCGCGACTTGGCACGGATCTTCGCGCAGGCGACGTGGTGGTGCTCTCCGGCCCGCTGGGGGCGGGAAAGACGGTGTTGGCCAAGGGCATCGCCACGGCGCTGGATGTGGAAGGACCGGTGATCTCGCCGACGTTCGTGCTCGCGCGGGTGCACCGCGCCCGGAAAGCCGGTGCTCCGGCGATGATTCACGTCGACCTGTACCGGTTGCTCGACCACGGCTCCGTCGACCTGCTCGCCGAACTCGATTCGCTGGACCTCGACACCGATCTCGACGACGCCGTGGTGGTGGTCGAGTGGGGTGAAGGCCTTGCGGAACGGCTCTCGGACAGCCACCTCGACGTCCGGCTCGAACGTGGACCCGACACCGAAGTGCGGACCGCGATCTGGCATTGGAGCCGGCGGTGACCATTGTCCTGGCCATCGACACGGCCACGCCCGCGGTGACCGCGGGGGTGGTCCGACTTGACGGCGTGCATGTCCTCGGCGAACGCGTCACAGTCGACGCCAGGGCGCACGCCGAGCAGTTGACGCCCAACGTGCTCGGCGCGCTGGCTGATGCCGGCCTGACCGTCGCCGATCTCGATGCCGTGGTAGTCGGTTGCGGCCCAGGGCCTTTCACCGGCCTGCGGGTCGGCATGGCCACGGCCGCGGCGTACGGTCACGCGTTGGGCATTCCGGTGCACGGGGTGTGCAGTCTCGACGCGATCGGCGTTTTCACCGCGGGGGACGCGCTCGTCGTCACCGATGCCCGCCGCAGGGAAATCTATTGGGCGCGCTACCGCGACGGTGTCCGCGTCGAGGGCCCTGCCGTCAACGCACCCGCCGATGTGCCCGGCGCGGAACAGGAATTGACCCGCCCACCGGTGTATCCGACCGTGTCGGGTCTGGTGCGCGCGGTCGCCGACTGGGCGGCCGAGCCCGCGCCGTTGGTGCCGCTGTACCTGCGCCGCCCCGATGCCAAACCGTCGGTGGTGACCAAGTGAACGTCGTCTACACCGCGTTGACTCGCGACGACGTGGCCAGGTGCGCTGAGTTGGAGGCGCAACTGTTCGAGGGCGACGATCCGTGGCCCGCCCGGGCGTTCCTCGCCGAGTTGGCCGCCAAGCACATCCACTACGTGGCCGCGCGAGTCGACCAGAAGCTCGTGGGTTACGCAGGCATCTCGCGGCTCGGCCGAAAGAAGCCGTACGAGTATGAGATTCACACGATCGGGGTCGACCCTGCCTATCAGGGCCACGGCATCGGCAGGCGAATGATGACCGAACTGCTCGAGTATGCCTCGGAAGGAACGGTTTTCCTGGAGGTCCGCACGGACAACCTGCCCGCGATCGCACTGTACGAGAGCCTGGGATTCGTCAACGTCGGCCTGCGCCGGCGGTACTACCGGGCCAGCGGCGCCGACGCATACACCATGAGACGGGATCCGCAATGACGACCATCCTGGCCATCGAAAGCTCGTGCGACGAAACAGGTGTCGGCATCGCGCGACTCGACGGGGACGGCGCCGTGACGCTGCTCGCCGACGAGGTGGCGTCCAGCGTCGACGAACACGCCCGGTTCGGCGGCGTCGTGCCAGAGATCGCGTCGCGCGCCCACCTCGAGGCGCTCGGACCCACCATGCGGCGCGCGTTGCAGGCCGCCCAGATCGACAAACCGGACATCGTCGCCGCCACCATCGGCCCTGGGCTGGCTGGCGCGTTGTTGGTGGGGGTGGCTGCGGCCAAGGCCTATTCGGCCGCGTGGCAGGTGCCGTTCTACGCCGTCAACCATCTCGGCGGCCACCTCGCCGCCGACGTTTACGACCACGGCCCGCTCCCGGAGAGCGTGGGCCTGCTGGTGTCCGGCGGGCACACCAACCTGCTGCACGTGCGGTCGCTGGGCGAGCCGATCGTCGAACTCGGCAGCACCGTCGACGACGCCGCGGGGGAGGCGTACGACAAGGTCGCGAGGCTGCTCGGGCTGGGCTATCCCGGCGGGAAGGTGCTCGACGACCTGGCACGGACGGGTGATCGCGAGGCCATCGTGTTCCCGCGGGGCATGACCGGGCCTCGCGACGACCCGTACGCGTTCAGCTTCTCGGGGCTGAAAACCGCTGTCGCCAGGTATGTGGAGAGTCATCCCGACGCGCCGCAGGCCGACGTGGCTGCCGGCTTCCAGGAGGCGGTGGCCGACGTGCTGACGCTCAAGGCCGTGCGCGCCGCGAAGGAACTGAACGTGTCGACGCTGCTGATCGCGGGCGGGGTGGCCGCCAATTCGCGGTTGCGTGAGCTGGCGCAGCAGCGGTGTGAGGCCAACGGGTTGACGCTGCGGATTCCGCGACCGCGGCTGTGCACCGACAACGGTGCGATGATCGCGTCGTTCGCGGCGCATCTGATCGCGGCGGGGGCGTCGCCGTCGCCGCTCGACGCGGCCAGCGACCCGGGGCTGCCGGTGGTGAAGGCTCAGGTCGCATGAGCGACAAAGTGGAGATCGCCGAGCTGCTGTACCGCTACGCCGAGCTCATCGATGCCGGCGACTTCGACGGGGTCGGGCAGTTGTTGGCCCGCGCGAGCTTCGGCGGAACGGGTCCGCAGGGCGTCTCGGGGGCCGAGAACATCGCCAAGCTGTTCGCGACGACCACGCGTCGCTACCCCGAGCACGGCAACACCCCGCGCACCCGGCATCTCGTCCTGAATCCGATCATCGAGGTCAGCCCGCAGCGAACCGCCACCGCCAGGTCCACCTTCTGCGTCGTCCAGCACACCGAGACCGTGCCGCTGCAGCCGATCGTCGTCGGTCGCTACTTCGACCGGTTCAGCTGCTCCACCGATGATCCAGCCGGCTGGTACTTCACCGAGCGCAAGGTCGACGTGCAGATGATCGGGGACGTGTCCGCCCACCTGATGGTCGATCCGACGGGCTTGGAGAAGTAGGCACCGGGGTGACCTTGAGTGCTAGCACTCTCCTGTATAGAGTGCTAGGTGGCAGGCGGCCAAACCCTGCTCCGGCACCCGCGACGACGGCGCGAGGGCGCGGACGCATGCCGAACACCTGTAATGCTGGCATCCGGGGGTTGGCTCCGGATCAACAACCCGAACTACTGGAGGGCTCCATCGTGGCGAGCGTGAACATCAAGCCACTCGAGGACAAGATCCTCGTACAGGCCAACGAGGCCGAGACCACAACCGCATCCGGTCTGGTCATCCCCGACACCGCCAAGGAGAAGCCGCAAGAAGGCACCGTCGTCGCAGTTGGCCCAGGCCGCTGGGATGAGGACGGCGAGAAGCGGATTCCGCTGGACGTCTCCGAGGGCGACGTCGTCATCTACAGCAAGTACGGCGGCACCGAGATCAAGTACAACGGCGAGGAGTACCTGATCCTGTCGGCCCGCGACGTACTGGCTGTCGTCAACAAGTAGGCACTCGTGTCCCGCCCCGGAGATCCCCGTACCCACGGGTGATGTCCGGGGCGGAACGCGTCATACCGGAAGACTTTTATGAGCAAGCAGATTGAGTTCAACGAAACTGCGCGCCGCGCAATGGAAGCCGGCGTAGACAAGCTCGCCGACACGGTTCGCGTGACGCTGGGGCCCCGCGGCAGGCACGTCGTGCTGGCCAAGGCGTTCGGCGGCCCGCAGGTCACCAACGACGGCGTCACGGTCGCCCGCGAGATCGATCTCGAGGATCCGTTCGAGAACCTGGGCGCGCAACTGGTCAAGTCGGTGGCCACCAAGACCAACGATGTCGCGGGCGACGGCACCACCACCGCGACCGTGCTGGCGCAGGCGATCGTGAAGGCCGGCCTTCGGCAGGTCGCCGCGGGTGCCAACCCGATCGCGCTCGGCTCGGGCATCAGCAAGGCCGCCGACGCCGTGTCGGAGGCGCTGCTGGCCGCCGCCACGCCGGTGTCCGACAAGAAGGCGATCGCTCAGGTCGCGACGGTGTCGTCGCGCGACGAGCAGGTCGGCGAGTTGGTCGGCGAGGCGATGACCAAGGTCGGCGCCGACGGCGTCGTCACGGTCGAGGAGTCCTCGACGCTGAACACCGAATTGGAGATCACCGAGGGCGTCGGCTTCGACAAGGGCTTCATCTCGGCGTACTTCGTCACCGACTTCGACTCGCAGGAAGCGGTGCTCGAGGACGCGCTGGTGCTGCTGCACCGCGAGAAGATCAGCTCGCTGCCGGACCTGCTTCCGCTGCTCGAGAAGGTCGCCGAGGCGGGCAAGCCGCTGCTGATCGTCGCCGAAGACGTTGAGGGCGAAGCGCTTTCGACGCTGGTGGTCAACGCGATCCGCAAGACGCTGAAGGCCGTCGCAGTCAAGGCGCCGTTCTTCGGTGACCGCCGCAAGGCGTTCCTCGATGACCTCGCCGTCGTGACCGGCGGCCAGGTGGTCAACCCGGACGTCGGCCTGTTGCTGCGTGAGGTCGGCCTCGAGGTGCTCGGTAGCGCCCGGCGCGTCGTGGTGGACAAGGACAGCACGGTCATCGTCGACGGTGCAGGCACCAAGGAGGCCATCGAAGCGCGTAAGGCGCAGTTGCGCGCTGAGATCGAGGCGACCGACTCCGACTGGGACCGTGAGAAACTCGAGGAGCGGCTGGCCAAACTGGCAGGCGGCGTCGCGGTCATCAAGGTCGGCGCGGCCACCGAGACCGATCTGAAGAAGCGCAAGGAGGCCGTCGAAGACGCCGTCTCAGCGGCCAAGGCTGCTGTCGAAGAGGGCATCATCACCGGCGGCGGCGCCGCGCTGGTGCAGGCCCGCAAGGCGCTTGCCGCGGTGCGGGAATCCGTGACCGGCGACGAGGCGGTGGGTGTCGACGTGTTCGGCGCGGCGCTGTCGGCTCCGCTGTACTGGATCGCCGCCAACGCCGGGCTGGACGGCTCGGTGGTGGTGAACAAGGTCGCCGAACTGCCTGCAGGTCAGGGTCTGAACGCCGCCACGCTCGAGTACGGCGATCTCGTCGCCGGCGGCATCGTCGACCCGGTTAAGGTCACCCGCTCGGCGGTGCTCAACGCCGCTTCGGTGGCCCGCATGGTGCTGACCACCGAGACGGCCGTCGTGGACAAGCCGGCCGAGGAGGACGAGCACGCCGGCCACGGTCACCACGGCCACGCGCACTAGCAGTTTCCGACGAAGCACCCCTGGTCGCGAGGCCGGGGGTGTTTTGTTTCGGCGTGAGCGCGATGAAGCGAAGCCAACCCGGGTGAGGTGTACTGACGGCATGGACGACCGCGATCCCGTCGGGGAGAATCTGGTGCTGCAGGAAAACGACCGTCAGATCACTGAGTGGAATGACCGCCGGGTCACCTCACATTTCGCACGCTATTTTCGGCCGACTCAACCGCCACGGGGTGTTTGGTCACTGGGGTTGCGGAACTTCCAGGAGACGGATACCTCGCCCTCCATCGCCATGCGCAGGCGGAAACCTATTACGTGTTGTCAGGAGAAGGTGTCGTCACCCTCGGCGGCACCGACTACCGGGTGCGCCCAGGCTCCAGTGTCTTCATTCCCGGCTCCACTGAGCATGGCATCAGGAACACCGGGTCGCTGACGCTGCGATTCTTTTATGCCCTTGCGGCCGACGCCTTTACCGACATCGAGTACGTCTTCTCCTGACGGCTGCACTTCGCCACCACCGACCAGGCGCACAAAGTTGAGACGAAACACCCCCGGCCCCAAGGCCGAGGGTGTTTTGTTTCGGCATGGACCGCATCTGGCAATGGACGTGGGATCGGTACGGGCCGAGCTATTCGTGGGCGATCTGCGCACTCATGTTCGTCCCGATGCTGCTGTCGTATGTTCTCTTGTCGTCGGTGGTCGTCGCTTTCGAGCGGTCAAGTCACTACGTCGAAGCCATCGTCTTCACCATGGCCGCCGTGGTGGTAGACGCGTATGTGGTGATTCTCCCCGGTAGCACCCGATTCCGCCTGGTGCAGCGGTGGGCGGCCGGTCACGAGGTCGACCGTGCGGAGGCCTTGAAAGACACATACACCTGGACTCGCACGGCAGGTGTTCGGGCGTTGTGGTTCCAGCCCGTTTGGACGGCCGCGCTGTTGCTGGGCGTCGGGGCGATCTCGGCAGCAAGCGGGGCGCGGCTGATCGAATACGGGATTTTGGGCGGCGCCTTGGGAATTGCCATGGCGTTGATGGGTTTACACACATCGGTGCAAGGAATGTTGCGGCCCGCCAGGGTGGCTCTCGCAGGAGACACGGATATCGGTGACGCGCTTGCGCGCTCTCGCCCGACCTTCGCCGCGTGGTTGAACCTGGCGATTCTGGGCGCCGTATTCACCTTCGCGGTCGGCGGAGCGCTGCTGGCAATGGTGTTGAACCGATCCACGCAATTTCCAGTGCTGGCCGTTGTGGCGACCGCGTGTGGGTGGACGGCGTTGGCGTTGCCGATCACTGTGGGCCAGGTCATCGCACCGTCGTTGAGGCCCCTTCGCGACCTCGCTGAAGGGACTGAACGTGTTGCAGCTGGGGACTATTCGCAGCGCCTACCGGTGGTCCAGGACGACGACCTCGGCGCGCTGGCGGCATCGTTCAACCGGATGCAGGCGGGTTTGGCTGAGCGGCAACGACTTCAGGCGGCATTCGGCACGTATGTTGACCCAGCGTTGGCGGCCCGGCTGCTGGAGCAGGGCGATGACGTGTTCACCGGCGAGCGTCGCGAGGTGACGGTGATGTTCGTCGACGTCCGCGATTTCACGCCGTTCGCCGAGGCCAACCCCGCCGAGGATGTCGTCGCGCGGCTGAACGCCTTGTTCGAAATCGTCGTCCCCGCTGTCGTCGACGCCGGCGGACATGTCAACAAGTTTCTTGGCGACGGCGCCCTCGCGGTATTCGGCGCCCCAGCGGATCTCGTAGACCATGCCGACGCCGCAGTTGACGCCGCGGTGCTGATTCACCGGCTCGTCGCCGACCGATTCGGGGAAGAGCTTCGGATCGGGATCGGAATCAACACCGGTGTGGTGATCGCAGGCACCATCGGCGGAGCAGGTCATCTGGAGTTCACGTTGATTGGTGACACCACGAATGTCGCCGCCCGTGTCGAGCAACTCACCAAGACCACCGCTGACGCCATCCTGCTCACCCAGAACACCGTCGACGCCCTGGTTACCCCACCGCACGGACTGACCGACCGAGGCGCCTACGCCCTGAAAGGCAAATCCGCGCCCGTCCACGTCTTCAGCCTCGATCCGGTGCGGGAAAGGTCATGACATCGCGCCCGAGCGGCAACTGGTCGTGGCGTGGCCCAACGTCATTGGCCCTCAGCGGAATCCGCTCGAGCGTTTCGTATCGCTTCAGCACCTCGGGCAACGGCGGGGTGCGCCCGGTGAGGTCGAACTCGTCGAAGACGAACGGCAGTCCGTCGGCAACCACGACCGAGGGGTGGTCGACGATCAGGAAGTGCAGGTGGGGTCCACCTCCGGTGCCGGAACTGCCCACATCGGCGATGTGGCGTCCGCGCGTGACCTTGTCGCCCACCTGTACCAAGATGCTGTCCTTGTGCAGGTGGGCATAGACCGCGAAGCGCCCGCCGCCGATGTCGATCGCCACCCGGTTGCCGCCCGCGGTTTCAGGCGTGGGATCCGCGCGGGCTGCGTTGACCGGTAGATCCGGGTTGCCGTCCACGGCGGCGACGACCGTCCCGTCGGCGACCGCGTACACTGGCTGGCCGAACGTCGGGAAGCTGCTGGGCGACAACGGGTCTCCCACTCCGGGCCGGTCTTGCGGATCCAGTTGATTGAAGTCGATGGCGAACCGCTGAGCGAGAAACCATCTGCCGTCGACCGGATATGGGGCACGTCGATGCGGACCGTCACAACAGCTGCCGAGGGCGACCCACTTGGGCCCGGTCAGTGGAGCGGCGATGGCGACCGGCGGTTCCTGGTCAACCTCCACCGCGCGTGTGCTGAACGTCCAGCCGATGCCTGACGTCGGGACACCGGCTGGGGGGTCGACGGCGATGCGGTGGGTGACAGCTGACGGGACGCCGGCGCTGCCGAGCACGATGTCCAGCCACACCACGCCGAGCGATGAGGACGGCAGCGTGGCCGTGGGTGTATCCGCCGATGCGGCAAGAGAAGTCGCCGCCAGCAGTGCGTCACCGGTGAGACGAGTCAGCAACGCTCCCGAGTCGGCATCGTGTACCTCAACGGCGTTGACGGTGACGCCCGCCGGGATGACGTTGGTGAGCAGCAACTCGTACACCAGATGCGCCTTGCCGTCGGTGCCGGTGAACCAGCGCGGCGACGACAGCGTGCTGGCCAGCAGCGGTGTGAGTTGCTCGCCGACCGCCGGTTGTTCCTCCGTCATTGGGGGACTCGGCGGGGCAGAGCAAGCGGTGAGTGCCAACGCGCTCACAGCCAGTACGGCTATGACGCGCGACCACTTCATGAAACCAAGTCGACGACGTCGCGGATCGCGTCGACGACCAGTGCGGGCCGGTAGAGGTAGATGTCGTGTCCGCTGTCGGTCGCGGTGACCGGCACGACGCCCAGCGCGGCGGCCAGCTGTCGCTGCGCGGCAAGCCAGTCGGCGAAGGTCACCTGCTCGCCCTGGGTCGCCTCGGGCGGCAGCAGATCCGTGCGCCACGGTCTGTCGGCCGACAGCACGGCAGCGGGCATTGTCGGAAGTGGTGGCGCGGCATTGATTTGCGCGAACGTGTCGACGAGGCGCACACCCTCGGGTACTTGCGGTGACGTTTTCGCATTGGTGGCATCCCAGTTGGCGAGCTTGGCGGGGCCGACGATGTCCTCGATCTGCTCACTCACCGCGTCGACCATCACCAGACCGGCGACAGACTGCGGATAGGAGCGCGCATACAGGGTGGCCACCAGGCCGGCGTACGAGTGGGCCACCAGGACATACGGGGCGGGCTCGTCGAGTGCGGTGAGCAATGCGTGCAGATCGCCGACATCGAGATCCACCGTGTGAGGCTGCGCGCGGGGTGTCGTGATGTCGACACCGTCCGTCCGGACGTCGGGACGGTCGTAGGCGCAGACCCGGGTGAACTGCGCCACCGACGGCAGCACCGCGTCGTCGCTGCGCATCAGATGTCCGCCGAAGGGCAGGTCGTCGCCGGGGGCGTTGTATGCAGGGTCGGCCGGGTCGAGTATCTGCAGCCAATCCTCGGCGCCGTTTCCCTTGCCCGCCATCAGAATCACGGTCGGCGATCCCGTGCCGCGGCATTCGACGAAAATGCCACGCCCGCCGCCGATTTCGACCCGCCCCGACACATCGTCGACGTCAGCGGCTGCGGTAGGGGCGCCGCACAGGACCACCATCCACAACGCGCAGACCCCGCTGGCAACCGAAGATTTGTCAAACATGGCTGTGCATCCGTCAGCGGTAGACGTGCTCTGGGGTGATGATCGCGGTGATCGCACTGGCCAGGGCCGTGCCGACGTCGTGCGGCGCGTCGGTGTTGGCGAACACCGCAAGTGTGGTCTGCTCCTCCGGAAGGCCGACCACTACGGTCTCGAAGCCCGGCGTGACGCCGCTGTGGCCGATCCATCCGCTCGTTTCGAAGACGCCGACACCGTATCTCGCGGTTTCGCTCATCGGCAGGGCGCTGCGGAACCGCTCGCGCTGCATCTCCTCGGAGATCACCTCACCGGAGGACAGCGCCCGCGCCCAGATCCGCATATCGTCCAGCGTGGAGATCATGTTGCCGTCCGACCACGCCCAAGACGGGTTCCAGTCGGTGGTGATTCGGTCGGTTCCGTCCAGGACGGTGTAACCCTGCGGATGCGGACCGGGAAACGCCGACGTCGTGGGGATGCTCGTGTGGGTCAACTTCAGCGGGACGAGGATCTGCTCGCTGACGTAGTCCCCGAGGCTCCGGCCGCTGACCTTCTCGACCACCAGACCGAGAAGGACGGTGTTGGTGTTGCAGTAGTCGTACTTTGTTCCCGGCGGAAACTGCAGCGGCTCGTCGAGCGCGTAGTCCAGAAGTTGTTGAGGAGTGAAAGTTCGTTGCGGGTCGGCGAGAAACGCGGCCTCGAACGCCGGCACGCCGTCGTAAGTGACCAGCCCGCTTTGCATCTGGGCCAGCAACCGCAACGTGATCACCTCGCCTGACGGCACGCCAGGAATGTACTTCGCGATCGGGTCGTCGAGGCCCAGCTTACCCTGATCGATCAGCATCAGCAGCGCTGTGATGGTGAAAGTCTTTGTCACGCTGCCTATTCGCGTGTACATGTCGGTCTGCATGGGGGCTCGGGACGCTTTGTCGGCGATGCCGAACGCCCCGACGTAATCGTCGTCCGGTCCCCAGATGCCGACGATCGCTCCCGGGATCGACTTGTCCGCCATGACCCGCTGGATCGCCGTGTCCAAACGGTCAGACAACGCCGACCCCTCGGTCGAACTCGCGTCCGATCCGCACGCACACAGCGCGGCGACCACTATGGCCGTGACAGCCACGCCGTTGACCACCCGATGAACTCGGGCGCTCCGACGCAAAGTGCGCATCGACTAACGATACGGCTCACCACCAGCCGAGACGGACGAAATTGGGATCGGTAGCGACGCAAGCGCGTAATACTTCCGCCATGCCCAACACCGGGAACCGCGTGGCGGTCGGACTCGTCGCCGTCGGGGCCGCGATCGCGTTCGCATCCCCGGCCGGCGCCGCGCCGGTGGACCCCGTACCCGGTGAAGGCTTCTTCCGCGTCGGGCCCGACATTGCGCCGGGCCTGTACCACACGGACGGGACGGCATCGACGTGGCAGATCTTGATAAACGATGTGCCGACAGAGGATTCGATGTGCCGGTGGTTCACCTACAGCACACCGGATGCGAACAAGGACCATGTCGTCGCGACGAATATGTCGGTCGGGCCGATGTACGTGACCATCAACCCGACGGTGCAGGCTTTCGAGTCGCACAACTGTGAACCCTGGACGCGGGTCAGCTGAACGGATCGGGTTACTAAGCACTCGGGTTGAGGGCAGAAGGTCCCTACTGCGCGAGCCGTAACCGGCGCGACACTCCAGTGATGATTACCCGACGGGTAGCTCTCGCCGCCTTCGGAACACTGGCCGTAGCCGGTGTTCTAGGTCTCGAGTACGCACGCCGCTCGCACGTGCCGCACGTGCCGCTCGCCGACGGTCCAGGCGGGGGAATGATGGGCGTCGATCCGGTCGACATGCAGACCTACATGGAGATGTTCAGCCGCCATGCCGAGATCAATCGCATTGTCGATGAGATCCCGGGCGGCGTCCGCACGACCACGGAATCGACGTCGCCCGACCTGGTCGCAAAGCTTCAGGCGCACGTAACGGCCATGTACTCGCGCCTAGGAAACGGAACGGAGGTGACATGCATGAGCTCGAGCTTGCCGACGCTGTTCCGCGCCGCCGACGGTTACCGCCGCCAGCTCACCATCATTCCGACCGGGGTCATCGCCGAAGAAACCGCCGAAGATCCCGTCATCATTCGAGCAATCCGCGAACATGCCCGCGAGGTCACCGGATTCGTCCGCGACGGGATGCCGGCCATGATGGGACCCGGCGGCATGATGGGCCCGCGCTGATTCGGAATCCGCGGATCCGTGCCAAGGATCCGCCAAGACGTCCAGTCCACTCTTGGGACCAACACGTCTCGGAGAGGACCGATCATCATGAAGAGCAAACTGCTCGCCGCGCTGTCGATCGCGGCCGCAGCCGCGCTGCCCGCTGCGGCCATCGCGAACGCCTGCGGCGGCGGTGGCGACATCCCCCCGAGCGCCGAATTCGTGACTCCGTCGGGGAACATCGTCTGCGACATCTACGGGGACGGCTCAGGCGCGAACTGCGAAGTCCGCGAACACGTTTGGTCGGTACCCGCATCCACCCGTGGCCCGGAAGGCAGGGCGTGCGACTTCACCTTCGGAGGTTTGGAGTTCTACGTCAGCGGAGGCAACTCGGGCAGCCTCGGGTGCTACGAGGGCGTCAGTGCGTTCAACCGAAAGGGCCTGAAGACACTCGACTACGGCCAGACCCGGTCGCTGGGCCGAATGACGTGTGCCAGTGCGCAGTCCGGCGTGACATGCACCGACACAGCTACCGGTCACTACTTCCGGGTCTCCCGCGAGGACTACCAGTTGGGCTGACGGGCGCCAACCGTCTCGAAACCCGTTGTGCCAGTTACTAATCGGTGGCGACGTGCGGCGGGTCGTAGATCACGAGGAACACCAGGTCATCGTCGCCGGTGTTCGTCAGGCCATGCACTGAATTGGCGGGCACCTTGACCAGCGTGCCCGGCTTGACATCCCACCTGCGCCGGTCGATTCGCACACAACCGCTACCCCTCAAGAAGTAGAACGCGTGGTTGTAGTCGTGGTGGTGCAACGGAGTTCCGCCGCCGGGGCCGAACATCGTCAGTTGCGCGCTGAACAGCGTCGAGTACTGGCCGCCGACCAGATCGTCGCTGATCCAGAACTTCGCGCCGAGGTCGGTCTTGTGCCAGACGATGTCTTCCGGCGCGATCACATTCGGCAACGTGCCCTCACTCATCGGATTCTCCTTTCTCTGCCCGCTGACTGCGGCCTACGATTACTACAACGCTTTGACAACACAGATCGGCATAATGGTTCAGTTATGACCGATCACCCGGTCGATATGGAGGGTCGATGCCGACCGAGTGGCAACTCACGACCTTCATCACGGTCGCCGACCACGGCGGCTTCACCGCCGCAGGCCGACGGCTCGGGTTGACCCAACCGGCCATCAGCCGGGCCATCGCCGCGTTGGAGAACGAACTGGGGCTGCCGCTGTTCGCGCGCCGCCGCGACGGGCTCTCGCTGACCGAAGCCGGTTCCGTCGCACTGACGTACGCCCGAGAAGCCGTCCGGCAGTTGACCTTGATGCGCACCGAGGTCGCCGGTTTGGCCGGTGACGTCACCGGGACGCTGCGCGTGGCCAGCCTGCCGACCGCCACCGCCACGTTCGTCGCGCCGCAGCTGGAAACGTTCGCCCAGCGACACCCTGCGGTCAGCATCCGGTTGCTCGAGGGCAGCGAGGAGGAGGTGCGCGACTGGCTCGACCAGGGTGTCGTCGAGGCCGGTGTGGTCAGTCTGCCCATCAAAGGCCTTGAAGCGGCGCCGCTCGGGGACCAGGTGCTGGTGGCGGTGGTGCCCGCCGACAGTCGACTGGCCGCGCAGGAAACCGTCACCTATCCGGACTTGGCGGCGGAGCCCTTCGTCCGCGGCACCGGCGGTCTGGCCGACGTGTTCCTGCCGATCGCACGCAAGGCCGGTGTCGAGTTCGACCTGGCTTTCGACGCGCGGGAAATCGCGGCGGCGCTCGAGATCGTGCGGGCAGGTCTCGGGGTCAGCATTCTGCCGAGCGCCGGTCTACCTGACGTCGCGGGTGTCGTGATTCGACCGCTGGCACCGCGCACGGTGCGTCGCCTCGGCGTAGCCGTCTCGGCGAGCGCATCGGCACCCGCGCGCGCCTTCCTCGACCACGTCGCCGCGCTCGGTGTGAGCGAAAACACCACCGGACCTGGGCGGTAACCGGAACCTTCACCGGCGTTCGCGCGTTGCGTGAACCGAGTCGAAGGTGGATTTGGAGGCATTGCTGTGCAGTTGACCCGTGGCCGCGCGGGCCAGCCGTGGGGGGTGCGTCGACGCGAGATGTTGACGCGCATAGTCCGGGAAACCGACCCACCGACGGACACGTTTGCCCGGATCACCGATCCGGTACGCGACGAAGGCGACGCCGCTTACCGCGAGCGCGTCGGCGAGGTGCTCGACGTCGCAGGCAACATCGGCGCAATCCTGATGGCCTCGGGTACGCCCGCGACGGCCACGATGGAGCAGGTGCGCGCCATCGCCGCGGCCTACGGCATCGACCGGTGCGAGGTCGATGTCATCAACACGACCATCCACGTCGCCGCCTACCGCGGACCGACGTCGCCCGCCGCGAGCACGTTGCACATCGTGCGGTACCGATCCATGGATTTCAGTCGGCTGGCCGCCGTCGACCGGTTGATCGCCCGCATCCGCGCCGGTCAGGTGCCGCCGTCGCAGGCCCGCGACGAACTGAACACCATCATCACCGCGCCGCACCCGTACAAGCGCTGGGTCGCCACCCTGGCATGGGGTGCGTTGGCGTTCGCCACAGCGGGAACCCTCGGTGCGGGTCTGTTGGTGTGCCTGGTCAGCGCGTTGAGTGCGATGACAATCGACCGGGTCAACCGGCGACTCAACCGGCACGGTCTTCCGTTCTTCTTTCAGTACGCAGTCGGTGGCGCGATCGCGACGGCGCCTGCGATCGTCCTGTACGCATTCAGCCCCAAGCTCGGATTGCACTTCGATCCGACGGTCGCGATCGCTGCCGGACTGGTCGTGCTTCTTGCCGGACTGTCGTTGGTCGGTTCGGTCGGCGACGTCATCAGCGGCGCTCCTGTCACCGCGGCGGGCCGATTCTTCGAGTTGGTGATGATGACGGCGTCGACGATTGCCGGCGTGGCAGTCGTGCTGCACCTCGCCAGCCGGTTCGGTGCACCGTTCGTCGCGATCAGCGCCAACGCCCCACCGGCGCTCGCGGAGTTCCCTGCGCGCGTGGCCTTCGGCGCGGCGAGTGCGGCGGCCTTCGCGTTGGCCTGCTACGCGGAACGATCCGCGGCGATGGCCGCGGCATTCGGCGGTGCGGCGGGCACCATCGCGTTCCTTTTGGCGCAGGGCGCGGGTTTGGGCCCGGTTGTGGCTTCATTCATCGCGGCGGTCCCGATCGGCCTGGTCGGCCGTCTGATGGAACGGCGTAATCTGGCTCCGCCGCTTGTGGTTTCGATCACCGGTATCGTTCCGCTGCTGCCGGGCTTGGCGTTGCTGCACGGCATTTACGCGATCCTCAACGACCAGCACGCGGTCGGATTCGGTTCGGTGTTGGGGGCCCTCGCCATCGGTACCGCCCTCGCCGCGGGTGTCACCCTGGGCGAGTGGAGTTCGTGGAAGGTTCGGCGGCCTGTCTCTAGGCGTCCCGCAACACGGTAGCGATGTCGATCTCCGACACCAGCGTTTGATGCACGGGGCAGCGTTCGGCGATCTGCAATAACCGTTGCCGCTGCGCATCATCCAGATCGCCGATGAACGTGACCTCCTTGTCGATATGGTCGATCAGGCCCTTGGTGGTTTCACAATGAGCGCAGTCTTCGGCATGAATACGGTTGTGCCGCAACGTTACTCGGACGTCTTCCAGCGGCCACCCTTTGCGGTCGGCATACATCCGTACCGTCATCGAGGTACACGTCCCGAGCGCGGCGAGTAGCAGATCATATGGGGTGGGCCCCGCGTCGGCGCCGACCGGCGCCGGTTCGTCGGCGACCAGGTGATGGGCCCCTGCGGTGATGTGCTGTGTGTACGACCCCGGGCCCGTGCCGGAAATGGTCACCGTGCCCTCGGCTTCTTGTGTCGTCATGTCATCAGCATTGCGCATACGGGCAACGACCGGGGAGCGACCCCGCATGCACGCCAGACGATTTCGGCGTGGCGGGGCTATTCTGAGGGAAGTGATCACCCCGCTGCCGCCCTCCTCCGCCGACGACGCTGCGCTGATGTCAGCGGTCACCGAGTTGGTCAACCGTGTCTACAAGGAAGCTGAGCGTGGGCTCTGGCAGGACGACGCGGCACGGACCAACTGCGAGGAATTGATGGCCATCACCCGTGCCGGTCAGCTCGTAGTGGCAACCGACGGCGATCGGCTGACGGGTGTGGTGCGGGTCCAGCGACTCGACGAGCACACAGGCGAGTTCGGGATGCTGGCCGCCGATCCGGCCCTGCGCGGCCGAGGCATCGGTCGTGACCTCGTCCGCTTCGCGGAAGACGCCAGCCGGGCCGGCGGCTGTCGACACATGCAACTGGAACTTCTGGTGCCGCGCGACTGGGTGCTGGACTCCAAGGAGTTCCTGGCAGCCTGGTACGACCGGTTGGGGTACCGGCTGCAACGCGTCGGCCACATCGAGGAGGCCTACCCGGAGTTGGCGCCGTTGTTGTGCACGGCGGCCGATTTCCGCATCTACCGCAAGACGCTCTGACTCGCGCACGAAAAAAGCCCCAACCCGGATCGCGGGGCTGAGGCTGTTTCCGATGGCTGTTTTCGATTTCGCGTTACGAGGCCCTGCGGATGCCCCGCTTGAGCAGAAGTTCACGCTCGGACTCGGACAGACCGCCCCAGATGCCGTACGGCTCACCTACGGCCAGTGCGTGCGCGCGACACTGTGCGACCACTGGGCACTGGCGGCACATCTCTTTGGCGCGCATCTCACGCTGAGCGCGTGCACGGCCACGTTCGCCGTCCGGATGGAAGAACATAGCGGAATCGACGCCCCGGCACAGGCCTGACATCTGCCAATCCCAAATATCAGCATTAGGTCCGGGTAGCTGCTGCGGCTGTGGCATGGAAAAACCCTCTCTACCCACCCTTTTCGCACGCGAACGGGTGCGTGAGTTGTGGAACCGATCCGAGCGCAAGTCGCCGATGACTACTCGTGCACACAAACTAGGGGCGCTCACGAAATTTCGTCAATAGCCCGAACATGTGCTCACCCGCATCGCCGCAGGCCCAGAATTTACATCACGTTCATCATTGCGATGCACTGGCAACGACGGCGGTGGTAACAAAACGTCGTCGATGCGATGACGACTTGTGTTTTAGCAGTTCGCTTCTCGTCGTGTCGCAAACATTTCCGTTCGTCCGGATGACCCCGTTGACACTGCATTAACACGGCGACCATGAACTGTTAACGGATGTCGAATTGGCCATATGACGAATGCGTGCCCCGCGGTACCGGATATTGCGCAATACATTGATAGCGTCGCGAACCGATGAGCATGCTGGCCACCATCGCGTTCGGCGATGAACCGGGCCGCTGGCCGCTGCCCGCGGCCGCGACGCCTCGCGACCTCTGGCTGCGCGCCGTCGCCGCGGGCGGCCAGGGTCACTACGGCAGCGCGATGGCCGACCTCGACGTCCTGTGCCGGCGTCAGCGCGACGGCGCACTGGTGTCCCTGGCGCACAGCACCCGCGCGTCGTTCCTGCGTCAACTGGGCTGGCACGACAGGGCCCGCCGCTGGGACGGCCGCGCGCTGACCCTGGCCGGGGCCGACGTCGAAGCCGGCGCCGACGCGCTCATCGGACTGGCCGCCGACGCACTCGGCGTAGGTCGGTTCGCGGCGTCGGCCGCGGCGCTGCAGCGCGCGGCTGTGTTGCTGGCCGAGCAGTCGTCCCCGAGGCTGCCGGTGCGGCTTGCCTGGGTGACCGCTGAGCTGGCGATGGCCAGGGGCGACGGTCAGGCGGCCGTGCCGCACGCGGAGCGGGCCGTCGAACTGGCCAAGGCGCTGGGATCGGCGCGGCACGTCGTCAAATCCGACGTCGTGAAGGCCGCGGCGCTGTGCAGCGCCGGGGACGTCGACGCAGCTCGGCGGGTGGCCGACTGCGCGCTAGCGAAGGCAGGCCGGCTGGGAATCATCCCGCTGCGCTGGGCGTTGGCCTGCCTACTGGCCGACATCGGCAGCGGTCGCCACGACACAGCAGATGTACTGAGGATTCGTAACGAATGCGCAGCTACGGTGCGTCGCCGGGGAGGCGACCTGGCCGATCGCTGAGAATGGTCATGCCACTGTGATCGTTATTGTTTAGCTGACGTCCACACTTCGGGGACGTGTCCCTCACGTAACGCTGGAGAAGCCACTCACGATGACATTTTCGGGAGAACGTCTCGATGCTGTCGTTGCTGAGGCGGTGGCTGGCAACAGGGACGCGCTCCGGGAGGTGCTGGAGATCATTCGCCCGATCGTGGTGCGGTACTGCCGGGCCCGGGTTGGGGCGACCGAGCGAAGCGGTCTTTCAGCTGATGACGTCGCACAGGAGGTGTGCTTGGCCGCCATAACGGCGCTGCCGCGCTACAAGGATCAGGGACGACCGTTCCTGGCCTTCGTGTACGGCATCGCCGCGCACAAGGTAGCTGACGCTCACCGCGCGGCCGCCAGGAATCGTGCCGACCCGACGGATGCGGTGCCGGAACGTTATTCGCTGGAAGCCGGTCCCGAGCAAATGGCACTGGACTCCGAATCGGCAGCGCGGATGAACAAGCTGCTGTCCGTGCTGCCCGAGAAGCAGCGCGAAATCCTGATCCTGCGCATCGTCGTCGGCATGAGCGCCGAGGAGACCGCGGAGGCCGTCGGCTCGACGCCGGGTGCTGTCCGCGTCGCGCAGCACCGCGCGCTGGCGCGGCTCAAGAACGAGATCACGGCGACGGAGCACGGCCATGCCTGACTTCGGACGCTGGAACAACGGGGGCGATCCGTCGCTCAACGAGATCAACCGCACGGACCGGTTCATCGACGCGCTGGCCAACCAGCAGCCCGTGTACTCGACCGACCCTGGTGAGGGCGAACTCGCGCACCTGCTGGCCGGTTGGCGTGACGAGATCCGCACCCCACCGCTGATGCGGCCGGTCACGCCGCGCGACGCGGCCGCCGCACTGACCCGCGCCATCGAAGCGCGCAAACGCACGCGCACGTCGTTCGCGGTGGTCGGCTCCATCGCCGCAGCCGTGCTGTGCATCGGCGGATTCGGCGCGGTCGTGGCGGGCGCCGGACCGGGCGATGCGCTCTACGGCCTGCACACCGCGCTGTTCGGCGAACAGACCCGCACCGATCAGGTGACGCTCGCGTCGCAGCAACTGGCGGAGGTGCAGCAGCTGATCGACCAAGGGCAGTGGCAGGCCGCCCAGGACAAGCTGCAGGCGGTCACGACCACCGTCGCGACGGTCGATGACGTCGAGCAGAAGCAGGAACTGGTGTCGCAGTGGCAGCAGCTGACGGTCAAGGTCGACGCGAAGGACGCCAACGCGACGCTGCCGCCCGGGGAGCCGCCGCCACCGATGCCCGAGCCGGTCGTCGTCGCGCCGGACTCCGGTACGTCGACCTCGACGTCGTCTGAGACCGACGGCGCGACGTCATCTCCGTCGTCGTCGTCGGAGACCAGCACGTCGACCTCGCCTTCGGAGACGACACCGTCGAGCGCCACGTCGACGAGTTCTGCGACGCCGAGTTCGCCGACGGCCGAGCCGCCCCCGCCGAGCGGCACGCCGACGACCACCACGCCGCAGCCGCCGACGAATACGAGCACCGAGACCACGACGACGCACGCGGTCACGACGACCACCACCACGACGCAGCAGTTGCCGCCGGTCGCGGGTCCGCCCGCGGGCGGCGGCGAGGCGCCGAGTGTGGTGGGTGACGCGCCCGCGGCGGGCACCGGTGTCCCGCCCGCAGGCGGCGGTGCGCCCGTTGGCGGGAGTGCGCAAGTCGCGACGCCGCCGACGACCGTGCCGCAGGAGGTGCCGCGTCAGCAGGCGCCGGAGCCCAAGGCCCCGGAGCCCAAGGCCCCGGAGCCCAAGGCGCCTGAGCCTGAGCCTGCGACTAAGCCTGCGCCGGAGGTGACCGCGCCGGTCACGACCACGCTGGAGATGCCGCAGCCGAAGAAGCGCAACGGCGGCGGCGGGGAGTAGTTAAGCCCTCAGCGATAACCTTCGGTGTCCGACGTCGCCTCGTTGAGCGACGCGTCGGCGTAGCCGCGGCAGTAATCCCAGGTCACGTAGGCGTCGGGTTCGGGGTCGTAGGCCGGCTCGTGCGGCCGCACAGTGCCATCGACCAGCAGCTGCAACAGGTTGGCGCGCAGCATGTCCCAGTCGTGGTAGTGATCCTGCTGGCATTCGTCGCAGCACACGACGAGACCGCGAATCCCCTTGTGCGCCAACAGCGCCTCGTAGACAGCCAGGTCGGCGAGATCCGCCTCGACCGCGGTCCGCTCCTGCGGGTCCAGGGGCTGGCCGGGCTCGAGCGCATCAAGCGCCGCCGAAGGGTCGCACGGGTCATCGGCGAACGGATCGGGCGGCAAACCCGGTGGCAGGTGATCACGCACGAGTCCACACTACGCAGCGGCACTGGCATCGCGCCAGCCGTTGGCAACGTCGTCAGGTGCGTGTCCGCCAGGCAGCGTGGGGCCGAAGCGGTGTCGTGAATGCCGATAAGATGAGTATCTAGCTCGACGCTGATGGAAGGCCCGCCCATGTCGATTGCTGAAAGCAGCATTCCCATCGCCGTTCCGGTGCCCACCGGTGGCGATGACCCGACCAAAGTGGCCATGCTCGGGCTCACTTTCGACGACGTCCTGCTGCTGCCCGCCGCCTCCGATGTGGTGCCCGCCACAGCCGACACCTCCAGCCAGCTCACCAAGAAGATCAGGCTGCGGGTGCCGCTCGTCAGCTCGGCGATGGACACCGTGACCGAAGCCAGGATGGCGATCGCCATGGCCAGGGCGGGTGGCATGGGCGTGCTGCACCGCAACCTGCCCGTCGCGGAGCAGGCCGGCCAGGTCGAGACGGTCAAGCGGTCCGAGGCCGGTATGGTCACCGACCCGGTCACCTGCTCACCGGACAACACGCTCGCCGAAGTCGACGCCATGTGCGCCCGGTTCCGCATCTCCGGGCTGCCGGTGGTCGACGCCGACGGCGCGCTCGTCGGCATCATCACCAACCGCGATATGCGCTTCGAAGTCGACATGGGCAAGCCGGTCTCCGAAGTGATGACCAAGGCGCCGTTGATCACCGCGCAGGAGGGCGTCTCGGCCGAGGCGGCGCTAGGCCTGTTGCGCCGCAACAAGATCGAGAAGCTGCCCATCGTCGACGGGCACGGCAAGCTGACCGGTCTGATCACGGTCAAGGACTTCGTCAAGACCGAGCAGTTCCCGTACGCCACCAAGGACAGCGACGGCAGGCTGCTGGTCGGAGCCGCCGTCGGTGTGGGCGACGATTCGTGGACGCGCGCCATGACGCTCGTGGACGCCGGCGTCGACGTGGTGATCGTCGACACCGCGCATGCGCACAACCGTCTGGTGCTCGACATGGTGCATCGGCTCAAGACCATGGTCGGTGACCGCGTCGAGGTGATCGGCGGGAATGTCGCCACCCGGGCTGCGGCCGCCGCGCTCGTGGATGCGGGCGCCGACGCGGTGAAGGTGGGCGTCGGTCCCGGCTCCATCTGCACCACGCGGGTCGTCGCCGGCGTTGGCGCACCCCAGATCACCGCGATCCTGGAAGCCGTGGCCGCGTGCTCACCGAAGGGTGTGCCGGTGATCGCCGACGGCGGACTGCAGTACTCCGGCGACATCGCCAAGGCGCTGGCGGCAGGCGCGTCCACCGCGATGCTGGGCTCGCTGCTGGCAGGCACGGCCGAATCGCCCGGCGAGCTGATCTTCGTCAACGGCAAGCAGTTCAAGAGCTACCGCGGGATGGGGTCGCTCGGTGCCATGCAGGGTCGCGGCGGCGGCAAGTCCTATTCGAAGGACCGCTACTTCCAGGACGACGCGTTGAGCGAGGACAAGCTGGTGCCCGAGGGCATCGAAGGCCGCGTGCCGTTCCGCGGTCCGCTGTCGACGGTGATCCACCAGTTGACCGGCGGCCTGCGCGCCGCCATGGGCTACACCGGATCGGCCACCATCGAGCAGTTGCAGCAGGCGCAGTTCGTGCAGATCACCGCGGCGGGGTTGAAGGAAAGCCATCCGCATGACATCACGATGACGGTCGAGGCGCCCAACTACTACACCCGCTGACAAGGGGAGCCCCACCGTGCGCGACATGGTTGAAATCGGCATGGGCAGAACCGCCCGCCGCACCTACGAACTCGACGACATCAACATCGTTCCGTCCCGGCGGACACGGTCCAGTCAGGACGTGTCGACGGCCTGGCAGTTGGACGCATACCGATTCGAGATCCCGGTGATGTCGCATCCGACCGACGCGTTGGTGTCGGTCGAATTCGCCATCGAACTGGGGCGGTGCGGTGGCCTCGGCGTGCTCAACGGCGAGGGGCTGATCGGTCGGCACGCCGACGTCGAAGAGAAGATCGCGCAGGTGCTCGAGGCCGCCGAGAAGGAGCCCGAACCCTCGGCCGCGATTCGGCTGTTGCAGCAATTGCATTCTGCGCCACTGGATCCCGATCTGCTGGGTGCTGCGGTGGCGCGCATCCGCGAGGCGGGCGTGACCACGGCCGTTCGGGTCAGCCCGCAGAACGCGCAGTCGCTGACGCCGGCGTTGGTGGCGGCGGGCATCGACCTGTTGGTCATCCAGGGCACCATCATCTCGGCTGAGCGCGTCGCGCAGGACGGTGAGCCGCTCAACCTGAAGACCTTCATCTCCGAGTTGGACATACCGGTGGTCGCGGGCGGTGTGCTCGACCACCGCACCGCGCTGCACCTGATGCGCACCGGCGCGGCGGGCGTCATCGTCGGCTATGGGTCGACGTCCGGGGTGACGACCACCGACGAGGTGCTGGGCATCAGCGTGCCGATGGCGACGGCCATCGCCGACGCGGCCGCCGCCCGCCGCGAATACCTCGACGAGACCGGCGGCCGCTACGTGCATGTGCTGGCCGACGGGGACATCCACACGTCCGGTGATCTGGCCAAGGCCATCGCCTGCGGCGCGGACGCGGTGGTGCTTGGCACGCCGCTGTCGACGGCCGCCGAAGCGCTCGGCGGCGGCTGGTTCTGGCCTGCCGCGGCGGCCCACCCGTCGCTGCCCCGCGGCGCGCTGCTGCAGGTGGCGATCGGTGAGCGGGCGCCGCTGGAGCAGGTGCTCAACGGCCCGTCCGACGATCCGTTCGGCTCGCTCAACCTGGTCGGCGGGCTGCGCCGGTCGATGGCCAAGGCCGGATATTGCGACCTCAAGGAGTTTCAGAAGGTCGGCCTGACGGTCGGCAGCTGACCTCTTCCGCGAGCAGACATAGAAACGTGTAATCAGCGCCGGTTTCGTACGTTTCTGTGTCTGCTCGCCGAGAAACCGCGCTTTACAAATTAGGCCCCCCTGTCTAGAACTAGGCGAGCGCTAAGTCCATACTGGGGAGCATGAAACCTGACTATGACGTTCTGATCATTGGTTCGGGGTTCGGGGGGAGTGTCACCGCGCTACGCCTGACAGAAAAGGGCTATCGCGTCGGGGTGCTCGAAGCGGGCCGCCGGTTCAACGACGAAGACTTCGCCAAGACCTCGTGGAACCTGCGGAAGTTCCTGTGGGCGCCGAAGCTCGGCATGTACGGCATCCAGCGGATCCACCTGTTGCGCAACGTCATGATCCTGGCGGGCGCGGGCGTCGGCGGCGGATCGCTGAACTACGCCAACACCTTGTACGTGCCGCCGGAGCCGTTCTTCAACGATCCCCAGTGGAAGAACATCACCGACTGGCGCGCAGAGTTGATGCCGCACTACGACCAGGCTCAGCGCATGCTCGGCGTGGTGGAGAACCCGACGTTCACCGACGCCGACCGCGTCATGAAAGAGGTCGCCGACGACATGGGCGTCGGCGACACGTTCGTGCCGACGCCCGTCGGGGTGTTCTTCGGCCCTGACGGGCAGAAGACGCCAGGCAAGACAGTCCCCGATCCGTACTTCGGCGGCGCAGGCCCGGCGCGCACCGGCTGCATCGAATGCGGCGAGTG
Source organism: Mycobacterium sp. 3519A (assembly GCF_900240945.1). Classification (NCBI taxonomy): domain Bacteria; kingdom Bacillati; phylum Actinomycetota; class Actinomycetes; order Mycobacteriales; family Mycobacteriaceae; genus Mycobacterium; species Mycobacterium sp. 3519A. The sequence goes on from NZ_OESG01000013.1 coordinate 778,702, forward strand.
CATGACCGGGTGTCGGCACAACGCCAAGAACACGTTGGTGAAGAATTACCTGGGTCTGGCGGAAAGAGCTGGGGCAGAAGTCATTCCGCTGACGACCGTCACCGGATTCGAGCAGTCCTCCGACGGATTGTGGCAGGTGCGTACCGCCCGAACGGGCTTGCTGCCTCGTAAGCGGCGCACGTACACCGCCACGCATGTGGTGCTGGCCGCCGGGACGTACGGCACGCAGAAGTTGCTGTTCAAGATGCGCGACAAGGGCAAGCTGCCGAGGCTGTCCGACAAGCTCGGCGTGCTGACGCGGACCAACTCGGAGTCGATCGTCGGCGCGGGCCGGTTCACCGTCGCACCCGACTTGGACCTCACGCACGGCGTCGCGATCACCTCGTCGATCCATCCCACGTCGGACACGCACGTCGAACCGGTGCGGTACGGCAAGGGCTCAAATGCCATGGGACTGCTGCAAACCCTGATGACCGACGGGGACGGACCGGAGGGCTCAGACGTGCCGCGCTGGAAGCAGTTCTTCCAGCAGGCCGGTGAGGATCCGCGCGGCATGCTGCGGTTGCTCAACCCGCGACGCTGGAGCGAGCGGACGATGATCGCACTGGTGATGCAGCACCTCGACAACTCCATCACCACTTTCACTCGGCGCACGAAGTTCGGCTTCCGCCGACTCGACAGCAGGCAGGGCCACGGTCAGCCGAATCCGTCGTGGATCCCGGCTGGCAACGAAGTGACCCGCCGGATCGCTGAGAAGATCGACGGGGTTGCGGGCGGCACGTGGGGTGAGTTGTTCAACATCCCGCTCACCGCCCACTTCCTCGGCGGGGCCGCGATCGGCGACACCCCGCAGACCGGCGTCATCGATCCGTATCAGCGGGTGTATGGATACCCGACCCTGTCGGTGCACGACGGGGCCGCTGTGTCGGCGAATCTCGGTGTGAATCCGTCTCTTTCGATCACCGCGCAGGCCGAGCGGGCGGCGTCGCTGTGGCCGAACAAGGGCGAGGCGGACCAGCGTCCGGAACAGGGCCAACCGTACAAGCGGCTGGCGCCGATCCCGCCGGAGCATCCGGTGGTGCCCGCCGACGCACCGGCGGCGCTGCGACGGTTGCCGATCCAGCCGGTCAGTTCAGCGGGCTGACAGCAAGCTCTACGTAAAGCCGCACCGGTGATTCTGGTGGCAGTCACCTGGGCGCAGGTATGAATCTCGCTGTCTTGTCGTGAGTTTGCGAGGAAAGCGAGATTCCGTTGTCGTTGACCACTGCCCACATCCGTAAGCGGGCATCCTTTTCCGTCGGTGTCGCCGCCGTCGCGGTCGGCATGCTGTCGGTTGCGTGTAGCTCCCACGGGACGCCCGCGCCGACATCGACGACCTCGACGACGACAACGACGTCCTCGGCCAGCCACCACGACAAGCACGAGCAGTCCGGCGGCTCGTCGAACAGCGGCGGCGGCGGTGGGGGAGCGGCGCCCGTTCAGACGGAGACGGAGACCGTGGCGCCCAGCACGGTGACCAACACCGAGACGGACGTGCAGACGACGGTGCAGACGTCGGTGGCCACCCAAACCCAAACGGTGACAGCCACTCCGACGTGGCAGCAGCACGAGCAGAACGGCCGCAACGACAATCGCGACCAGTTCGGATCCCGGCAGCAGCATTGATGTCACTACCCGCGAGGTAATCGACACGGGGCCGATCGGGCGGTCAGCATTTCGGACATGCCGAGAATGCTGACCGCCGACCGCGCCGAGTGCTTCTACACCGATCAGGGGGACGGGCCTTGCGTCGTCTTCACCCACTCCTGGGCGCTGAACTCTGACCAGTGGACCTATCTCGTCGCGGCTCTGCTCGACGCGGGGCACCGTTGCGTCACCTTTGACCGACGCGGTCACGGCCGATCCGACCGGCATGGCGGCGGTTGGAGCATGGACCTGCTCGCCGACGATCTCGCGCAACTCATCGAACATCTCGACCTCAAAGATGTGACGCTCGTGGGACATTCGATGGGCTGCAGCGAAATCGTCCGGTACGTCACGCGGCACGGCGACAGCCGGATCTCGGGTGCGGTGTTCCTCGCGCCGATCCTGCCGCTGCTGGTGAAGACCGCAGACAACCCCGACGGCGTCGACAACTCCCACCTCGAGGCGTCGCTGGACCTGCTTCGCCGCGACGTGCCGCAGTGGTGTGCGGACAACGCGCCCCCTTATTTCGGTGTGAATCCCGGCGTTTCGGCGGGGATGACCGAATGGACCACCAGGCAGATCATCGACACCCCGGTCAAGACGCTGGTCGACACGCTGAGGTTGGGCGCCGAGACCGATTTCCGTGCCGAGTTGCCGCCGTTCGACGTGCCCACGCTGATCATCCACGGCGATGCCGACGCCTCCGCGCCGATCGAGATCACCGGCCGCAAGACCGCTGCGTTGCTGCCCGACGCGGCGCTGATCGAACTGCCAGGGGTGGGCCACGGCCTGTACGTCACGCATGCGTCTCTGATCGCCGAAGAGGTCGCCAAGGTCGCCGTGTCGTGAGTTTGCAGACCGGGTGTGCGGGGTACCTGCGACCACATGCGGACGATGTACCACGAGGAACTGTCCGCCTTGTGCAGCCGGGTCGCCGACATGTGCGGGCTCGCCGCCGACGCGATGGAACGCGCGACGCAGGCGTTGCTCGGCGCTGACCTGTCGGTCGCCGAGCAGGTGATCGCCGACCATGAACGCATCGTCGCGCTCAGCAGGCAGACCGAGGCGTCCGCGCTCAAACTGCTCGCGTTGCAGCAACCGGTCGCCGGCGACTTGAGAAGCATCCTGACCGCGATACACGTCGGGGCGGACACCGAGCGGATGGGCGCGCTGGCGGTGCACGTCGCGAGCATCTCGCGGCTGCGTCATCCCGAATGCGCGCTACCCGACGAGGTGCGGGCAAGTTTCGCCGAAATGGGCTCGCGGGCAGTCAATTTGGCGCGCACGGCCAAGGAGGTGCTCGAGTCGCGGGATCCGGCCGTTGCCGCCACCCTGCGCGCGGACGACGATGCCGTCGACGCCGCGCACCGGCACCTGTTCACCCTGTTGATCGATCGCAAGTGGCAGGACGGGGTCTGCTCCGCTGTCGACGTCGCGCTGCTCGGCAGGTACTACGAACGGTTCGCCGACCACGCGGTGGAGATCGGTAAGCGGGTGATCTTCGAGGCGACCGGCGGCCTGCCGGACCACAAGAAGATGGCCTAGTGCCGCCGCAGCGACTCCCAGTCGTGTTTGTCCTCCAGATGGGCGATCGCCTTGGCGGTGCGCTCGCGTAGCAGCAGCGTCATGCCGATGCCGACGAGCACCGCGACCACCAGCGCGATCCACGAGAACCGCGACAGCCACTTCTCGGCGGCCAGGCCCAGGTAGTACACCACCGCGGTGGTGCCCCCGGCCCAGAACAGCGCGCCGGTGGCGTTGGCGGCCAAAAACCGCGGATAGCGCATCTTCAACGCGCCCGCCAGCGGGCCAGCCAGGATGCGCAACAGCGCGATGAACCGCCCGAAGAACACCGCCCACACCCCCCACCGGTGAAACAGCTGCTTGGCGAGGGCGACGTGACCCGTGCCGAAATGTTTCGGGAAACGGTTGCCCAACCGTTCGAACAGCGACATGCCGTAGCGGTGGCCGATCGAGTAGCCGATGGTGTCCCCGACGACCGCGCCGATCGTGGCCGCCGCGCCCACCGCGACCGGGCTGATGTCCAGGGTGTGGCGCGACGCCAGCAGCGCGGCGCTGACGAGCACGATCTCTCCCGGCAGCGGGATGCCGAGGCTCTCGATGCCGATGACGGCACCGACGAGGAGATAGATGGCAATCGGCGGGACCGTCTGCAGAATCGCGTCCACGTTCACGCCGCTAAGAATGCCCTATCTCGGGCCGGTGCTAGAAGTCCCGTTCGTCAGGTTTGTCGACACTGCGCGGGGTCAGGCCGAGACTGCGGACGTGCGCAGCGATTTGGTCCAGGCTGGCGACCCAGACGTCGTCGTGGGAGCACACGTAGGAGATCAGGCCCTCCAGCGCCTTCGCCCGCGACGGGCGCCCCGACAGGAACGGATGATTCGTCAGCACGAAGCAGGCGCCGGCCTCCCGTACCGCATCGAACTCCAGCTTCCACATCTCGACGGCCTTGACCGGACTCTCGATCAAACCCGATCCGGAGAAGTCCGGCACATAGCAGTACTGTTCCCAGTCGTCGAGCGCCCACTGAATCGGGATCTCGACCAACGGGCCGCCGCCGTCGACGGCGAGCTCATAGGGGTGGTCGGTGTCCATCAGGCTGCTGTCGTAGGTGAATCCCCTGTCCCGCAGCAACTTCGGTGAATGCCAGTTCAGCTCCCACATCGGCGCGCGGTAACCGGTGGGCCGCACACCTGCGACGGTGTCCAGCGCCTCGAGGCCGCGGTCCAGGATCGCCGCCTCCTGCTCCTCCGTCAGCCCGAACATCGCTTCGTGCAGATAGCCGTGGTGGGCGACCTCATGGCCAGCGCCCACGATCGCCTTGATCACCTCCGGGTAGCGCAGCGCGGTGTAGCCCGGCACGAAAAAGGTTGATGTGACACTGTTTCTGGCGAGGATGTCGAGCAGCCGCGGCACACCGGTGAGCGGCCCGTACGCCTGGTGACTGATCGCCGACATCCTGGCGGCATGCGTGGTGGACACCCCGAGCATGGCCGATTCAGCGTCGACGTCGAAGCTGAACGACACCGCGCAGCGCGCACCGTTGGGCCACGCGATCGGCGTCGCCGGGACGCTCATCGGCTGGATTTCTGCGCCAGCAGCGACACGAACTCGTATGCCAGGTACGCCGCGGCGATGCCGGTGATCTCGGCGTGGTCATAGGCGGGCGCGACCTCGACGATCTCCGCGCCCACGAGGTTGAGCCCCTCGAAACCACGTACCAACCCCAGCAATTCGCGACTGGACAGCCCGCCGATCTCGGGGGTGCCGGTAGCGGGGGCGTGCGCAGGGTCGAGCACGTCGATGTCGATCGACACGTACAGCGGATGGTCGCCGATGGTCTCCCGCAGCTGCTCGACGACGTCGTCGACGGTGCGTTTCTGGAACGCCGAGCAGTGCACGATGGTGAAGCCCAGTTCCGCATCGTCGTCGAGGTCGTCGGGGGTGTACAACGCCCCGCGGATACCGACGTGCGCGCTGTGGCCCGCGACGAACAGGCCTTCCTCCGCGGCGCGCCGGAACGGTGTGCCGTGCGTCAGCGGCGCGTCGAAATACGTATCCCAGGTGTCGAGGTGGGCGTCGAAGTGCACCAACGCCACCGGCCCGTAGCGGCGATGGTGGGCGCGCAGCAGCGGGTAGGCGATGGTGTGGTCGCCGCCAAGGCTGACGATCTTGGCGCCGCTGTCGATGAGCGCCGACGCATGTTCTTCGATCTGGCGTACTGCGGTCGCAATGTCGTACGGCGTGCAGGCGATATCGCCGGCGTCGACCACTTGCTGGCTCGCGAACGGGGACACGTCCAACGCCGGGTTGTACGGCCGCAGCACCCGGGAACACTGCCGAATGTGGGAGGGGCCGAAGCGGGCGCCGGGCCGGTAGCTGACACCGGCGTCGAACGGGATGCCCACGACGGCAACGTCATAGCTGTCGACGTCCTCGATTCTCGGCAGCCGCCCGAAGGTTGTCAGCCCTGCGTACCGGGGTACCACACGGCCGTCGACCGGCCCGATCGGTTCACTCATACTCGACTCCTCGTCGTCCCGCCGTTCACCTGAATCGTCTGGCCCACCAACGCGCCAAGGTCTTTGCGCGCCAGCAGCGCTACTGCAGAAGCGATTTCGTCAGGCCTTCCGATCCTTCCGATCGGTATGCCGCGGCTGTATTCCTCGTGCATCTCGGCCAAACTCACCTTCGCGTTGTCGGCGTCCACCTGTAGTTGCGGGGTGTCGATCACCCCGGGCGCGACAGCGTTGACGGTGATGTTCTCGGGAGCCAGTTCTCGCCCAAGGGTTTTCGTCAACGCGATCAGTCCCGCCTTCGAGGCAGAATAGGCGCTGGATTCCGGCCACCCGGTGACACCCCATTCCGAGGCGATGATCACGATGTTGCCGCCACCGGTCCTGCGCATGCCTGCCAGCACCGCCTGAATCAGGTAGACCGTGCCGGTGAGGTTCGTGTCGATGACCTTCCACCAGTCCTGTTCGTCGTGCTCGACGAACGGCGCCATGGTCATGTAAGCGGCATTGCACACCAGGATGTCGATCGGTCCGTGGGTGGTTTCGGCGGCGCCGACGAGGCGCTTGACCGCGTCGGGGTCCGAAATGTCGCCGACTGCTGGGAAACCTCTGGTTTCGGCGACTACGGCGCTCATCCGCTCATCGTGTGTGAGCCCGTTGACGCCGACGGTGGCGCCGTCGCGCGACAGTCTGCGCGCGATCGCCGCGCCGATCCCCTGGGTGGCGCCGGTGACCAGCGCGATGCGTCCTTGCTGTGGGCCTGCCATCTCAGATCACCGCCCCGCCGTTGGGCGAGAGGACTTCGCCGACGAAGAAGTCGGCGTCGTCAGTCAGCAGGAATCGCACGACTTCGGCGATCTCGTCGGGTCTGGTCAGCCGCCGGTTGGGGATCGTGGCCAGGTAATCCGGTGCGCGCCACGGCGAGTCGGCGTCCAACAGCGGGGTGTCGGTGGGGCCCGGTGCGACAGCGTTGACGCGGACACCGCGACCCGCGACCTCGGCCGCGAGGCTACGCACCAATCCGATGATCGCGCCCTTGGCCGCCGCGTAGTGCGCGTCACCGTCGCCGCCGCCGATCGCCAACTCGGACGCGATCGCGACGATCGAGCCGCGGCCGCGGTCGAGCATCGACGGCAGCACGCTGCGGGTGATGTTGCGCAGCCCGCCGAGGTGGACACGCAGCATGCGGTGCAGCTGCTGGCCGGTGATGTCCGCGATCGGGATCATCTCGTAGTGGCCTGCCGCGGACACGACGGCGTCGACCGGCCCGATCTCGTCGACAACGCGCGCCACCGCGGTCGCGTCGGATACGTCGACGACATACGTTGCGGCCGAATCGATGTCGAGACCGGCCACGGTATAGCCGTCGTTCGTCAGCGCTGCGGTGACGGCGGCCCCGATCCCGGAAGCCGACCCGGTGACGATGGCGGTGGGAGTCACGAAGCGTCGGCGCCCAGTCGATGGGCGATCGGATCCTCCATGCGGTTGCGCACCGTCAGGAAGATGGCCAGTCCGATCACCGCGAGCGCCGCGGTCGTCAACACGCTGGCCCAGTTGATGTACCACGGCTGGTCCGGCTGCGTACGCGGCCAGGCGACGTTGACGGTCTCGAAGATGATCCACAACGAGGCCAGATACGTCACTGGCGCGCCCCACCGGCCGAGGTTGAACGGTCCCGGCCGCCACTTGCCGGTCAGCCGCGCGATCGCGGCACCGATCACCGGAACACCGAACGCGATGTAGAACCCGATGATGTTGAAGTTCACCAGCACGTTGTAGAACTTCGTGCCCGCGAGCAGAACGAACACGACGGCGACGACCCCGGTGAGCGCGATGGCGTAGACGGGCAGCCGTTCGGGGCCTGCCAGTCCGCCGAGAATCTTCGAACCGGGCAGAGCGCGATCGCGCGCAGCGCCCCAGATGCAGCGCGACACCGCGGCCTGCACCGCGAGAAAGCTTGACACGAAACCGATCACGAACATGGCCAGCAGTGGTTTGGTGATGCCCGCGCCGAGGTGGGCGGTCAGGGTGTCGGCCACCACGTCGCCCGACTGCGACTGCACCACCGAGGTGAGATTGGGGATGGACAGGATCAGCGCCGCACTGGAGAACATCACCACCAGGCCGACGAGCAGCAGCGCCAAGATGATCGCCTTGGGCACATTGCGTTCCGGTTTGTCGACCTCCTCGGCGATTGAGCCTGCGGCCTCGAACCCGAGGAAGGACCAGCCGACGTAGGCGATCGCGAGCAGCATCGGACCGGATGTCCACGCCTCGGCGCCGGGAATGCCCGCACTGGAGAACAGCACCGAGAACGGGTTCTCTCGATAGAACAGCAGCAAGATCGTGCCGAGGCCGAGCGACCCGACGATCTCGCACGTAATGCTCACCGCGACAACGATCTTCAGGCCCTGGCGGCCGATCATGTTGATCAGCGTGCTGGCGGCGATGATGCAGATGGCGACCACGGCGATCTGCCAACGATCGGGTTGCGCGACCCCGAAGATCTGCAACAGGAAGCCGCTGGCGGCGTACGACAGCGTGCCGAGGGCCAGCGTCAGGCCCCACATGTACGCCCATGCGGCGGCCCAGCCCCAGCTGGCACCGCGGACGTGGCGCGACCATTGGTAGACGCTGCCCGCGTACGGCCATCGCGAGGCCAGCTCGCCGAACACCGCCGCGACCAGCAGCTGACCGATGAGCACGATCGGGAAGGCCCAGAAGAACTTCGGCCCTGCGGCGAACAGCCCGAGCGTGAAGATCGCGTAGACCGCGGCGATCGGTGACACGTCGGCGAACGCAAGTGACAGCGCCGATCGGAAGCTGAAGCCGCGCAGCAGCTGCGGCGGACGGTCGTCTGAAGCTGGTTGGGTGTCCAGCGGCTGGGCCATAGCGCCTCCCGTGGTCAGTGGTATTGAGGCATCACTGTGGGCTTGTCGCCGCGCGAACAGAAGTAGATGTTCGTACAGAGGAAGTGCTGAAAGTTAGATGATGATCTAACGTTGATCGGTGCAGTGCCGAGGTTCCGATCCCATCAACCGTCGCGCATACGACCTGAACAGGCGGTTTCGGTGGCGAACCGAGTCGCAACAGCCACGTAACCGCACATTGCGGCGACGTGAACTTCCCGGGAGGCGCTGATGGTCTATCGCGTCGCGGATCTGGTCGACACCCCGCATCTGCGCGTCCAGGTGCGCGCCGGGGCCGCCGGTTTGGACCGACCGGTCTCATGGGCGCAGACCTCCGACCTCGAGGAGCCGTGGTCGTACCTGGCCGGCGGCGAGTTGCTGATGAAGAACGGGCAGACGCTGCCCGAGTCGGCCCGCGGTCAGACCGCGTTGATCAGAGGCCTGGCGGAGAAGGGGATGTGCGGTCTGGTGATCGGGTTGGACGCGGCCACCCCCGAACTCACCCCGGCGGCGATCGCATTGGCCGACCAGTTGCGCTTCCCCGTCATGGTGGTGCCGTACTCGATCGGCTTCGGCGCCATCGGGCGCGCGGTGGCCGACGCTGACGCCGACAGTGGACGGGTCGTCACCACCGAACGCGTGTACAACGTCATCCGGCAGTCGGTGACCCAGTCCACGCGGTCAAACGTGTTCAGCCAGTTGGGCCGTGACCTGTCCTGCCGACTGGCAGTGCTCGACGCGGCCACCGGGGAGGTGGCCCTCGACGGCTCCAAACCGGTACCCGGACAGTTGCGTCGCGCCGTCATCGACGAAATCGCGGAACGGCGAGGCGCGGTGCCCGGCGTTCTGCACGTCACGGCCGAAGGCACCCGGGCGCTGGTGGTCGAAGTGCCGGACGAGGAGCCGACCGTGCTTGTCACCTATGACTTCCACGGTCCCGCAATCGATCTCGTTCACCTGCAGCACCGCGCATCGGCGGTGGCGGTGCTGCTCGCGCAACAGAACGTGCGACTCGAACACGAACGACGCATCGGCGCTGAGGTGATGGCCCAACTGTGCGACGGCAGGATGACCGCGCGGGAGGCCGACCGGGAACTGGCGGAGCGGGGGCTCAAGGCGTCGGACTGTTCGATAGTGGCGGCGGGCGGCGTGCTGCCCGCCGGTGAGCGGCAACTGCACCTCAACCTCGGTCGACGATCCGTGCCGCATCTGCTGCTGCGGCGCGGCGACCTGCTGTATGCGCTGATGCCCGTCACCGATCAGTCGTTGGCCGCGCTGCGCCAGCGACTCGGCGCTGCGGCCACGGTGGGGATCAGCGAGCCGCTCGCCAGACCGGGCCGCGCCCCGACGGCGGTGCGGGAGGCGACATGGGCCGCGCGCGTCGCCGAGACGGCGCCCGACCGCATTGCACGGTTCGCCGACGCGACGATGTTCTCCGTGCTGCGAGACACCGACGAGGCGCAAGTGGTCGTCGACCGGGTGCTCGGCCCGCTGATCGGTTATGACGCGCGACACTCCGCCGAGATGGTCAAGACGTTGGACACCTTTTTGCGGTGCGACAGATCCTGGGTGCAGACGGCGGCGGCGCTGAACGTCCATCGGCAGACCGTGGTGTACCGCATTCAGCGCATCGAGCAGATCACCGGCCGCCCGATCTCCGAGACGGCGGCCATCGCCGAGTTCTGGCTGGCGTTGCGGGCGCGCGACCTGCTGGCGTCGCCACGTCCGTAGCGCCTGCCGTCGCCAACTAGACTGACCCAGTGGAATCAGCATCGCCCCGCCCCGTCCTGGTGGTCGACTTCGGCGCCCAGTACGCCCAGCTGATCGCCCGCCGCGTGCGTGAGGCACGGGTGTACTCGGAGGTCATCCCGCACACCGCCAGCGTCGAGGACATCAAGGACAAGGACCCGCAGGCCATCGTGCTGTCCGGCGGGCCCGCCAGCGTGTACACCGATGGTGCGCCGCAACTCAACCCGGCCGTGTTCGACCTCGGCGTTCCGGTGTTCGGCATCTGCTACGGCTTCCAGGCCATGGCGCAGGCGCTCGGCGGCACGGTCGCCAAGACCGGCACCAGTGAATACGGCCGCACCGAGCTGAATGTGTCTGGCGGACAACTGCATTCGGACCTGCCCGCGCGGCAGCCGGTGTGGATGAGCCACGGCGACGCGGTGACCGCCGCGCCCGACGGGTTCGACGTGGTGGCCACCAGCGCAGGCGCGCCGGTGGCGGCGTTCGAGAACAGGGCCCGTCGACTGGCCGGTGTGCAGTACCACCCCGAGGTGATGCACACCCCGCACGGTCAGCAGATCCTGAGCCGGTTCCTGCACGAGTTCGCCGGCATCGACGCATCCTGGACGCCCGCGAACATCGCCGACTCGCTGGTCGAGCAGGTCCGCAACCAGATCGGCAACGGACGCGCGATCTGCGGACTGTCCGGTGGGGTGGACTCCGCGGTGGCCGCCGCGCTGGTGCAGCGGGCCATCGGTGACCGGCTGACCTGTGTGTTCGTCGACCACGGATTGCTGCGCGCCGGTGAGCGCGCCCAGGTGCAGCGCGACTTCGTCGCGGCCACCGGGGCCAACCTGGTCACCGTCGACGTGGCCGATAAGTTCCTCGAAGCGCTGTCCGGGGTCACCAATCCGGAAGGCAAGCGCAAGATCATCGGGCGCCAGTTCATCCGTGCGTTCGAAGGCGCGGTGCGCGACATCGTCGGCGACGGCGGCGGCGAGGTCGAGTTCCTGGTGCAGGGCACGCTGTATCCGGATGTGGTCGAGTCGGGCGGCGGCACCGGCACGGCCAACATCAAGAGCCATCACAATGTCGGCGGCCTGCCGGACGACCTGAAGTTCAAGCTCGTCGAGCCGCTGCGGCTGCTGTTCAAGGACGAGGTGCGCGCGGTGGGCCGCGAGCTCGGCCTGCCGGAGGAAATCGTTGCGCGCCAACCATTTCCGGGACCCGGGCTGGGTATTCGGATCGTCGGTGAGGTCACTGCCGACCGACTCGATACGCTGCGCCGCGCCGACGCGATCGCCCGCGAGGAGTTGACGTCGGCGGGGCTGGACCACCAGATCTGGCAGTGCCCGGTGGTGCTGCTGGCCGACATCCGGTCCGTCGGCGTGCAGGGCGACGGCCGCACCTACGGACATCCGATCGTGTTGCGGCCGGTGTCCAGTGAGGACGCGATGACCGCCGACTGGACGCGGGTGCCTTACGAGGTGCTCGAACGCATCTCGACGCGCATCACGAACGAGGTGCCCGAGGTGAACCGGGTGGTGCTGGACATCACCAGCAAGCCGCCCGGCACCATCGAGTGGGAGTGACTTTTTAGCGCGAGTCCTGCTCGCCGGGGTCGGCCGCCACGTAGTCGGCGAGGATCTGGCTGACCAGTTCCTCGATCGTCGACTCGATCGACGACGCCAGTGTCGCGGTGACCGCCGCCACCGCCTGCGTGCGGAACCGCACCAGCATCGTGATCAACTCGGCGACTTCGGTGTCGTCGGGCAACCCGACGCCGGGTTTGATCCTGTCCTGCACATGCTCGGCGCCCGCCTGCACCAGGATCGCGCTGATCTGGTCGACCAGTGGCAGCACCTGCTCGTGGATGTCGATCAGCTTGTCGATGGATACCCCGTATTCGCGGATGTCGTTGAAGGCCTCGATCAGCTTGGGCCGCACCACGATTGCCTCGTCGTTCTCGATGCGGACCAGCCCCGAGCCGACCAGTCGATCGAAGGCGGCGTCGTCGTTGATCAGCCGCCGCGCCTGGGAAACCGGCATCGTCTGCGGCTTCTCCGCCGCCCAGGTGCCTGCGATCGCCGACTCGAGCCCGAGCACCGAACCCAGGTCCTTGCCCTGCTCCCACGCGCTGAGCATCTCGTGGACGTGGGCGATGTTGTAGCCGCGGTCGAGCAGCGACGTGATCAGCCGCAGCCGGGTCAGGTGCGTGTCGTTGAACAACGCGATCCGCCCGACGCGCAGCGGCGGGTGCAGCAGCCCCCGGTCACGGTAGACGCGGATGTTGCGGGTCGTGGTGCCCGCGAGCCGGGCCAGATCGTCGATGCGGTATTCGCCCGACGCCGCCACCCCGTGCGGATGCACCGCGGCGTCGAACAACTGCGATACGGCGGTTTCGATGACGTCGCGCGAACCACGCTGAACCCGGCGGCGCAGGCCCTTCAACACCGTCGAGATCGCGCCAGGCTGCTGGCGCGGACCGGCGGTCATGCCACCGCGGCGTAATCGGTGTACCGGAAGTCCCGCATCTGACGAAGATACTGCGTCGCAAAGCCCGGGTACATCGCCGCGTTGAAACCGTCGGCCGTCAGGTACCAGCTGCTGCAGCCCGACATCCACGTCGTCTTGGTCAGCCGCTTCTGAATCCGTTCGTTGTAGCGCCGCTGCACGTCGGCGCGCACGTCGAGGTAGCGCAGGTGTCGGCCGAGGATCGTGGTGATGCCGCGGACGGCGTAGTCGATCTGCCCCTCGACGTACACCAGCAGCGAGTTGTGCCCTGGACCGGAATTGGGTCCGGTCATGAAGAACAGGTTGGGGTAACCGTTGGCGTTGATGCTCTTGTAGGCCTGCGCCCCGGTGGCCCACTCCTCGCGCAGCGAGCGTCCGCCGATGCCGAGGACCGGGTACGGCGGGCCGGTCAGGTGCACGTCATAGCCGGTGGCGAAGACGATGCAGTCGAGGTGATGCTCGATCCCGTCGCTGGTGCGGATGCCGACCGGACTGATGGTGGCGATCGGCCAGTCGATGAGTTTGCAGTTGTCCCGTTGCAGCGCCGGGTAATAGTCGCTGGACACCAGCATCCGTTTGCACCCCGGTGTGAAATCCGGTGTCAGCTGGCGGCGCAACCACGGGTCCTTGACCTGACGGTGCAGGTGCGCCTTGCCCAGCCGGGCCACCAAACCGGTGAGCGGGGTGTCCCACACCAGTGCGGTCGCCGAGATCTCGTGCCCCCAGAACAATGCCTGTCGGGCAAGCTCCTGTGCCGCAGGCACTTTCGCGAACAACGCCTGGGCGGCGGTGGGCATGGCGGTGTCGAGGCGGGGCAGCACCCAGCCGGGTGTGCGCTGGAAGACCTTGACGAAGTCGGCCTTCTCGACGAGTTCGGGGATGATCTGCACCGCGCTCGCGCCGGTGCCGATGACCGCGACCCGCTTCCCGGCGAAGTCGTAGTCGTGATCCCAACGGGCGCTGTGGATCTTGTGCCCCCGATAGGTGTAAAGACCGCGGATGGCCGGCCAGTCGTGGTCGGGCAGCGGGCCGGATGCCAGCACGACGGTGCGAGCATGAAAAGTAGTGGAGCGCTTGCCTTTCGCCCGCACCGTCCACACGCCGTCGGCCTCGTCGAACTCCAAGCCGGTGACCTCCACACCGAACCGGATGCGACGCCGCAGGTCGTGCGCGTCGACCATGTCCTCGATGTGCTGGCGGATCTCCTCGGCAGGGGAGTACGCGCGTGACCACGCCGGGTTCTGCACGAACGAGAACGAATACAGCAGCGACGGAATATCGCATGCCGCACCGGGATAGGTGTTGTCACGCCAGGTGCCGCCGACGCGGTCGCTGCGGTCGACGATGACAACGTCGTCCACACCGGCCTGGATCAGCTTGATCGCCGCGCCGATGCCGGTGAATCCGGCGCCGACGATCAGGGTGTCGTGTGGTGCGGTCATGTCAGGCCGCCGGCTCGTGGGTGACTTCCTTGACCCAGGTCGGTACCGACGGCAGCAGCGGCCGCGGATACCGATCCGACAGCCACACCATCGAATTGGCCAGCAGGTGATAGGGATGGCGAGGGTTGGTGACCACCCCGGCGTAGCGCCGCAGGAACCGGTAGGTCGGTACCCGGCTGGTGTATTCGCCGCGGTCGCCGAGCTCCTTGAACCGCTTGACGGCGCGGTAGAGCCGTTCGGGTTCCATGCCCATGGCGGTGATCTCGTTGCGGATCCTGTTGATCAGCGGGGCGCCCATGATGGCGCCGATGATGAGGCCGGGGGTGGCGTGGTGGCCGACGAAGTCGATCAGCAGTCGTCGGATCTTGGCATGCCCGATCATGTCGAGAACTTCGAAATCGACGACGAGGTGCCGTGATTCGTCGTTGTTGATCTTCTCGAAGACCTGGTGGCACACCGGATCGTGGACCTCGTCGAGCAGGAACTTCAGCAGCGCGCCGTCGAGTGCGACTTCGAGCATCGGGATCACGGTCCCGAGCAGCGACAGCGGCATGTCGTCGGCCCAGCGATCCAGCCAGTCGATGGCCAGCCGGATGTTGACGTTCGGTTCGGGGACCTCGCCGTCGGACAGCATGCCCCAGCGCTTCATCAGCGCCAGTTCGGCGTTGGCGTGCCGCTGCTCCTCGGCGTGGAAGTAGCGGTAGATCTCGGCGATCGTCGGCGTCGGCGCCTTCTTGGCGAGTGCGGCGAAGCCGCGGGCGCCGATGTTCTCGATCCAGCACAGGTCGGCCATGAACGCCTTCAGCTGCGGTCGTTGCTCGTCGGTGATCAGCTCCGCACCGGGTGCGGCCCAGTCGATGTCGGCCAGGGCCCATTGGCGATCCTTGATCTTGTCGAGCATCGCATCCATGTCGATCATGGGTCCTCCTACGTCGTCACGCGGTTGGCCAAACCGGCGGCGCGGGTGTACACCGTCGGGGTGAAACGCTTGATGCCCCAGCCGATTCGGGCGTCGGGCTGCGGCATGCAATACAGGCCGCCACGGTCATGTGTGTCCAGGCACATCCGCGCCACCCGCTCGGGTGCGAACCCGGTCCAGCGCATCAGCCGCTCGGCGAGCTGACCGGATTGCGCTGTGATGCGGCCTGATTCGACGATATTGGTCTTGACGAACGTCGGGCACAACACGGTTACGTGCACGCCGGTGCCGCTCAACTCCGCGGCCAGCGTCTCGGACAGCGACAGCACGCCGGCCTTGCTGACGTTGTAGGCGGCCATCCCTGGTGCGGCACCGAACGCCGCGGCCGATGCGACGTTGATGATGCCGCCATACCCTGTCTCACGCAGAATAGGTGCGAATACGTGGCAGCCGTGGATCGGTCCCCACAGATTGATGCTCAGGACCCAGTTCCAGTCGTCCAGATCCGCGTCACCGATCGCCTTGCCGCCCGCCCCGACGCCCGCATTGTTGATGACGAGGGTCGGTGGGCCGTCGAACCAGGCCTGCGCCTTGGCGGCGAGTCCGTGCATGTCTTCGATCTCGGTCACGTCGCAGCGGACGGCGGCGGCGTGTCCACCGTCGGCGATGATCGCGTCAGCCGTTGCGCGGGCGGCGTTTTCGTCGACGTCACTGCAGACGATCCGGCCGCCGCGGTGAGCCAATTCGGTGGCGAACGCCGCGCCGATGCCGCTGCCCGCACCGGTGATGACGGCCGCGGCGTCGCGGCTGCGCTTCTTTGACGCTCCGAACATCCCGATCACCCCGTGGCCTGGTCGAGGGTGCGCTGGCGTAGCACGTGTGCGATGAAGCCGGCGATGTGCCGCATCGCGGGGGTGGCCTCGGGGCTGATGCGCGGCAGGGCTTGGAAGACGTGTGCCTGGTCGGGCCAGATCTGCAACTCGCACTGCCCGCCCGCGGTCTGGATGTGGTCTGCGAGTGCGATCGCATCGGCGGCCAGCATCTCTGCGCCACCGGCCTGGATGAGCGTCGGCGGCAGGGTGCGACCGGTCGCGACGTCGAGCTTCAACCGCGGATGGGTGGAATCGACGTCAGCGCAGTACAACTCGAGTAGGCGGAGGGCGTCGCGGGAGCGGATGGCCGGATCGCGACGAAGCCGCTCGCGGGCGCGGGCGAGCGTGAACGTCAGATCCAGTACAGGGGAGAGCAGCACCGCGCCCGCCGGATGCGCCACGTCGGACTGCAGCAGCAGGTCGACGGTGAGGTGCCCGCCCGCGGAGTCGCCTGCGATCACGATGCGTTCGGGCGGCAGCCCGTGGTCGCCGACGAGCCAATCCCAACCTGACCGGACATCGTCTGCGGCAGTGGGGAATCGGTATTTCGGCGCCAAGCGGTAGTCGATGCTGAACACCGGGAGACCCGTCAGTCGGGAAAGCCACGAGGTCAGTCGGCGATGGGTGCGCGGCGAGCACAACACGTAGCCGCTGCCGTGCACGAAGTAGATCGCGGCGTCGGTCCGATCGCTTGGCACCCCAACGCCGTGCACCCATTCACCGACGACGCGGCGACCGTCGGAGGTCCTGATGTCGACCGGGGTGACGTGGGTGCCTGCGAGCGACGGACCGCAGGTCTCCATGACGCCAGCAATGATCTGGCGAGACAGCCAAATCCCCCATGCCGGCTCCGAGGGAATGACGGTGGCGATCTGCCGAAGGGTCAGGCTGGCCAGTGCTGCGGCACCACGGGAACGGAGCGATCCGCGCTCGTCATTGAGCATCGCTGGAGTACAGCACCAACTGATGACATTTGTCAATGTCACTATTGATCAATGGGAGGCTTTCAGCGCCGTCCCGGCAGCTTGACGGTGTCGGTGGGTGGGTGTTTACTCGGGACATCGAACATACATTCGAAAACAGGATGATTCTGATGATGCAGGAGGTGCTGCTGTGACAGTGGCAACGAGCCTGGAGCAGCGCCGGCTCGACCGCGCTGAACAGGTGGAACACCTGCGTCGCAAGATAGCAGCGGTGTCCGGCAAGGTCGGCGCCGGGCGTCGCGGGCCAGCGCCGTCGACCGACCCGCTACCGGACTCGGAATCTTTGCTGCCGGTACCCGAAACCCTGGCCGAACTGCTTCCCACACCGTTGCCCCGGGGCACCGTGGCGGTGTTGTCGGGTGCTCGCTCGCTGCCGTTGAGCATGGTGGCGGCGGTGACGGCGGACGGCGGGCACGCCGCGATCGTCGGCCAACCCGACGTGGGTCTGCTGGCGGCGGTCGAGATGGGCGCGGATCTGAGCAGGATCGCGGTCATCCCCGAACCGGGGGCCGATCCGGTCGAGGTGGCCGCCGTGCTGATGGACGGCATGGATCTGGTGGTGCTCGGCCTCGGCGGCCGGTCGGTGCCTGCGGGCCGGGCGCGGGCAGTGGTGGCACGGGCGCGGCAGAAGGGGTGCACCCTGCTGGTCACCGGCGGGGACTGGCAAGGCGCATCCACTCGACTGGAGGCCAGGGTCTGTGGATATGAGATCGCCGGATCCGGGTGCCCCGGTTTCGGCCGGATCAGCAGAGTGCGGCTGGCCATGCGGGCCGCGGGCCGATCATTCGGCGGCCACGTGCGTGCGGTGGGCGGATGAGTGTCATCCCGGTCTGCTTCGCGTGTGCTGGCCGTGTGGTGCATGGACTGGCCGGCCGTCGCCGCGCTGGCCGCGGCGGACCTTCCTGCGACGGCGCCGGCCGCGGTCACCCTGGCCAACCGGGTGATCGCCTGTTCGGCGTCGGCCAGGGCGACGGGGGTGCGACGGGGGTTGCGCCGCAGGGAATCCCAGGCACGGTGTCCGGAACTGCATGTCGTCACCGCCGATCCCGCGCGCGATGCCCGCCATTTCGAAGCCGTGACGGCCGCGGTCGACGACCTGGTGCCCCGGGCCGAGGTGCTGCGGCCCGGCCTGCTGGTGTTGTCCGTCCGCGGCGCGGCGCGGTACTTCGGCTCTGAAGAAGCCGCCGCGGAGCGGCTTGTCGATGCGGTGGCCGCGGCGGGCGCCGAATGTCAGGTCGGCATCGCCGATCAGTTGGCCACTGCCGTGTTCGCCGCACGGGCGGGCCGGATCATCGAACCGGGCAAGGATGCGCTGTTCCTGTCCGCCCTGTCGATCCGGCAACTGGCCACCGAACCCAGCCTGGCCGCACCGGGGCGGGAAGACCTGGCAGACCTGTTGTGGCGCATGGGGATCCGCAACATCGGTCAGTTCGCCGCGTTGTCTCGAAGCGATGTGGCGTCCCGGTTCGGCGCCGACGCCGTCGCCGCCCACCGGTTCGCCCGTGGCGAGCCCACCCGTGGCCCGTCGGGACGCGAACCGCCCGAGGAACTCGACGCGGTGATGAACTGCGACCCGCCGATCGACCGTGTCGACGCGGCGGCGTTCGCCGGCCGGTCACTGGCCAGCGCACTGCACCGCAGCCTCGAGGCCGCGGGCGTCGGATGCACCAGACTGGCTATTCACGCTGTTACCGCCAATGGTCAAGAACTGGAACGGGTTTGGCGATGCGCCGAACCGCTGACCGAGGACGCCACCGCCGACCGGGTGCGCTGGCAGCTGGACGGCTGGCTGAACAAGCGCAATCCGAACGACCGGCCGACCGCTCCGGTGACGCTGCTCCGGCTCCGGCCGGTGGAGGTGGTTTCGGCCGAGGCGCTGCAGCTGCCGCTGTGGGGCGGCGTTGGTGAAGAGGACCGGCTGCGCGCCCGCCGCGCGCTGGTGCGGGTGCAGGGCCTGCTCGGACCCGAGGCGGTGCAGGTGCCGGTGCTGTCCGGCGGGCGCGGGCCCGCCGAGCGCATCACCTTCACCCCGCTGGGCGATGAGCCGGTGCCGCGCGCCGATCCGAGTCAACCGTGGCCCGGTCAGCTTCCCGAACCGTCGCCGACGGTGCTGCTCGACGATCCGGTCGAATTGCTCGACGCCGACGGCAACCAGGTGCGGGTGACCGGTCGCGGCTTGTTCTCCGCCGACCCGTCGCGGCTGAGTGCACCCGGCAGGAAGGGCAGGTTGTCGTGGTGGGCGGGACCATGGCCGGTCGACGAGCGGTGGTGGGATCCCGAGCAGTCCAAGGCAGGCCGTACCGCGCGGGCACAGGTGCTGGTGGACGGGGACCCGGCGCAAGCCCTGCTGCTGTGCTATCGGCAGCGGCGATGGTACGTCGAGGGGGTCTACGAATAGATTCGGCATAGAGTTTAGTTGTGCACAATTGAATTGTGGGCTACAGTTCTGGCATGGCCATGCTGACCCTCGACCGACAGCTCTGCTTCGCCTTGTATTCGGCGTCGCGGGCGATGACGGCCGCATACCGGCCGATCCTGACCGAGCTGAACCTGACCTATCCGCAGTACCTGGTGCTGCTTGTGCTGTGGGAGGAGGGCCGGGTCACCGTCGGCAGACTCGGTGAACGGCTGCAGCTCGACTCGGGAACGCTGTCGCCGCTGCTGAAGCGGTTGGAGGCCAACGGTTTCGTCCGCCGCGAGAGATCGGCGGAGGACGAACGCCTGGTCGATGTGACGCTCACCCCCGCCGGGCGTCGACTCGAACGCAAGGCGCAGTGCATCCCGGAGCAGCTGTTCGGCGCGACCGGAATGACAGAAGAACAAGCCGCGGGCCTGCGCGATGCGGTCCGTCACCTGACCGATGCCCTCAACGCATCGCTACGAAAGGAATCCGCATGAAGACCCTCTACACCGCCGAAGCGCTGGCCACCGGCGAAGGCCGCGACGGCCACGGCCGCACCTCGGACGGCAGGCTCGACCTCGACCTCGCCATCCCGAAGGAGATGGGTGGCAGCGGTAACGGCACCAACCCCGAGCAGCTCTTCGCCATCGGCTACGCCGCCTGCTACCACTCCGCGCTGCGGCTGGTCGGCCGTCAGGAGAAGGCCGACGTCTCGGATTCAGCTGTAGGAGCGCGGGTTTCGCTCGGCCAACTCGACACCGGCGGCTTCGGTCTCGCGGTCGAACTGGAGATCACCCTGCCCAATCTCGACCACGACGCCGCGGTGCAACTCGCCGAGAAGGCGCACCAGGTGTGCCCGTACTCGAACGCGACACGGGGCAACATCGACGTCAAGATCGTCGTCACCGACGACTGAGTCCCCGCTGTTTCGGCGCAGGCTAGATGCAGGCGCCGAACAAGCAGAACCCGCCGTCGGGTTCCCAGCCACCGTTCCACGTGCCCGGTGGTTGGGCAGGCGGCGGTGGCGGTGGCGGCGGCCCCCAGTCGTGATGGTCGCGGTCATGACCGGGGCCCGGCGGCGGCCAATCGGCGAACGCCACACCGACGCCTACCGTTCCCATCGCACCGACAGCGACGCCACCCGCAATGATCAGACCGGCGATGACCTTCAACGGCTTCACTCGTCGTCTCCATTCGTCGTTCCCGAGAATCTTCGACGGCGAACTTGTGAAAGACCTGCGACCAAGCTGTATTTGGCTGTGGATTCAGCCCAGCCGCCGGGCGAATGCCCCCACCCGCGTAATGAACCGGTCGAAGAACACTGCCGGCTCGACTTCGACACCGACGAGCGCATTGGGCTGTTTGCCCCAGTGCCCGCTCCAGTCCGCGATGGTCATGCCGCGGGTCAGCGTGCCCGTCAACTCGACGTCGACCGCGGCGGCGCGGCACTGCACCAGATCGGGATCCAGGGCCACCGCGGCGGCAAGCGGATCGTGCAGATGGGCGAGATACCCTTCGCCCTGGTCGAAGTGGAACTCGAAGTAGAACCGCATCGCGTCCTCGAGCACGCGGATCAACGGATTGGATGCCGGTGATCTGGTGCCGCGCGCGTCGAGCACACTCATCGGAACAGACGACGACCCCGCCTCCGCCGCCAGCCTGCTCAAGATGGCCGGCGTCATCGCGATGTTCTCGGTCAGGTTGAGTCCCAACAGGATTGGAATGTGCTTCGGGGCCTGGAGCCCCCACGCCGCACCCCACACCGCGAACACCTCCGCGGCGGCCTCGGGATCGACGCTGACGTTCCATTCCGCCACCGGCGTGGTGTTGCCGCGGTAGTCGAACGCGCCACCCATGATCACCAGGCGGCGCAGCAGCTTGGGCAGTGCCGGTTCGAGGCGCAACGCCAACGCCAGATTGGTCAGCGGCCCCGTCGCGATGCCGACCAATTCGCCGGGGTACGCCTGTGCGGCGAGCACCCACGCCTCGGCGGCGTCATGGCCGGTGAGCTGACGATCGGTGGGTGGCAGCTCGGCATAGCCAAGGCCCTCCGGCCCGTGCGTGTCCTCAGCGGTGCGCAGCGGCGTACTGAGCGGCTGCTCCGAACCCTTGGACACCGGCACACCGCTGATGCCGCACAGCTCCAACAGCGCCAGGTTGTTCCGGCAAACCTGATGCACCCCAACGTTTCCCGCGGTCGAGGCGATGCCGACCACGTCGGCGTCTTCGCTGGCGAACAGATACGCCAGCGCCATGGCGTCGTCCACGCCCGTATCGACGTCGACGAACACCGGCAGCGCAGTCACCTCGCCAACGATAGGACCGACCACCTACCAGTGCACGCCGGGTACCAGTCGCACCGCCCGTTTCACCGGACGGGTGACGGGCCGCAGCGCCCGCAACGGCGCGACGCCGGTCGCGGGGCGCTTGGGTCGTCGCGGCGTGCGCTGCTGTGCGGGTTCGGCGTCCAGTCCGCGGGCGGCCGCCGAGTCGGGGTAGCCGAGGTAGATCTGGTGCAGCACCCGGCGAGACAACTTCGGCGTGAAGTACATGCCGATGTCGGCGAGCGTGCCGACCGGAGTATCGATGCGCGCCGGTTTCTCCACCAGGCCCCGCACCACCATCGCCGCCGCGTGTTCCGCGGTGATCGGCGGCATCGGGTCGAGCCGACGGGAGGGCGCGATCATCGGCGTCTTCACCAGCGGCATATGAATGTTGGTGAAGGTGATGTGGTCGGACAGCGTCTCGGTGCCAACGACTTCGGCGAACGCGTCGAGCGCGGCCTTGCTCGGTACGTAGGCGCTGTACTTCGGGCTGCTGGCTTGAACGCCGGCACTGGACACGTTGACCACGTGTCCGAATCGGCGTTCGCGCCAGTGCGGCAGCAGCGCCAGTACCATCCGGACCGCGCCGAAGTAGTTGACCGCCATCACGCGTTCGTAGTCGTGCAGGCGGTCGGTGGACGCGGACACCGAGCGGCGGATCGACCGGCCCGCGTTGTTCACCAGATAGTCCACGTGTCCGAACCGGCCGAGGATGTCCTTGACGGTGTGCTCGACCGACGTCGAGTCGGTGACGTCGCACGTGAACGCGTGCGCCTGACCGCCGGCGGCCCGGATCTCGGCGACCAGGTCGTCGAGCGCATTGGCGTTGCGCGCCAACGCGAATACCGTGGCGCCGCGTTCGGCGACGGCGACAGCGGAAGCACGCCCGATGCCACTCGATGCCCCGGTGATGATCACGTGCTTGCCGACCAGCGGGCCCGCGGGGTGGTCGCGGCGGGCCCGGTCGGGGTCGAGATGCGCCGCCCAGTACTGCCACAGTTTGGGTGCATACGAGGCGAACTCAGGAACCGTTATCCCGGTGCCCCGCAACGCTTCTGCGGTGTTGGCGGCCGTGAAGGTGGGCGCCAGATCGACGACGTCGAGTATCTCGCCGGGGATGCCGAGTTGGGTGGCCGCCATGTTGCGGACGATCTTCGCGCGCCCGCTGACGCGCAGGAACGGGGTGGCGGCCGCACGCGGCAGTGACCCGCGCAGCGGCGGTAGGCCAGCCACGGCGGCGACACCGCGGTAGATGCCCCGCAGTCCAACTGTTTTAGGCGCGGTGAGATGGAAGGTCTGGCCGTCGCGGTCGTCGGCGTGCATCAACTCGACCAGGGCGGCCACCACATAATCCACCGGAACGATGTTGGTGCGACCGGTGTCCGGCAGCACCATCGGCGTGAACCGCGGCAGCACGGTCAGCTTGGCCAGCAGGGGAAAGAAGTAGTACGGACCGTCGACCTTGTCCATCTCGCCGGTGCGCGAGTCGCCGACCACGACGGCGGGCCGATACACCCGGTAGCGCAGTCCCGGTGCGGACCGGACCAGCATCTCCGCCTCGAACTTCGTCTGGTGATACGGCGTCGGCAGATCCTGCGCGACGTCGAAGTCGTCCTCGGTGAACTCGCCCCGGTAGGTGCCCGCGACGGCGATCGACGAGACGTGATGCAACGTCGCGTCGAGCCTGCGGGCCAAGTCGATCACCGCGTGCGTGCCGTCCACATTGGCCGACCGCTGGCGCTGTTCGTCGGCGGTCATGTCGTAGATCGCACCGCAGTGCACGACGTGGTCGACGGTGCCCAACTCGGCGACGGCCTCCTCGCTGAGCCCAAGGCCATCCGCGGTCAGGTCGCCGACCAGGGCGTGAGCCCGGTCCCCCCAGTCCGTGGCCAGTCGCTCGAAGGTGGCCAGCGAACTTCGTCGGACCAGCACCCACACCTCGGCGGCCTGCTTGCGGGCCAGAATTTCCGACACCACCCGGCGTCCGATAAACCCGGTACCGCCGGTAACGACATAACGCATGCGAGCCATGGTCACCCCCTGCCCGCCGAAGGTCAACCATGTGTGACGTGGTCGTCGGCCCACCCGTTATCGTCCGTCTATGCCGATTGACCCCAACGCCATAGGCGCCAAAACCGAGCCGAGCATCTTCGAGTGGACCGACCGCGACACGTTGCTCTATGCGCTGGGTGTCGGTGCGGGTACCGAGGATCTGGCGTTCACCACCGAGAACAGCCACGACATCACGCAGCAGGTGCTGCCGACGTTCGCCGTGATCGCCTGCCTGCCGTTCGCGGCCGCAGGCAAGATCGGCAGCTTCAACTTCGCCATGCTGCTGCACGGTTCGCAGGAGATCCGGCTGTTCAAGCCGTTACCGCCGGCGGGCAAGCTGAGCGTCGTCGCCGAGGTCGCCGACATTCAGGACAAGGGCGAAGGCAAGAACGCGATCGTCATGTTGAAGGCGACGGGTAGCGATCCCGACACGTCCGAGGTCGTCGCGGAAACCCTGACGACCGCGGTGATCCGCGGTGAGGGAGGCTTCGGCGGCCAGCCGGGCCAACGGCCGGCCGCCCCCGAGATTCCGGACCGGGAGCCCGACGCCCGAATCGCCCTGCCGACGCGCGAGGACCAGGCCCTGATCTATCGGCTGTCCGGTGACCGCAATCCGCTGCACAGCGACCCGTGGTTCGCCCAGAATCTGGCCGGCTTCCCGAAGCCAATCCTGCACGGGCTCTGCACATATGGTGTCGCGGGTCGTGCGCTGGTGCGCGAACTCGGCGGCGGCGACGCCACCAAGGTCACCCAAGTCGGCGCCCGGTTCACCTCACCGGTGTTCCCCGGCGAGACGCTGACCACCTCGATCTGGCGCACCGAGGCCGGCCATGCGGTGTTCCGTACCGAGGCGTCCAGCCCGGACGGATCCGACGCCCGGCTGGTGCTCGAGGACGGCACGGCGGAGTACACCGACTGATTGCTTGGAACTGCCGATAATCCCGATCCCGGGTTGACAGGATGTCGGCATGAAGCTGGTCGTTGGATATCTGGCCACCCCGGGCGGCGCCGACGCGATGGCGCTCGGCGTGCGGCTTGCCAGGACGCTCGGTGCCGAAATCGAGGCGTGCATCGTCCTGCCCGCCGAACGGGGACTGCCGAGCCTCTCCGGCACGCGGGCCTACGAGGCGAAGCTGGGCGAGCAGGCCGAGAAGTGGCTGGCCGACGCGCTCGCGACAGTGCCCGACAATCTCACGGCGCACAGCCACGTCACGTTCGACGAATCGTTCGCCGACGGGCTGATTCGGGAAACCGCGCGGGTTTCCGCCGACCTCATCGTGGTCGGCGGGTCGGGTGGCGGCCTCGCGGGTAGCTATTCCTTGGGGTCGGTGGTCAACGAGCTGTTGCACTCGTCACCAGTGCCGGTGGTGGTTGCGCCACGCGGCATCCGGGACTCGAAGGTCGACCGGGTGCGCGAGGTCACCTGTGCGATAGGGGAGCGGGCGGGCGCGGATCTGCTGTTGGAGAAGGCGGTTCGGTTCAGTGCGGCGGCGGGCACGCCGCTGCGGCTGGTGTCGCTGGTAGCGCTCGACCCGACGTTCGGCTCGTTGCGCGCCGACGAGGAGGCGGTCCGCGAGCGGGCGCTCGCACACGCCCAGCACGTCCTCGACACCGCGAAAAGCTCGCTGCCCAAGGATTTCCCGGTGAGCTCGACGATCGTCGAGGGGGAGACCGTCGAGGACGCGGTGCGCAAGCTCGAGTGGCATGACGGCGACCTGATCATGGTCGGGTCGAGCCGGCTGAGCGCACCGCGCCGGCTGTTCCTCGGCTCGACTGCAGCCAAAATGCTTCGCGTACTTGACGTTCCGATGATGGTCGTGCCGAGAGACCAACTCGGCCCAGCCGATCTGCCGTGAATCGGCGATTATTAGTTGGGAATGTAGACCGAAGGCGGTCCCCACGCCGGGTCGGTGAAACATTGCTGTCCGTACAGTGCCGCGCACTGCGTGATGTCAGCCGGAACCGGGGGCGGTGTCGGCGGTGTCGGGCTGGGCCAGTCGAGAGGCTTGGCCTCGACGGCGAGCCTGATTCCCCGATTGAAATACGCGGTGACGCTGTAGCCCTGCGCGATCTTCGGGCCAGTCTCGACAACCACATTCCAATGTTTGTCGCGCACTGCCGCGTTGGCCACCCAGTATCCTCCGTCAGGCAACTTCGGCCCGACGAGGACAACGACATCGTCGACGTCGTGTGCGGCCCAACCGGACACGGTAACCTCGGATCCCGATTCGTTTGATTTCACCTTTTCGACCGCGCCGAGCGGAGACTCCTGAACTTGTGCGCCGTCGACGCCCGGCGTGGAGTCATCGAGGATCCAGCCCCCCACCGCGACCGCGATCGTCGCAGTTGCCGTGATGATCGTGCCGATCAACCCAATCCTGGCAATGGACCGACCCTCGGACGGAGTGTTGCCCTCTACTGCTGATGTCATGATGTTTGATCCCCCACCTGAACCTGCGTGAAATTCGCCTCCGGTTGGCGAGCTCACGTCGCGTGACTAGTTTTCGGGCGGTTTCACCAAACTTCGGCGTGTACCAATGTTGGCTCCAAACCGGACCTGATACGTGAGTAGGTAAGTACTCGATTTCCGTTGACGATGACCCGCGGTGGGCGTGAGTAGTGCCCGAGCAGGGCCATAAGCCCGACCGAGTAGGGACCAACGGCCATCCCGTTGTCGGGTGCCTGCTCATACGTTGGTGCACAGACAGTCCAGAGGAGGTCACGATGTCCGATTCGGTTGTGCACCGCGGGATCCTGGTCGGTGTCGACGGCTCGCGGGCCGCCACCGCGGCGGTCGCCTGGGCCGCGAGGGACGCGGCCATGCGCAACACGCCACTGACGCTGGTTCACGTCATCACCCCGGTGCTGGCCACCGGGGCGCTCCCGGATTTCCCGGTGGACTTCTTCGAGTGGCAGGACGAAGAGGCCAGGCGGGTGCTCGCGGCCGCCCGCGAGACCGTTGCAGAAAGCTGCGGTGCCTCCGCGCCGCCGATGGTCCACAGCGTGGTGTTGCACGGCGGGACGGTCGGCAACCTCGTGGACCTGTCGAAGGACGCCGACATGATGGTCGTCGGCTCATCCGGCAAGGGCGCGTTCAGCCGGGCGCTGCTGGGATCGGTCAGCACGGGCCTTGTCCACCACGCGCATTGCCCTGTCGCGGTCATCCACGACGACGCTCCGGAGCTGCCCGCCCACGCGCCCGTCGTGGTGGGCATCGACGGTTCACCCGCTTCGTCGACCGCTACCGAGATCGCCTTCGACGAAGCCTCGCGACGCGGCGTTGAGTTGGTGGCCGTACACGCGTGGCAGGACGGCGGCGCCATCGAGTTGCCCGGGCTCGACAGGTCGACGCTCGAAGTGCAGGCGCAGGAGGCGCTGGCCGAGCGACTCGCCGGTTGGCAGGAACGCTATCCCGACGTCGCGGTGCGCCGGGTGGTGGTATGTGACCAGCCGGCCAAGCAACTGGTCGAACAAGCCAAGACCGCCCAACTGGTGGTCGTCGGCAGCCACGGCAGGGGCGGTTTCGCAGGCATGCTGTTGGGCTCGGTCAGCACGGCCGTCGTGCACGCCGTCAAAACGGCGACGATCGTGGCCCGCCAGGGGTAGCAGTATCGAACATCCGTTCGATATCGTGGTGCGGTGAGCTGGTTCACCGGGCCGCCGAGCTGGACGGAAATGCAGCGGGTGCTCAACAGCAAGCCCCGCCGCGCCGGCTGGCCCATCGACCAGCCGAACGGTGACGGCGGCGACAGCCCGGCCTGGTCGAGCAAGCGGGGCGAATACCAGCCGCTCGATGTGGAGCGGCCCAGGTCGTCGGTGCCGTACGCCGAATTGCACGCGCACTCGGCGTACAGCTTTCTCGACGGCGCCAGCACACCGGAGGAACTCGTCGAGGAGGCCGCCCGCCT
Source organism: Mycobacterium sp. 3519A (assembly GCF_900240945.1). NCBI lineage: Bacteria > Bacillati > Actinomycetota > Actinomycetes > Mycobacteriales > Mycobacteriaceae > Mycobacterium > Mycobacterium sp. 3519A. The sequence goes on from NZ_OESG01000013.1 coordinate 806,477, forward strand.
CGATCTGCGCGCCATCGCACTGACCGACCACGACGGGCTCTACGGGGTGGTGCGGTTCGCGGAAGCCGCCAAGGAACTGGACATGCAGACGGTGTTCGGCGCCGAGCTGTCCCTCGGCGGCGGCGACCGCACCGAGGACCCCGACCCGCCGGGACCGCACCTGCTGGTGTTGGCCCGTGGGCCGGAGGGCTACCGGCGGCTGTCGCGGGAACTCGCCAAGGCGCACCTGGCTGGCGGGGAGAAGGGCAAGCTGCGCTACGACTACGACGCGCTGACCGAGGCGGCCGGCGGGCATTGGCACATCCTGACTGGGTGTCGCAAAGGCCATGTCCGCCAGGCACTTTCCTCAGGCGGCCCCGAAGCCGCAGGCAGAGCGCTCGCCGACCTGGTGGACCGGTTCGGGCGGAGCAGGGTCAGCATCGAACTGACCCATCACGGCCATCCCCTCGACGACGAGCGCAACGCCGCGCTTGCCGAACTCGCGCCGCGATTCGGTGTCGGCGTGGTGGCCGCCACCGCAGCCCACTTCGCCGCGCCGTCGCGGGGCAGGCTGGCCATGGCGATGGGCGCCATCCGGGCCCGCAATTCGATCGACGAAGCGGCCGGTTACCTTGCCCCGCTTGGCGGTTCGCACCTGCGGTCGGGGGAGGAGATGGCGCGGCTGTTCGCAGGTACTCCCGAGGTGGTGACGGCGGCGGCCGAACTCGGTGAGCAGTGCGCGTTCGGGCTGGCGCTGATCGCCCCACAACTGCCGCCGTTCGACGTTCCCGACGGCCACACCGAGGACAGCTGGCTGAGGCACCTGGTCATGCAGGGCGCGCGGGACCGGTACGGCCCGCCGGAGCGGGCGCCGCGGGCCTACGCCCAGATCGAGCATGAGCTGAAAACCATTGAACAGCTGACGTTTCCGGGCTACTTCCTGGTGGTGCACGACATCACCCGGTTCTGCAAGGAGAACGGTATCCTCGCCCAGGGCCGTGGCTCGGCGGCCAACTCGGCGGTCTGCTACGCGCTCGGGGTCACCAACGTCGACCCGGTCGCCAACGAGTTGCTCTTCGAACGGTTCCTGTCCCCGGCGCGCGACGGGCCACCCGACATCGACATCGACATCGAATCCGACCTGCGCGAGCAGGCGATTCAGTACGTCTACGACCGCTACGGCCGTGACTACGCCGCGCAGGTCGCCAACGTCATCACCTACCGCGGTCGCAGCGCGGTGCGTGACATGGCCCGCGCGCTCGGCTTCTCGCAGGGGCAGCAGGATGCGTGGAGCAAGCAGATCGGCCAGTGGGGAAATCTGGCCGAAGCGCCCCACGTCGAGGACATCCCGCAACCCGTGATCGACCTGGCCATGCAGATCTCCAACCTGCCCCGGCACATGGGCATCCATTCCGGCGGCATGGTCATCTGCGACCGGCCGATCGCCGACGTGTGCCCGGTGGAGTGGGCCAGGATGGCGAACCGCAGTGTCCTGCAATGGGATAAAGACGACTGCGCGGCAATCGGTTTGGTGAAGTTCGACATGCTGGGCCTCGGCATGCTCTCGGCGCTGCACTACTGCATCGACCTGGTGGCCGAGCACAAGGGCATCGAGGTCGACCTGGCGAAGCTGGACCTGTCCGAGCCCGCGGTGTACGAGATGCTGCAGAAGGCCGACTCCGTCGGCGTGTTTCAAGTGGAGTCGCGTGCGCAGATGGCCACCCTGCCCCGGCTCAAACCGCGGGTGTTCTACGACCTGGTGGTCGAGGTCGCGCTGATCCGTCCTGGGCCGATCCAGGGCGGGTCGGTGCACCCCTACATCAAGCGGCGCAACGGCGTCGAGCCCGTCACCTACGACCACCCGTCGATGGAGCCTGCGCTGCGGAAGACGTTGGGGGTGCCGCTGTTTCAGGAGCAGCTCATGCAACTGGCGGTCGACTGCGCAGGCTTCTCCGCCGCCGAGGCCGACCAGTTGCGTCGGGCGATGGGGTCCAAGCGCTCCACCGAGCGGATGCGACGGCTGCGCGGCCGGTTCTACGACGGCATGCGCGAACGGCACGGTATCACCGGCGAGGTGGCCGACCGGATCTACGAGAAGCTGGAAGCGTTCGCCAATTTCGGTTTCCCAGAGAGTCATTCGCTGAGCTTCGCCTCGCTGGTGTTCTACTCGTCGTGGTTCAAGCTGCACCACCCCGCGGCGTTCTGCGCGGCGCTGCTGCGGGCGCAGCCGATGGGCTTCTACTCACCGCAGTCGCTGGTGGCCGACGCTCGCAGACACGGGGTGAGCGTGCACGGTCCCGACGTGAACGCCAGCCTGGCGTACGCCACGCTGGAGAACGCGGGTACGGAGGTGCGGCTGGGTTTGGGGGCGGTCCGTCACATCGGTGACGAGTTGGCCGAGCAGATCGTCGAGGAGCGAAAGGCCAATGGGCCGTTCGCTTCTCTTCTCGACTTGACGGGTCGCGTGCAGCTGTCGGTCCCGCAGACCGAGGCGCTGGCCACCGCAGGAGCGCTGGCCTGCTTCGGGATCACCCGTCGCGAGGGGCTGTGGGCGGCCGGTGCGGCCGCCAGGGAGCGCCCCGACCGGCTGCCGGGGGTGGGGTCGGCGACGGGGGCTCCCGCCTTGCCCGGCATGACCGACCTGGAGTTGGCCGCAGCCGATGTGTGGGCCACCGGCATCTCACCGGACAGCTATCCGACCCAGTTCCTGCGGGAAGACCTCGAGGCCATCGGCGTGGTACCCGCCGATCAACTGCTGTCGGTGCCCGACGGAACGCGGGTGCTGGTAGCGGGTGCGGTGACGCACCGGCAGCGGCCCGCCACCGCGCAGGGCGTCACGTTCATCAACCTCGAAGACGAGACCGGGATGGTCAACGTGTTGTGCGCACCGGGGGTGTGGGCCCGGCATCGCAAGCTCGCGCAGACGGCGTCGGCGCTGCTGATCCGCGGGCAGGTGCAGAACGCCACCGGTGCGGTGACGGTCGTCGCCGACCGAATGGGCAAGCTCACCTTGAAGGTCAGCTCGAAAAGTCGTGACTTCCGCTAGCTTTCGTCGCTCGCGTCGGATTCGCTCGACGACTCGCTGTCGTCAGTGGTATCGGTCGTCGGGGTGCTCGCCTTCTCGTCATCGCTGGTGGTCTTGCCCGGTTTCACAGCGCGGTCAGAGCCGAGCTTCGTCGGCCTGGCCACGAGTCCGGTGCGGACCGGTTCGCGTGATTCCACCTTGGCGACATCGCCGAGATCGTCACTGCCGGTGTCCGTCGAGGCGGTTGTCGAGTCTGTGTTGACTGACTTGACGTCGTCCGTGTCGACCGTCTTCGACTCCGGCGCAGCGGTCTGCTCGGCAGCCGCGACCTTCTTCTCGTCGTCGGCGGCGGCAACCGGGGTGTCAGGCGAAGTGTCAGGTGACGTGCCGGGCGAAGGGTCCGGCGACGAACGATCCTGCGCGATCGCCCTACTCTGCGCCGACGTCACGGCCAAACTCGTTGCGCCGGCGACCTCGTCCTGCAACGCTGCGGGCACTGTCCGCAGCGCGGCGCCGCCAGGGTTGAAGATCCTGGCCACCGCCTGGGCGATCGCATTGACGAAACCGGTGACCGAACCGACCAGGCCCTGAACCGTTGCTTGGACCTGGTGGAACAACGCCGCCAGCGCCTGCGTCAGTTGCTGAACAAGGTTCGGCGGGCTCGCCGGACCAGGCGGATCGGTCGGGTCGGTCGGATCGGCCGGATGGGCGTCGATGAAGTCCTTGATGACCTGGGCGGCCGCCTTCATCACCCAATCATTCAGATCTGCAGCGTATTTGAAGACACCCAGCGATCCCTGCTCGGTCAGCTCAGCGCCGAGGCGATCGCGAAGGGAGTAGATGAACGCCGGACCGGTGAAGGACATGCTCGACCACTTGTCGAGGAAGTCTGCGATGAACGCCGCCTGCGTCGCTTCGGTGACCGCGTTGGGGCCGCCGGTGGGCAGACCGAATTCGCTCGCCCAGATGCGCAGCGCCTGATCCTGGTTGGCGATCATCAGCTGTCTGATCTCGAGCAACTGGTTCAGCGGGGAGAACTTGTTCCACGGCTTGAAGATCGAATATGTGCCGTCGGAGAACTTGGTCTTGAAGTTGTACGGGTGATACGACAGCGCGTCGAAGTAGCCCTTCGCGCCGTTTGCGTACATCTTGCGGACGAAATCGACGGTGTCATACGTGATCCCGGCAAAGCCGGCCACCGAGCCAAGCACGCCGCCGACCACCAACGCGTTGGGATCGGCGCCGTCGTTGGGATCGTTGGGATCACCCTTGATCGCGGTGTAGACGGCCTTCAACACGTTCGTGTAGGCGACGGGATCGGGGGTGGGCAGCCAGGACTTGATGTAGTTCGGTTCGTTCCACACCTCGTAGGCGGCGACTTTTCCGGCATACCGTGCCGCGGCCAGCCCCGCGAAGGCCGCGAACTTGGTGGGGTCGGGCGCCACCCCAGGGCAACCGATGCAGCCGGTACCGTTCTGTCCGCCCCAATACGGCGTCGCGCTCAGCACGCCCAGCACCGCCATATTGCGGTTGACCGCCTGCTGCACAATGAAATCCACCTTGGACCAGTCCGGCGGAGCCAGCACCTCCAACGGGCTGCCCGGCGGTACCTTCTGGATATCGCCCCAGGGAATCAACACACGGATGGTGTTGACCCCCAACGCCTGCATGTCGTTCAACGAATCGATGATCTCGGCGTTCGATCTGCCATACAGATCAGAGTCGGCAACGCCGACGGTCGTCGACGATTGGTCGATCGACACCACGGGCATGACGTCAAGCGCGACCGGCGCCGGCTTCGGGTTGAGCAGGTACGTCATCGCCGCGCACATCGCGGCGAGCGGGATCACGGCGATCACGGCTGCGATCGCGTAGCGCCGGATTGTGTGACGTGTGCTAAGCCTCATATCGGCTCCCCTCATCCCGTTCGGTGAGCGATCACCATCTGGTGAGAGAAAATTAACGCATGCGATAGTTGATTTTGCCGGATTTCGGATATTGCTGTTTCGTCGGCTAATTCCAGCAGTGGCACAGAACGAAGCGGTAGCGCGACAATAGCCGTTCAAAACAAGATCAAATTCGACATGGAAAAGTAAATTCAGCAATACCTCGAACAATGTTGTCAACTATTAACCAATCCGGCCACACCGTGCTCGACGTTCGTCTGAAATGCCAGCTACAGCACATAGCGGACTTGACAGACGGGCTATCAAACCTTCACCAAGATGCTGCCTTCAGTGCACTGCAGCGCATACAGCAACTTAGGCGGCTGGAAATTGTCGGCGGCTCGTCCGAAAAACGTCATGGCCCCGCACCCGGCGGGTTCATGGATGGCGCATGATCCGACGACGACAGGTTTGCCGGAGAGGGTCGCTACCTGTGGCGGTAGTCTCGGCGAAATGACCTTGAACTTGTCCGTCGATGAAGTCCTGACCACCACGCGCTCGGTGCGCAAGCGGCTCGATCTCGAGAAGCCGGTGCCCCACGAGGTGCTGATGGAGTGTCTGGACCTGGCGCTGCAGGCGCCGACGGGCTCCAATCATCAAGGCTGGCAATGGATGTTCGTCGACGACCGGGCGAAGATTACTGCGCTGGCCGAGATCTACCGGACCAACGCGACCCCGTACCTCGACCTGCCCAAGCCCGAGTACGGCGACGTCCGTGATGAGCAGCGGCCACGCGTGTACGAGTCCGCGAAGTACCTCAACGAACACCTCCACGAGGTGCCCGTCATGTTGATCCCATGCCTGGAGGGCCGACCCGACGGCGCACCGGCGGGCATGTCCGCGTCGTTCTGGGGCTCGCTGCTGCCCGCGGTGTGGAGCTTCATGTTGGCGTTGCGCTCCCGCGGTCTCGGCTCGGCGTGGACGACGCTGCATCTGCTCGGCGACGGCGAGAAGCAAGCCGCCGAGATCCTCGGCATCCCGCATGACAAGTACAGCCAGGCAGGCCTGTTCCCGATCGCCTACACCAAGGGCACCGACTTCAAGAAGGCCAAGCGGCTACCGGCGGAGCAGGTCAGTCACTGGAACAACTGGTGACCGCCGGCGCCAGTAGCGCCCTGTCGAAATAGACGTCGTTACGGCTCAGCCGGTCACCGTCGACGACGGCCAGATCCATCCCGTCGACCTCCACCTCGGTGTCGCCGTGCTGCTGCCGCAGCGTGGCAGTCCACAGCACCGCGGCGCCGTCGACGTCCCGCAGCGGATACGCCTCGCGCAACTTCCAATGCATCTGCCAGCGGTCGAAAAGCCTTGTCAGGTAACGGCGCAAAGCATCCGAGCCGGTGACGGTGCCATGTGTGTTCGGGTCGCGATAGCGAACGTCCGGCGTGTAGCAGCCGATGACCTCTTCGACGTCCTGCGAGTTCCAGGCGTCGAGCATGCCCTGGGCGACCTCGATCGCGCGCTCGTGATTCATCAGGACCTCCTAGAGTGGCACTCCAATGTGCTAGAGCGCTACTCTAGCACCGTGCCTCCCATCGACACCCGCGCGGCGATACTGAGTGCGGCCCTCGAGCGCTTCCTTGCCCAAGGCGTCGCGGCTACCACCCTGAAGCAGATCCAGCGCGACGCTCAGGTCAGCAATGGCAGCTTGTTCCACCATTTCGCCGCCAAGGAGGCGCTGGCAGGGGCGGTGTACGCGGATTGCGTCGGGCGCTATCAGCGCGCATTCGTCGATGAACTCGGCCAACACGAAGACGCCGAGGATGCGGTGCGGGCGATCGTCCGGATGCACCTGCGCTGGTGCGTGAAGCACCCGGACATGGCACGGTTTCTCGTCACGATGGTCGAACCGGCAGTCCAGACGGCTGCCGAGCCTGAGCTACATCAGCTGAACAAAGGCTTCGAGGCGGCGGTTCGTGCGTGGTGGAAACCCTTGGCGCACTACGGGATACTGCGGCCGCTCACACCTGCCCAGAGCAATGCGCTGTGGCTGGGCCCCGCCCAGGAACTCGTTCGTGCGTGGCTTCTCGGTGTCGCTGCAGACCCGCCCGCCGATGCCGACGGAGACGTGCTTGCCGACGCCGCGTGGCGCTGCCTGCGAGCGGATCCACCGAAGCGTTAGACCGCGCCGCGGAAACCGTGCTGCCGCCACGCCTCGTAGACGGCGACGGCCGCGGCGTTCGACAGGTTCAGTGAACGCCTGCCCGCCAGCATCGGGATCCGCACCTGCCCGCTGATGTGCGGGTCGGTCAGCGTCGCAGCATCGAGGCCCGTCGGTTCCGGGCCGAACATCAACGTGTCGCCCGGCCGATAACCGACGTCGGCGAACGACGCCTCGGCATGTGCGGTGAACGCGTAGACCGTCGTCGGCGCCAGCGCCTCCCACGCCGACGGCAGATCGCGGTGCACGGTCACCGACGCCAGATCGTGGTAGTCCAGGCCCGCGCGACGCAGTTTGGGTTCGGACAGGTCGAACCCCAGCGGCTGGACCAGGTGCAGTTCACATCCCGTCGCCGCCACCATCCGGATCGCGTTGCCGGTGTTGGGCGCGATGCGCGGCGAAAAGAACAGCACCTTGAACACGGCGATAATGCTTACATGGTCGAGCGGAGCATCTGGATGCAGAAGGTTGCTGCCAACCCCGGACATTCGAACTGGTACATCGAGCGCTTCCGGGCCATGGCGCGCGCCGGGGAGGACCTTGCAGGCGAGGCTCGATTCGTCGACGCGATGGCGCCGCGGAAAGCGCACATCCTCGATGCCGGCTGCGGCCCAGGCCGGCTGGGCGGGGTGCTGGCCAAGGCTGGGCACCGGGTGATCGGCGTCGACGTCGACCCGGCGTTGATCGAGGCCGCCGAGCAGGATCATCCCGGCCCGCGGTGGCTCGTCGGCGACCTCGCCGAACTCGACTTGCCCGCTCGCGGCATACGCGAACCGTTCGACGTCATCGTCTCCGCGGGCAACGTGATGGCGTTCCTCGCCCCGAGCACCCGGGTGCAGGTGCTCGGCCGACTGCGCGCGCACCTCGCCTCCGACGGCCGCGCGGTGATCGGATTCGGGGCCGGCCGTGATTATGAGTTTGGCCAGTTTTTCGACGACGCGGCGCAGGCCGGATTCGCGACGGATCTGTTGCTTTCCACCTGGGATCTGCGGCCGTTTCGCGACGACTCCGACTTCCTTGTCGCGGTCCTTCGGGGCGCCTAATTCATTTGCTCAGACGGTACGAAACAGCTCGTCAGAGCAGTTACCAACTCTGTCTGTTCAGTAAGAATTGTGGAATCGGCTGCACATGGCTGGCATACTCGACCAATTGCCAGGCGTAGAACGCGCGCCCATCGGTGGGCGAAATCAGCAGGAAGCCTTATGAACCACGCTCCATTACTGAATTGCGGGCAGGCGGCCGATCGCAGCGGCGGGCGCCCATGACCGCGTTCTCGCAGCTGAAAAAGGCCGATGGCACGGTCGTCGATTTCGAGCCGAAACAGCCGCCGCCCGCCAAGAGACCGTCGCGGTGGTCGATCGCCAACTGGCCGGTGCGCTGGAAAGTGTTCGCCATCGTCCTGGTGCCGTTGGTGCTTGCGGGCACGTTCGGCGGGTTACGCATCTATTCGAGCGCGACGCAAGCCGCCGACCTGCGCCGAGCGGCCGACCGCGCCGAGATGGTGCCCGCGATCGAAAGCTATATGGCCGCGCTCGACGGGGCGATGCTGGCGAGTTCGACCGGCGGCGACGCCCAGGCGGCGCTGACCAAGTTCGACAGCAGCAGGCAGGAACTGCAGCGACGGCTGACCGACACCGACGTCGCCCCCGACGTGCGCAAGGGCGTGCAGACCATGGTCAGCGCCGGCCAGGGGCTGATGGACAAGGTCACCGCCAACAGCATCGGGCTGCGAGACCGCGTGCAGGCCTACACGCCGATCCTGCTGACCGCCGAGGACGCCATCAACGGCTCGGTGCGCGTCGACGACGAACGCATCCGCGCCGAGACGCTCGGCCTGAGTCGCGCCGTCGGCGCCCGCGGCCAGATGATGATCCAGCAGCTGCTGGTGAACCTCGGCGGCGAGCTGCCGGACCCCGAACTACGGCTGTCGATGACCACGGTGGCGGGCACCGAACCGTCGACCCTGTTCGGCATGAGCCAGGTGCTCGGCGTCGGCTCGCCTGAGGCGCAGAAGCTGCAGGGCGAGTTCGTCAAGCGGATGGCGATCATGTCGGATCCGGCCGCCGCACTGGTCAACAACCCGGACCTGAGCGCGTCGATCCAGGCCACCAACCAGATCGCGGACAAGATGGTCGCCGACACCTCGCGCGCGGTGACCGCCGCGGTGGAGGCCGACGCGGCAGCGCAGCGCACCGCCGCGATCCGCGACGCCGCGATCGTCGTCGGCGCACTACTGCTGGCGCTGCTGCTCGTCATCCTGGTGGCGCGTTCGCTGGTGCGCCCGCTGCGCAGCCTGCGGGACAGCGCGCTGAAGGTGGCGCACGAAGACCTGGCCCGCGAGATCGAACGGGTCCGCGCCGGCGCGGAGGCGAGCCACGTCCAGCCCATCCCGGTCTACACCTCCGAAGAGGTCGGCCAGGTCGCGCACGCCGTCGACGAACTGCACGAGCAGGCGGTCCTGCTGGCCAGCGAGCAGTCGCAGATGCAGCTGCAGATGAGCGACATGTTCGAGACGTTGTCGCGGCGCAGCCGGTCGCTTGTCGACCAGCAGTTGTCGCTGATCGACCGCCTCGAGCGCAACGAAGAGGACCCCGACCGGCTGGAGAGCCTGTTCCGGCTGGACCATCTCGCGGCCCGGATGCGCCGCAACGGCGCCAATCTATTGGTGCTCGCGGGTGCCAAGGTGCCGCGCGATCAGGCCGAGCCGGTGCCGGTGTCGGCGATCATCAACGCCGCGGCCTCCGAGGTGGAGGACTACACCCGGGTGGTCACCGCGACGGTGCCCGACAGCGAGGTCATCGGCGCGATCGCGGGCGACCTGGTGCACCTGCTGGCCGAGCTGCTGGACAATGCGCTGCGCTATTCGCCGCCGATCTCGCAGGTGCGGGTGTCGGCCGTGCACACCGGTAATGGCGGGCTGGTCATCGAGGTCAGCGACATCGGCATCGGCATGACCGAATCCGATCTGCGGGTGGCCAACACCCGGTTGCAGTCCGGCGGCGAGGTGAACCCCTACACCGCCCGGCACATGGGTCTGTTCGTGGTCGGCAGGCTGGCCGCCCAGCACGGCCTGGTGGTCCGGTTGCGCAGCACCATTGCCGGAGAACCGAATTCGGGCACCACCGCCGGTGTGTTCGTGCCGGGTACGTTGCTGGCGGTCGCGGGCGGGCCCGACCAGTTCGGCGAGCCGGACTACGGCCTGCCGGCGGACGCGCACGCAGGCATCCACACCGCCCTGGCGCTGGACGAGGATCACGACTACGCCGATCACGTCGAGGAGCCCGGGCACGAGTACACCAACGGGCACGGCGACGTGCCGGTGGCGTTGCTGCCGCAGCGCAACCCCGGCGCCAGCGGTATTGCCGACCTTCCTGCGTCGCTGGCGCAGCCGGAGCAGCCGCCGCAGGACGAGTGGCCCGCCGAGGAGTCCTGGCCCGAGGATTCGATGCCTGCGCAGACCGAAGAGCACCCGCCGTGGGGACAGCCGTTGGCGCCGCAACCGGAGGAGGCCGACCGCGCGCCTGTCGACACGTCGGCGTTCTTCGCGTCCCGCGCGCAGGCCGCCAGCAATGGCGTCGCCCACGAAAACGGGGCCGAACCGGCGCCGCCCGCCCAGCACACCGCCGACGAGCCGTCGGCGACAGCGGGCGCCGACGACGCGATCTATCAGAAGATGTTGTCCGAGTGGCTCGTCGACCCGACGGACCTGGCCAAGAGCGAGGACCTGAACTGGCAGTCGGTCTGGGATCACGGCTGGTCAGCGGCGGCTGCCGCGGACGAGGCGCCCGTCACCGAGCACACCGAGGAAGGCCTGCCGGTGCGCCAGCCCGGGGCGCGCCTGGTACCGGGCGCCGTCGACGCCGCAGGCGGCCCCAACGGCGGCGAGCAGGTAGCATCGGCGGCTGAGTTCGGCACCGGCGGAGGACCTCTTCCATCGCGCGACCCGGACGCGGTCCGTGCAAGCATCAGCAACCATTTCGGTGGGGTGCGCGCGGGTCGATCACATGCCCAAGAGAGCAGAGGAACAGATCGCGAATGACCCACCCGTCACGTGCGACGCAGCGGGATTCGCTCGACTGGTTGGTCTCGAAGTTCGCACGCGAGGTGTCCGGCGTCTCGCACGCCGTGCTGGTGTCCGCTGACGGGCTGCTGATGGCCGCCAGCGAGCACATGCCGATCGAGCGTGCCGACCAACTCGCCGCAGTGGCGTCCGGCCTGGCGAGCCTGTCGACCGGTGCCGCGCAACTGTTCGACGGCGGGTACGTGCTGCAGTCCGTCGTCGAGATGGAGAACGGGTACCTGCTGCTGATGCGTGTCGGCGACGGCTCCAACCTCGCGACGCTGGCGACCCGCAACTGCGATATCGGCCAAATCGGTTACGAGATGGCCATTTTGGTGGAACGAGTCGGCGCCGTGGTCCAATCGGGACGGCGCGCCCCTCAGCACTCGTGAGCCGCCTATGGACTTCTGGGAATCAGACGATACGGACGAGCCGCAGCTGGTTCGCCCGTACACGTTGACGGCCGGTCGCACTGATTCCCGCGTCGACCTGCCTCTCGAGGCCCCCGTCGAAACGGTGCCGGAGCCACCGCGACCGCCGCGCTGGCCGGGCAACGACGTCCATGGCCAAATCCTCACTTTGTGCGCCGAGAGCCCCTCGGTGGCCGAAGTCGCAGCTGTCTTATCGCTGCCACTCGGCGTGGCGCGCGTGCTAATCGGTGACCTCGTGACGCAAGGTTATCTACGGGTGCACACCACCATCGGTGAGTCCACCACCATCGACGAACGACGTGAATTGATAGGAAGGACCCTGCGTGGCCTACGAGCGCTCTGAGGGGCGGGACACCGCCTCGACGAAGATCGTCATCTCCGGTGGCTTCGGCGCCGGTAAGACGACGTTCGTGGGTGCGGTATCCGAGATCATGCCGCTGCGCACCGAGGCCCTCGTGACCAACGCCTCGGCCGGAGTCGACGGACTCGAGATGACCCCGACGAAGAACACCACCACCGTGGCGATGGACTTCGGCCGCATCACGCTCGCCGACGACCTGGTGCTGTATCTGTTCGGCACACCGGGGCAACGCCGCTTCTGGTTCATGTGGGACGACCTGGTCCGCGGCGCGATCGGCGCGATCATCCTGGTCGACGTCCGTCGGCTGGCGGACAGCTTCGCAGCCGTCGACTTCTTCGAGGCGCGCAATCTGCCCTTCCTGATCGCGATCAACGAATTCGACGGGGCGCCAAGGCATCCCGCTCAGGCGGTGCGCAAGGCGCTGGCGCTGCGCGAGGACATTCCGATCATCGCCGTCGACGCCCGCGACCGGCATTCGGCGAAGGCCGCGCTGATCGCCGTCACCGAGTACGCCCTGAACAGCCTCACGCCGCTGCACGGCTGAGCCCGTGGCCGACGAGGTCTGGACCGAGCAGGAGTTCGACGGCCGCGACTTTCGTGACGAGGATCTGAGTCGGCTGCGCACCGAGCGTGTGGTGTTCACCGAATGCGACTTCAGCGGCGCCGACCTGTCGGAATCCGAACATGTGGGCACGGCGTTCCGCAATTGCACATTTCGCCGGACTTCGTTGCTGCACAGTAACTTTCGCCACAGCAGCTTCCTCGGCTCGGTGTTCACCGAATGCCGGATGCGGCCGGTCACCTTCGTCGAGGTGGATTTCACACTGGCCGTTCTCGGCGCGGCGGATCTACGTGGCGTCGACCTGTCCGACTGCCGACTGCGTGAGGCGGGCCTGGTGGACGCGGATCTGCGCAAGGCGGTGCTGCGGCGGGCCGACCTGTCCGGCGCACGGACGCAGAACACCAAGCTGGATCAGGCCGATCTGCGCGGTGCCCGGGTGGACCCGACGTTGTGGACGACGGCGGCGTTGCGCGGGGCGAAGGTCGACATCGAGCAGGCGGTGGCTTTCGCGGCCGCGCACGGTCTCGACATCCACGGCGGCTAATCGCACGACGCCTCGCAGCTGAAGTGCTTGTCCGGCAACCTGATTAACGGCGTCAGATCCTGCGCAACCAGGGCGCGGAAGGGTCGATCCAGGTCTGATCGACGGGTCCGATACCGGTGACGGCGATGACGGCCGGTTCCGAGGCGTCGGGAAGTGCGCCGTCGTAGTGAGGGGTGCCGGCCACCCGCTTGACGAACGAGCCTGCCTGCGCCGGAACGGCTTGCGCCGGATCGAAGTCGGGCCCACTGTTGCACCACCAGACACCTGAGATCACCACACACAACCGATCGGTGCGGTAGAAGTGCGGTGCACTCATGTAGCCGGGATACCACTTCATCAGCACCAGGTACTGGCCGCTTTCGTTTTCACTGCCCGCGAGCACTGCCTGCGCGACGGATTCCGCGGGCGCGTCAGGCGGTGTCCGCCAGACGATTTCGTCGGGCAGCCCAATAATCGTCTGCGTCGGGTCCAGTCGGCCCATGGTCGGTCCTGTCTTCCTGCCAGCTATCCAGAGGAGGCGAACTTGAGTGGCTCAACTCGTCGCGGGAGCGTTGCTGCTGCGGCAGTTTCCGGCGTCCTGAACTGCGCTTATTCACGTTCAAAGGCGTCCTAACCGCGTCTTGAATCTGACTTTACGGCAGAAGATGGAGAGCGACAGCAGAAGTCGTACGCGTATCGGGTACCGGGCGCCGTGCCGCCGTAGACCCGTTGTTGGGATCGGTAGCTGTGGACCGGCGGTGAACTTGCTTCAACGACGGCGCCGATTGTGGCGTCGCAGAAGCAAAGGAACACGACATGACCAGTTCCACCGCGAAGCGGATGCTCACCGGGGCGTTGGTGTCGGCCGGTGTCGCGGCCGCGGGTCTCGGTCTGAGCGCGGGTACGGCCGAGGCGGGCACCCCGCCCGGCGGGCCCTACACGTGGTGCCCGGGCGATCCACCCGTCGCGACCGGCAACATCCGGGTCAACCCGGTGATCTGGGACAACAACATCTGCCACACGTACTACTACGTGTATCACGGCCAGGGCAACGTGGCGCAGAACATCTGGGACGGGCCGAATCCGCCCGGGCCGCCGCCGCCTCCGCCCAACCTGACCCCGCCGCTTCCGCCGGGGTGGTGCTGGTCGCTGTTCATCCCGACGCCCTGCCCGTAGGGCTACCCCGCAGTTTCGCAGCGCGGCGGCCCGCAGGCGATCAGGATGGGGCGATGGCAGACACCTGGGACAGCATCGATCGCTACGTCGTCATCTCGACGGACACTCACGCCGGCGCCGATCTGTACGACTACAAGCCGTACCTGCCGACCCGGTTGCACGACGAGTTCGACGCGTGGGCGAAGACCTACGTGAGCCCGTTCGACGACCTCGTCGTCGCCACCGCGCAGCGCAACTGGGATCACGAGATGCGGATGTCGGAGATGGACGCCGATGGTGTGGCCGCCGAAGTGCTGCTGCCGAACACCATCCCGCCGTTCTTCCCGACCACGCCCAACATCACGATCAGCCTGCCGCGCACCCGCGACGAGTTCGAGAAGCGGTGGGCGGGGGTGCAGGCGCACAACCGGTGGCAGGTCGACTTCTGTGCGCTGGCCCCGACGCGGCGACGCGGACTGATCCAGATCTTCCCCAACGACATCGAGCTGGCGCTCGACGAAATCCGTTGGGGCGCAGAGCAAGAGTGCTTCGGCGGGGTGCTGGTGCCCGCCGTGTCGCCCGGTGATCCGGATGTCGCACCGCTGTTTCACACCCGCTACGAACCGATCTGGGCGCTGTGCGCCGACCTCGACCTCACCGTGGTGCAACACGCGGGGGCCGGTAGTCCGCTGATGCCGATGGATCAGCCGGCGTCCAACGCGGTGCTCGTCACCGAGATGGCGATGTGGGCGCAGCGCACCGTCTCGCATCTGATCCTCGCGGGTGTCTTCGAGCGCTACCCCACGCTGCGGTTCGTGCCGACGGAGCAGGGCACGCTGTGGCTGCAGCAGCAGATGATGCTGCTCGACGTGATGGTGCCGAGCATGAAGACCGAGGCGCACAACCGCACATACGGGATGTTCGGCGGTTCGTCGATCGACGAGCTGAGGCTGGCGCCCAGCGAGTACGCGAAACGCAACTGCTACCTGGCGTCCGAACTCACCCCGTACGAGTCGTCGATGATCGACTACATGGGCGCCGACCACATGATGTGGGGCAGCGACTACCCACACGAGGAAGGGTTCGCGCCGCACTCCAAGTTGGCCATCCGGTGGGCCCTGCACAGCCAGTCAGAGGACACCTGCCGCAAGATCCTCGGCGGCAACGCTGGCCGGCTGTACCGGTTCGATCTGGATGCCCTCACCCCGGTCGCGGCCGAGATCGGCCCGACGGTCGCCGAGGTGCACACGCCGCTGGGCGACACCGGCTACGTCGCACCGCCCGCGTTCGGTTTCCGGCCGTTCGAAGGGGGCCTCGCGCTGAAACGACTGGCCCCGGCACGCAGCTAAGGGAATAACCGACTCCCGTGGGGGTTGACGGTGGCATGGCCGACCAAGGTTTCCACGACGGCGAACTCGCCGTGCAGGAGCGTGCAGGCGTGCGTGCCCAGGCGGCGCGCCTCGGTGGCGCGATGCTGGCCGTGCCCGATCTCAACGGCGGCATCAGCAACTTCCTGGCCGATCGCGACTTCGCCGTCATCACCGCGCGCGACGTCGACGGCCGACTGTGGGTTTCGCCGCTGTTCGCGGCGCCCGGATTCCTACAGGCACACGACCGCACGCTGCGCGTCGGCACCACGCCGGGTAGCGGTGATCCGTTGCACGGCCTGCCTGCGGGGCAACCCGTCGGGATGCTCGCCATCGAATTCGCCATCAGGCGAAGGGTTCGCGTGAACGGCACCCTGATCCGCTCGGATCCCGACGGTATGGAACTGTTCGTCGACCAGGCATTCGGCAACTGCCCCAAGTACATTCATCCGCGTCACCTCGACCACGTCGAGCGGGGCGCCGGCGGGGCCGAGCGTTTGGACCACCTCACTGCCGAGCACGTCGCGCTGATCGCACACGCCGACACGTTCTTCCTCGGCACCGTTCATCCGACCAGGGGCGCCGATGCGTCGCATCGCGGCGGCCCGGCCGGTTTCGTCCGCGTCGAGGACGGTGCGTTGTGGTGGCCGGACTACCCGGGCAACAACATGTTCAACAGCTTCGGCAACATCGAGGTCGATCCGACGGCAGCATTGTTGTTCATCGATTTCGACAGTGGCGCAAGGCTTCACGTGTCGGGCACCGCAGCGGTCGAATGGGATGTCGGGCGGGGGGTGAGATTCACCGTCGATTCGGCGGTGTCCGTCACGCCCTCCGTTACCTGACCCCGCTCAGATGGGCGGCGATCACCGGCGCGACCCGTTCGATGAGGACGTCCACCGGCGTCGATGCGATCGGTTCCACCCGCAGGATGTGGCGCAGATAGGCGATGCCCAGCAGTTGGCCCATCGCGAGATCGATCCGAAGCTCAGCGTCGGGTTGAGCAAGGCTCCCCGCGATCTCTGAATACACCTGTCCCTGGATGAACTGGCGGACCAGGTGCGCGGACTCGTCATGGGTGGCCGCCCCGCGAAGGATGGCGAGCAGCGGCGCGCGTGACTCCGGCTGCTCCCACGCCTCGAAGAACACCCGGGTCAGCCGTACGCCGATGTCGCGTCGAGCGCCGCCGGTGACTCGGGCAGCGATCGCCGCAGGCTCGAACGGCCAACCCATCGTCGCCCGGAACAGTTCGGCCTTGCTGCCGAAGTAGTGCCGGATCATGGCGGGGTCGACGCCCGCGGCCGCGGCGACGTCGCGTACCGAGGTCTTGTCGTAACCGGCATCGGCGAACAGGCGGCGCGCGGCCGCGAGTATCACGTTGCGGGTATCCGTCTTGCCGCGCGGTCGTCCGATCCGGGCCATGGTGCTGAAATTCTACAGTCGTTGACTTTCCCCGCGGCGCCGAGTTAGCGTGAAAACCGAAATTCCACAAGTGAGGAGTTTTCGATATGCCAGCACCTCGATGGGTCGCCAAGGCCAACAAAGTCGGGCTGAACCGCCTCACCAAGTTCGTCGCTCCGTGGGCGCCGGGATGGGCGGTCGTCATACATCGCGGGCGGAAGTCCGGCAGGACGTTCCGGACGCCGCTGTGGGCCTTCCGGCGTGGCAACGGATATGTGATCGCGTTGACCTATGGGCCCGACGCGGACTGGGTGCGCAACGTTCTCGCCGCGGGTGGCTGCGAACTCGAGAGCCGACGACGGCGCTACCAGCTCGGGGCTCCGCGGCTGTACCGCGATGAGAACGCTTCCGACATGCCGGCGTTCATTCGGTTCATGCTGCGTCGCGTCATCAAGGCGCCCGAATTCCTCGGTCTCGACATCGTCGGCAATCAACCGTGACCGCAGCAGCTACCGCGTACGGTCATCGACCATGGGAAGTCAGGTTGTGGCGCGGGCCCGCGGTATGCGCGAAGTGGTGATGGCCGAGGCCGAGGAGTCGGAGCGACTGCGCACCTTGACGCCAGGGATCGTCGAGCAGATGTGGGCCAGCGGACTGATGACGTCGTTCAACCCCGTCGCCGCGGGCGGAGTCGAGCCGTCGTTCGCCGAGATGATCGAGACGTGGATCGAAATGGCTTGGCAGGACGGCTCATTCGGCTGGTGTGGGATCGCTAACCTGCCGTCGACGTTCGCCGCGGCGTCGTATCTGCCCGACGAGGGCTTCGCCGAGGTGTTCACCGCCAACGACAACCGCATCACGATGGGCGGGCAGTTCTTCCCCAACGGCCAGGGGCACGCGGTGGACGGCGGCTACCGGTTGACCGGGTCGTGGAGCTTCGGCTCGGGCACCGGGCATGCGGAGTACATCGCGGCCGGCTTCATGCCGATGGACGACGGCGAGGTCCGCTGGGTCAGCGAGAGCCTACCGGATATGCAGGTGGCGATCGTGCCGCGCTCAGACGTCACTTTCACCGACGGCTGGTTTGTCCAGGGACTCAAGGGAACCGGGTCCTACGACTACAACGCCGCGGACGTCTTCGTGCCGGGGTACCGGACGTTTGCATTGTTCGCCCGTGAACCGCACCGCGGTTCGTCGCCCGCGACCAGGATGGGGCTGATGCCCGTCACCGCAGCGGGGCACGCGTCGTGGGCGCTGGGGGTGGCCAAGAGCATGCTCGACGACGTCGAGGAGTTGGCCGCCACGAAGTTCCGGATGAGCGACATGGCCTCGCTGGCCAGTCGGCCGACGTTCCAGAAAGGGTTGGCGCATCACGTCGCATCGTGGCGGGCCGCCCGGCTGCTGGTGCTCGACGCGTTCACGACCGCCGAGGCGGCCGTCGCCGCGGGGGAGGAACTGACGCCGGCGTTGCGCGCGGATATGCGGGTGGCCGCCGTCTACGCCACCGACGTCGCACGCGCGTGCGGCGAGTGGGCGCACCTTGTCGCGGGCACCAGTTCGATCCGCGAGGGCAGTCGCCTGGAGCGGGCCTTCCGCGATCTCTACACTGGAACGCAGCACGCCTTCATCAGCGAGAAGGTGGCCATCGACGCAGCCCAAGTCTGGCTCGGCATCATCGAAGACCAGCCAGGCCTGTAGCCGTCCTTGCCGCGAGGCTGTAGTTATCGCGGGAAAGTGCGAGTGGGTCGCACGGTAACTACAGTTTCGCGGACGACGGGCGCCAACCGCGGGATACCAACGCCCTGCGCGCCCGCTCGACGATGTCGTCGGGCCTGTCTTCCTTGACGACTTGGTCGACAATCCAGCCGAGAGCCCGCGCTCTGCGCAGCGAGTTGATGTCGTTGACGTACTTGCGACGGTTGGTTTGATGTAGTTCTCCGTCGTACTCCGATACCACGAAGAAGTCCTCCCATCCCATGTCGGCCATCCGAACCAGGCGGCCGCGCCCCTCGACGATGGGTATTTGCGTTGTCGGCCTTGGCAATCCGGCGTCGATGTAGAGCAATCGCAGCCAGGATTCCTGCAGCGACGCGGCGCCGCCGTCGACGAACGGGAGCACAGCGCGCAGTGCCTTCAGGCCGCGTGCGCCTCGGTATCGCTTGGCCAGCACCAACACGTCCTCGGTCGAGAAGACCTGCGAGTGCATCAGGGCGTCGAGTCGCGCGACGGCCTCGCCCCGCGGCAGATAGCGGCCCAGGTCGAACGCCGTCCGAGCCCGCGTCGTCACCGGCACGCCTGCCACCTTGGTGATCTCGTCGTCGGCCAGTTTCTCGTCGCGAGCCACGAGCCCGGCGGGGGAGCGGCTTCTGTTCCAGATCAACTCGATCGGGATGTCGACGTCAACCCACTGCGCGCCGTGCAACGCAGAGGCCGCCACTCCCGCGATGACGCCGTGGCGGCCGGATCGCAACCACGCGCCCTCGATCCGGTCGAGCAGCGTCACCTGATGCCGCTTCGGGACGTACACGTCGCGAAACATCCGCTGATGCCAGAACCGCAACTCGTGCTCGGTCAGCTCCCCCGCTGCCATCGCCTCGCTGCCGAGAAACACCTGCCGCATGCCGGGATGCTCGCACCCCGCGACGACATGTCCGCGAGGCAGCAGCGAAAACTCAGCCGCCCTTGAGGCGGATCTTCCACCGCACGAAGCTGACGTAGCCCACACAGATCGCTGCGAGCATCGCCATGTTGAACCACCACGCGCCCGGCGTGTGCCGCCAATGCGAATCCTGTGGTGTGAGTGGACCGGGCACTAGTCGCAACAGGTCGATCGTCGACGCGGTGCTGGCGAAACCCCAACGGGCAGGCGTGATCCACGACAACTGGTCCAACACGATGCGGCCGGTCACCGGGATCATGCCGCCCTGGAACACCAACTGCGACATGATCGCGATGACCAGCAGTGGCATGATCTGCTCGTTCGACTTGGCCAGCGCCGAGAGCGCCAGGCCCGTCATCGCCGCCGCCACACAGCAGGCCGCCACGTCGACGTACAACTCCAGCGTGCGTGGCGGTATCACCGCGCCGTGTTCGGTGGCCCCGGGACCCCACTTCTTGCCCCACACGTTGATGCCGACCACGATCGCGGACTGCAGCAACGCGAATCCGGCGAACACGAACACCTTGGCCAGGATGTACGCGGTCGTGGACAGCCCAACTGCCTGCTCGCGCAGGAAGATCGCCCGCTCGCCGATCAGCGCGCGGATAGTCAATGCGGTGCCCATGAAGATCGCGCCGACGTTGAGCAGCACCAGGATCTGCCCCGGCTCGTTGGGCGCCTCACCGCCCTTGATCGCCGGTACGGGCACACCGAAGCCGACGTCGCCGGGCACCGAAAGCGACAGCACACCCATGATGAACGGCAGGAACGCCAGGAAGACGAAGTACCCGCGGTCGGACACGATCAGGCGCATCTGGCGCCGCGCGATCGTCGAAAACTGCCGTCGCAGACTGGTTTTCGTCGGCTGGCCGAGATCGGTCGGTTTCTGGGCGGGCGGCGGTGGTGGCGGCGGACCGTGCTGCGCGAGGAAGCGTTGGTTCGCGGAGTCCGGATCGCCCGCGACGGTGCTGAAGATGTCCGCCCAATTGGTGGTGCCCATCGACGGGCCGATCTGGCTGGGCGGACCGTAGAACGCCGTCATGCCGCCGGGCGCCAACAGCAGCACCTGGTCGCACACGTCCAGGTACGTCAACGAGTGCGTGACCACCAGCACCACACGGCCCGCGTCGGCGAGTTGGCGCAGCATCGTCATCACCTGACGGTCCAGCGCCGGGTCCAGGCCGGAGGTCGGCTCGTCGAGGATCAGCAGCGACGGGCCGGTGAGCAACTCCAGCGCCACCGACGCGCGCTTGCGCTGCCCGCCCGACAGCTTGTCCACGCGGGTGTCGAGGTGTTTGGTCATCTCGAGTTCCTCGAGCACCTCGTTGACCACCTGTTCGCGGTCGGCCTTGTTGGTGTCCGGCGGCAGCCGCAGTTCGGCGGCGTACATCAGCGCCTGCCGGACGGTCAGCTGGCCGTGTACCACGTCGTCCTGCGGCACCATCCCGATCCTGGACCGCAGCGACGCGTACTCGGCGTGCACGTCATGGCCCTCGAACGACACCGTGCCCGTCGTCGGGTGGGTGTACCCGGCCACCAGACGCGCGAACGTCGACTTGCCCGCACCCGACGGCCCGATCACCGCGGTCAACGTGCCCGGCCGCGCCGACATCGAGATGTTGTTCAGCAGCGTCTTGTTGCCCTCGATGGTCCACGTGACGCCGTGCACCTCCAGGCCGCCGGTGCGGGTCGCGGCCTCGGTCTCCGTGCGGCGCACCAGGGTTCCGCCACGGAACACCATGTCGATGTTGCCGATGGTGACGGTGTCGCCCTCGTGCAGCACCGCCGAGTCGACGCGGGCGCCGTTGACGAATGTGCCGTTGATGCTGCGGTTGTCGACGATCTCGGTGCCGCTCGGGGTGGACACCAGGGTCGCGTGATGACGCGACGCCAGCACGTCGGGAATCACGATGTCGTTGTCGGTGGCCCGGCCGATCTTGATCGACCCCGGCGGCGCCTTCGGGGCGCCCCCCGGCCGCAGGATCTTGAGCATGCTCGTCGCGAGGTTGCCCTCGCTGGTGCGTGGTGCCGCCGTCGGCCCCAACTGGGTGACCGACTCCAGATCGGGGGAGGCGATCGACGCCTGCGACACCGGGGCAGGCCTGCGGACCGGCTGCGACGGACCGCTCGGATATGACTGCGGAGCCGACGGATAGCGCGCCTGCGTTCCCGACGGATACATCGGCTGGTGCGGCGGAACCGCGGTGGGCGGCCGCGTCGTCGGCCCCTGCGGCGGGTAGTTGGGAGCGGGCCGCGGCGCGACGGGCACCGACGTGGTCTGCAGCGGTGTCCCCGCCGAACCCTGATGCCTGCCAACCTCGAACGTCAGCGCCGGACCGTCGGGATTGCCGACGTTGACCTGCATGCCGTCGTGGATGTCGGCGGTCGGCACCCGGCGGCCATTGGCGTACAGGCCGTTGAGGCTGCCGTTGTCGATCGCGACCCACCGGCCCTGGTCGAACCGCAGCACCAGGTGCGCGCGCGAGATCAGCGGGTTGCCCACACGGACGTCGGCGCGCAGATCGCGGCCGACGACGACATCGTTGCCGGGCGCGAACGTTCGCGTGGAGCCCTCGTACCGAACGGTCAGCGCGGGCGGATTAGGTCGGCTCATCGGGACCGACTCTATCGGGGTTGCGGCCGAATGCGGTGCTGGTCTGCTGGCGCGTCAGGACGCCACGCCGACGCGCCACCGGGCGGTGTCGGTGATCTGTTGCAGCGCGGCGATCCGCCGGCCCCGTGTGGTGATGACGTGGGCGAAGGTGGCGTCGACGGCGGAGCCCCCGTCGCGGGCCGTGCCCCGGTACCGGCCGAGCACCACGACGCGCTCGTCGTCGACGCACAGGTACTCCTGCGGATCGACGTGGATGTCGTACTCGGTGGCGATGCGCCCCCACACGCTGACGATCATGTCGGCAGCGCCGCGGTGCTCACCGCCGACCCCGTGCGGCATGCCTGCACTCACCGTGCCGACGAAATCGTCTGTGAGCAAACCGAATAGAGCTTCGCCGTCGGCGTGAGCCATCGCATCGTAGAGCCGTTGCGCCGTTGCAATGGGAGTGGACCCCGCGAGCGCCGAGGAGATCGTCGAGCAGTGCGCGCGGGCGCTGATACCGGCTGGTTAACTTTTCGACTTCGCTACGGCGCGTCGAGCGGCCCCGCGCTTGCATTCGTGATCTGCTGAGGCATGCGGTCTGTGAAAGCCACCGCATGGCGGCACGGCAAACTGGGACGAGCGGTGCTGCTGGTGTGCGCGGCGCTGATCGTCCCGCCGGCGACGGCGAGTGCGGAGCCGGGCGGCGCCATCGGCACCGACGACCGCGGCTTCATCGACAAGGCGGCCAGGTGCGACGCGCCGAAATCCGCCCTGGCCCTCGGACGCACCGAACAGTCGCTGGTCGCGATCTGCGTCGACGACAGCGGCCACTACGAATACCGCGGGATGCGCGTCAAGGACGACTACGCGCTCAAGGTGCCCGGCGCCGTGATGCTGGCAGGCAAGTACGTGGCGCGCAACGCCAACTTCACCTACATCTTCTCGCCGAAGGAACTGATGATCCTGCAGGGCTGGGGATGGGTGATCCGCAAGGAGCCGATGGTCGCGTTCGTCGAGCCGCGACTACCCGTCGGCGGATAGGCGATCGGGCGCGCTCATGTCACCGGTTGCGGGGACGCCGTCGGCGAGTGCGTAGCGCAGGAACACGGTGCCCTTCGCGCTGGCGGCCGGCGGTTCGAGCAGGGTGAGGTTGGTGGGCACCGCGCCGCCGTCGAACACCTTCTTGCCGACGCCGAGGACGATCGGGTGCACCCAGAGGTCGAGGCGGTCGAAGAGCTTCTCCCGCAACAGGGTCTGCACCAGATTCAGGCTGCCGACCACCCGCACCTGCTCGTGCCGGTCACGGATCTCGCGCACCGCGGCGGCCAGATCCGGGCCGAGTTGCGTCGACCCGGCCCACGCGAGGTCGGGCGTGCCGCGGGAGGCCACGTACTTCGGGACGCGATTGAACAGGGTGCCGAACTCGTCGTCCTGATGCGGCCAGTAGGCGGCGAAGATGTCGTAGGTCCGCCTGCCCAGCAGCAGCGCATCGGTGCCCTGGTAGGCGGCGTCGATCTGGGCGCCGACGGCGTCGTCGATCAGTGGCGCCTGCCAGCCGCCGAACGGGAAGCCCGCCGGGTCCTCGTCAGGGCCGCCGGGCGCTTGGCCGACGAAGTCGAGGGTGGCGAACAGTTCGATCTGAATGAGTCCCATGTCGAGGTAGACCTGGCGCGGGCCGCGGACTCATCGCAGCGGCAGCAGCCAGTCCGGTGATCCGGTCACCACGCAGTGGGTGTGGCTGTAGATCGTCGACATGCAGATGTTGCAGTGCGTGCACGCCGAGCGCACCGCGCTGTCGGCCTGGATCCTGTTGATCAGATCGGGTTCGGCCAACAGCGCGCGACCCATCGCGACGAAGTCGAACCCTTCTGCCATCGCGAGGTCCATGGTCTCCCGGTTGGTGATGCCGCCGAGCAGGATCAGCGGCATCTTCAGTTCGGCGCGGAACAGCTTGGCGTCGCGCAACAGGTACGCCTCGCGATATGGGTACTCGCGGAAGAACTTCTTGCCGGCCATCCGGATGCCCCACCGCAGCGGCGGCTTGAACGCGCCGGCGAACTCCTTGACCGGCGCGCCGCCGCGGAACAGGTACATCGGGTTGACCAGTGAGCTGCCCGCGGTCAGTTCGATGGCGTCGAGGCCGCCGTCTTCTTCGAGCCACTTGGCCGTCTGCAGCGACTCGTCGGTCGAGATGCCGCCGCGCACGCCGTCGGCCATGTTGAGCTTCGCGGTCACCGCGATCTGGTCCTTGACGACGCGGCGGACCGCGGTCACCAGGCCGCGCGCCACCTTGGCCCGGTTCTCGAGTGAGCCGCCGAATTCGTCGGAGCGCCGGTTGATCAGCGGGCTGAGGAACGAGCTGGCGAAGTAGTTGTGGCCCAGATGGATTTCGACCGCGTCGAAGCCGCAGTCGATGGCGTAGCGGGCGGCGTCGGCGTGCGCTTTGATGATGTCGGCGATGTCGTCGCGGGTGGCCTTCCTGGCGAAGCGCATCGACAGCGGGTTGAAGAACCGCACCGGCGCGTACGCGGGCGCCTGCGTGGAGCGGGCGTTGGCGACCGGGCCGGCATGGCCGATCTGCGCGCTGATCGCGGCGCCCTCGGCGTGGATGGCCTCGGTCAGCTTCTTCAATCCCGGCAGGGCCTCGGGTCGCCACCAGACGGCGTTGCCCTCGGTGCGCCCACCCTTGGACACGGCCAGGTACGCCACCGTCGTCATGCCGACGCCGCCCGCGGCGGGCAATCGGTGATAGGTGATCAGGTCGTCGGTGACGAGCGCGTTCGGCGTCGACGCCTCGAACGTCGCGGCCTTG
The DNA here is from genome assembly GCF_900240945.1 of Mycobacterium sp. 3519A. Lineage (NCBI taxonomy): Bacteria > Bacillati > Actinomycetota > Actinomycetes > Mycobacteriales > Mycobacteriaceae > Mycobacterium > Mycobacterium sp. 3519A. The sequence continues at coordinate 831,515 of NZ_OESG01000013.1, forward strand.
ATGATCCGATTGCGCAGCGTCACCGGGCCGAGTTTGGCCGGGGTGAACACATTGGGCTGAGTGTTCATGCAGGGGAGCCTGCCACAATGTGATCCGTGGGTGCGATCACACTGGACGGTAAGGCCACGCGCGACGAGATCTTCGTCGACCTCAAACATCGGGTTGCGGCCCTGACCGCGGCAGGCAGGACGCCCGGACTGGGCACGGTTCTGGTCGGCGACGACCCCGGATCGCAGGCCTATGTGCGCGGTAAGCACGCCGACTGCGCGAAGGTCGGCATCAACTCGATCCGGCGCGACCTGCCCGCCGACATCAGCCAGGCCAAGCTCGACGAGACCATCGACGAACTCAACGCCAACCCGGAGTGCACCGGGTACATCGTCCAGTTGCCGCTGCCCAAACATCTCAACGAGAACGCCGCGCTGGAGCGTGTCGACCCGGGCAAGGACGCCGACGGACTGCATCCGACCAACCTCGGCAGGCTGGTTCTCAACGAGCCAGCGCCGTTGCCGTGCACACCGCGCGGTATCGTGCACCTGTTGCGCCGCTACGAGGTGGAGATCGCGGGCGCCCAGGTGGTGGTGATCGGGCGCGGCGTCACGGTCGGCAGGCCGCTCGGCCTGTTGCTGACGCGCCGGTCGGAGAATGCGACGGTGACGTTGTGCCACACCGCAACTCGGCATCTCCCTGAGCTGGCGCGCGAGGCCGACATCATCATCGCCGCGGCCGGGATGCCACACATGGTGACCGCCGAGATGGTGCGGCCAGGGGCCGCCGTGGTCGACGTCGGGGTGTCGCGCGACGCGGAAGGCAAGCTCGTCGGCGACGTGCATCCCGACGTGTGGGAAGTCGCGGGTCATGTATCGCCCAATCCGGGCGGGGTGGGCCCGCTGACGCGGGCGTTCCTGCTGACCAACGTCGTCGAGCGCGCCGAAGCCTTGGCCAAGTGACCCTGAAAGAGTTCACCCGCAAGGTGTTTGGCGGGCAGTGGCCGATCCTGCTCGTCGGCGTGATCATCATCGCGGCGTTCGGTCTGGTGGTCGCGGGTTATTGGCGACGCGGGGCGCTGGTGCTCGCCATCGGTGTCGGCGTCGCGGCGGCGTTCCGGCTGGCGCTGCCCGAAGACCGGGTGGGGCTGCTCGCGGTGCGCAGCAGGACCATCGACTTCGTCACGACCGCGTCGGTCAGCGCGGCGATGCTCTACGTCGCGTGGACGATCGACCCGCTGGGCACCAGCTAGCTTCTCAGCGTCGAATGGCCTGTTATGGCACGCTTTTTCGCGGTTTCCGTGTCATAAGTGGCCACTCAACTCAATTTCAGTGCGGCCGCGACGATCGGCTTGGCCCACTCCGGCGTCTGCGAAAGATCCTGCGGGCCTTCGATTGCACCGTGGTCGAGGTGCAACACCAACACCGGTCGCGGCGCGCGTCCCGCGGCGGGGTCGGCGTCGGCGGAGTTGTCGTAGACCTTCAATTCGGTCAGATGCGGCAGCAACTCGATCAGGTTCAGTCTGCTGTGCCGCCAGCGGCGGCGGATGCTGGATTCCGGGATGTCGTGACCGCCGGCCTGCACCCGGTGGCGGACCCGTTCGATGTGCAACTCCGGGCTGGCCAAGCCGACGTAGAAGACGCGGACCTCGAAGCCCTGCGACGCCGCCTCGGCGAGCAGGCGCGGCATGGTGGCGCCGCCAAGCGTGGACTCGAAGGCAAAGTCCTTGCGCTCCAGGATCGCCCGCTCGAGCAGGCGCCGGCCCTGATGCCAGGCCGTCGCATTCGCCTGCACCTGGTCGAGTCCCGGGTTCGTGGCCATCAACTGGCGCGCCGCTTCGTCGGGATTGAAATAGTCGGCGCCCGACGCGCGAATCATGGCGCCGCCGATGCTGCTCTTACCCGCGCCGTTGACGCCGGCCAGGACGTAGAGGCGCGGAGCTGGGGCCTTGCGGGCCATGCGGTGCGGTCAGCGCTTGGCGCGGGCTGCCTTGACCGCGGCGCGGCCCAGTTGTTCCGGTGACGCGTCGAACGCCGACGCCATCGCCGACCTGGCTTTCGGCGTCTGCATCTTCTCCAGCAGCCGGTCGAAATCCTCGGACAGGTCGTCGAGGGCGGGCGTGCTGGCCTTTGTCAGCGCCTCGAATTCCGCGTAGGACAACAACACCGCCTTCGGAGTGTTGTGCTTGGTGATCGCCACCGCGCCGCCGAGGGAGGCCTGCTCGAAGATCGTGCCGAACTCGTTCTTGAAGCGGGTGGCGGCGACGGTCGGGACGTCGACCAGCTCGCCGTCGCGGTTTCGGAATGTCAAGGTCGCCATGTGGCCATACTAGCCATTCTGTGCGAAATAGCCATTATGGCCGGGGGCACCCCAGGAACTGGCATGTGACGTTGGTGTCCTCGCCTGCGACCAAACGCCAGCTGCCGCCGATGGCGCCGTCTTGGACCTTCAATCCAACGATCTGGGGCGGATACCCGCGGGACATCGCGTAGTAGTTGTGGCAGACCGTCCAGTCCCAGTCAACCTCGACGAAGCCTCCTGGGACGGGCTGGCCCGGACACCAGGTCTCCGCTTGGGCGATACCGGCACCGAGGCCGAGCGCCGCCAGACTCATCCCAGCCGACACGAGTGCCGCGGCTGCCAGGCCTGCGATTTGTCGTTTCATGAGAACCCCCTGTGTGTGTTGGTGATCACAGCGTGCGCTCGGGCGCTTGGCGAATCCTTGGAGTTCCAAAGTTTGCCCACTGGGCAATTTTGCCTATTATGCAGGATTCAGTTAGCCTGGCTGAGTGACCATGGGACTGCGTGAGCGCAAGAAGCTCGGCACCCGCTGGGCGCTCAGCAATGCCGCGTTGGAGCTCGCGCTCGAGCGGGGGCTCGAGAACGTCACCCGCGAAGACATCGCCAACCGGGCCGGCGTATCGCTGCGTACTTTCAACAACTACTTCACGGGCAAGTACGAGGCGGTCGCGTTCCGCCAGGTCGACCGGACCCGGCAGAGTCTCACGATCTTTCGTCAGCGGCCAGCCGACGAGCCGTTGTGGTCGGCGATCACCGAGTCGATGCTTGCGCCGCTGGAAGCCGCGGGCGCCACCGACGTCCGGCCGACCCCCGCAGAGTTGGCCGTCATTCGCGAACTGCTGTCGGCGCGGGACATGCGGGCAGCGCTGACGCGAGAACTGTTCGCCGACTGGGTCGATGCGGTCGCCGAACGCACCGGGCTGGACCCGGTGCGCGATATGTATCCGCGGTTGGTCGTCGCCGTCGTCAGGGCGGTCGGCGAAACGGCGATGGAGACGTACGCCAACGCCGATCCGCCGGTGGCCTATACCGAGTTGCTGCGTCGCGGCCTTGCCGATGTCGCCGCTGGACTGCCTGAAAGGTGATGTCGATGTCCGAAAACCAAGTGGTCATTTCCGGGGCAGGCCCCAACGGCTTGATGGTGGCGTGCGAGCTTGCGCTGGCCGGTGTGCGGCCCGTCGTGCTCGAGCGGCTGTCCGCGCCCAGCGACGAACCCAAGGCCAACGGCATGATCGGCCAGGTGGTGCGGCTACTCGACATGCGCGGGCTCTACCACAGGTTCACCGGGTCCGACGAACCGCCAAAACCGATGTACGAGTGGATATTCAGCGGTATGCGGGTGCCGTTGACCGGGATGTCGGACAGCCCGATGTACGGTCTGCCGATCCAGCAGCCGCGCCTTGTCCGGTTTCTGCTCGAACGCGCACAGGACCTGGGTGTCGAAGTGCGATGGGGGCACGAGTTGATCGGGGTGGACCCGCGCTCCGACGGCGTGACGGTCACCGTGTCCACCGCTGACGAGACATACCGGATCGACGCCACCTACCTGGTCGGCGCCGACGGTGGCCGCAGCACCGTGCGCAAGCTGGCGGGGATCGACTTTCCCGGCCATACGTCCGACATGGTGGCCCGGATCGCGCACGTCGGTGTTCCGCCGGAAATGCATTCCGCCGCAGGCGGAATCGACGTGCCCGGCTTCGGTCCCGTGCCGTTTGGCCATAACCGTCTGAACAACGGCGGCATCATCTTCGCCGAGATGGAGCCGGGCAGGCCGCTGGTCGGGACCATCGAGTTCAACCAGCAGGCCGACGATTCGGCTCCGATGACGCTGGACGAGTTACGCGACAGCGCGCGACGCGTGCTGGGCGTCGACCTGCCCGTCGACCCGCCGCGCGGCGACGGCCCGCATGCGTTGCGTCGCATCGCCGGACAGAACACCCGGCAGGCGGACCGGTACCGGGTGGGCAACATCTTCCTGGTCGGCGACTCGGCGCACGTGCACTCCGCGATGGGAGGCCCCGGCCTGAACCTCGGCATGCAGGACGCCATGAACCTCGGCTGGAAACTGGCTGCCGCAGTCAACGGGTGGGCCCCTCCCGGCCTGCTCGACACGTATCACAGCGAGCGGTTCCCGGTCGGCGAGCGCGTGATGATGCAGTCCTTGTCGCAGACCGCGCTGTTCCGGCCAGGGCCCGAGATCGCCGCGCTGCGAACACTTTTCGCTGAGTTACTGCAGTTGCCGGGTGTCGGCGCGCACATGGCGCACCTGCTGGCTGGTTCGGACGTCCGCTACGACACCGGCGACGGGCATCCGCTGTCGGGCCGCCTCGTGCCCGATCTGACGCTCGACGACGGACGCCGGGTGGCCGAACTGCTGCACTGCGGGCGTCCCGTCCTGCTCGACCTGTCCGGCTGTGTGGGTGACGCCGCCGACGAGTGGGCCGACCGTGTCGACGTCGTCACCGGTTCCACCGCCGACATCGACGCGATGGCGATCCTCATCCGGCCTGACGGCTATGTCGCCTGGGCCGCAGACACTTTCGACGCGGATGACGGCGAGCGGTTGCGCGAGGCGCTGCGGCGATGGGTCGGCGAGTTGGCGACTACGCGAGTGTCGCCCGGATGCCGACCGTGACGTATGGCAGCGCCAGGCCGTTGGTGTTGGCCAGCGCCGGATGGGTGGCCAACAACTCGCGCACCTGCTCGAGGGTGCGGGTGCGCACCTTCTCCGGTGAGGTGATGCAGTAGCTGCGCGAGGCGACCAGGTCGATCAGCGCCTGCGGCGTCAGGTAGCTGGTCCACTCGACGTGGTGGCGCTCGACGTCGGTGAACGACGCGGGCAGCGTCACCTTGTGGCTCAACGGGTCTTCTTCGTGGCCGATGATGCGGCCCAGGTCTTTGACCCAGCCCAGCCGTTCGTCGCGGGTGTTCCACACCAGGCCAAGCCGGCCGCCAGGCCGCAGCACGCGGGCGATCTCCTTCGCCGCGAGTTCGGGGTCGAACCAATGCCAGGCCTGCGCGACCAGCACCGCGTCGACGCTGTCGTCGGGCAGCGGGATCTCCTCGGCCGTGCCAAGCAGCGCAGGCGTATCAGGCAGCGAATTGCTCAGCAGCTCCAGCATTTCCGGGATCGGGTCCACGGCGAAGACATTGAGGCCGCGTTCGACCAGCCGGGTGGTCAGCTTTCCGGTGCCCGCACCCAGGTCGAGCACGTCGACCGCCCCGTCGGGCAGCAGCCAGTCGATGGCTTCGGGCGGGTAAGACGGCCGCCCCCGCTCGTATGCCGCGGCCTCCGCGCCGAACGACAGTGAACGCTGCTGCCTGGAATGGCTCACCGTTCGGCCAACTCCAACGTTCGACGAATCAGCTTGCCCACCGCCTCGGTCTCCAAGAGAAAGCCGTCGTGGCCGTAGATGGAGTCGACCACGTTCAGCTCGGTACAACCGGGCAGCAGCTCCGCCAATTCCTCCTGCAGCCGAATCGGGTACAACCGGTCCGACGTGATGCCACCGACGACGACGGGCACGGGGCAGCCGCGCAGGGCCGCTTCGACGCCGCCGCGGCCGCGGCCCACGTCGTGGCTGGACAGCGCTTCGGACAGCGCCACATAGGTGCCCGCATCGAACCGCTTGAGCAATTTGCGGCCCTGGTGTTCCAGGTAGCTCTGCACCGCGTAGCGCCCGCCGGTCGAAGGGTCCTCGCCGCCCTGCGGATCGTTGCCGAACCTGGCGTCGAGTTCGTCCTCGCCGCGATACGTCAAATGCGCGAAGCGTCGCGCGATCTCCATGCCGACATCGGGTGAGCGCCCAGTGCCGTAGTAGTCGCCGTCGCACCAGTTCGGGTCGGACTTGATGGCCGCGATCTGGGTGCTCTGGGTGCCGATCTGGTCGGCGGTCGCGCGCGCGCCGACCGCCAGCACCAGCGCGGCGCGGACCTTGTCGGGGTAGCCGACGATCCACTCCAGCGCCCGCGCGCCGCCCATCGAGCCGCCGACCACCGCCGCGACCTCGGTGATGCCGAGCGCAGCCAGCGCGGCCACATCGGCCTCGACCTGATCGCGCACCGAGACGAGAGGGAACCGCGAGCCCCACGGCTTTCCGTCCGGCGCAACAGAACTCGGGCCCGTCGAGCCGCGGAAGCCGCCCAGCACGTTGGTGGCGATCGCACACCAGCGGTTGGTGTCGATCGGCGCACCAGGCCCGGCGACGCCTTCCCACCAGCCCTCGGTCTCGTCACCGGGACCGGTCGGGCCGGTGACGTGGGAATCGCCGGTCAGCGCGTGCAGCACGACGACCACGTTGTCGCGGCTTGGCGACAACTCGCCCCACCGCTGCACCGCGATCGTCACGTCGTCGATCACCGCGCCGTTCTCCAGCGTCAGCGTGCCGATGTCGACATGGCCGACTTCGCCTTCTGCGGGCAGCGGTGCCACGTCAACTCTCACTTCGGACAGTGTCATCAGAACGCCGCCGTCGCTTTGGGGTCCGCCGAACCCGAGGAGTTGAACGGCTTCGCGGCCGCGAAACCCTGTTCGAGGTCGGCCAGGATGTCGTCGATGCCCTCGATGCCGACCGCGAGGCGGACCAGTCCCGGCGTCACGCCGGTGGCCAACTGCTCCTCAGGAGTGAGCTGGGCGTGCGTGGTCGACGCCGGGTGGATCACCAGCGACCGCACGTCGCCGATGTTGGCGACGTGGCTGTGCAGCGTCAGCGCGTTGACGAACGCCTTGCCCGCGTCGATGCCACCGGCCAGCTCGAAAGCCAGCACCGCGCCGGTTCCCTTGGGGGCCAGCTTCTTTCCCAGCTCGTACCACGGCGACGTCGGCAGCCCGGCGTAGTTCACCGAGATGACATCGGGATGACCGGCCAGGTATTCGGCCACCTTCTGCGCGTTCGCCACGTGCCGCTCAACACGCAGGCTCAACGTTTCCAGGCCCTGTGCGACGAGGAACGCGTTGAACGGCGCGGCGGCCGAACCGAGATCCCGCAGCAGTTGCACGCGGGCTTTCAGCGCGAACGCGGGCGGGCCGAGTTCGGCGAACACCACACCGTGGTAGCTGGGGTCCGGGGTGGTGAAGCCTGGGAACTTGCCGTTGGTCCAGTCGAAGGTGCCGCCGTCGACGATCACGCCCGCGATCGCCGCGCCGTGTCCGCCCAGGTACTTGGTGGCCGAGTGCACGACGATGTCGGCGCCGTGAGCCAGCGGCTGGACCAGGTACGGGGTGGCGACGGTGTTGTCGACGATCAGCGGTACACCGGCGTCGTGCGCGACGGCCGCGACGTTGGGGATGTCGAGGATGTCGTTCTGCGGGTTGGAGATGGTCTCGCCGAAGAACGCCTTGGTGTTGGGCCGCACGGCCGCCCGCCAGGAGTCCAGATCGTCGGGATCCTCGACGAAGCTGACCTCGATGCCGAGCTTCGGCAGCGTGTAGTGGAAGAGGTTGTAGGTGCCGCCGTACAGTCGCGGGCTCGACACGATGTGGTCGCCCGCGTTGGCGAGGTTGAGGATCGCGAAGTGCTCGGCAGCCTGGCCGGAGGCCAGGAACAGCGCGGCGACCCCGCCCTCGAGCGCGGCGATGCGCTGCTCGACGACGTCCTGGGTCGGGTTCATGATCCGGGTGTAGATGTTGCCGGGCTCGGCGAGGCCGAACAGCGCGGCCGCGTGCTCGGTGCTGTTGAACGTGTACGACGTGGTCTGGTAGATGGGCAGCGCCCTGGCGTTGGTCGCGATGTCGGGGGTCTGGCCTGCGTGGACCTGTTTGGTCTCGAATGACCATCTGGCCTTCGGGTCGTCGAGGGTGTTTTCGGTGCTCATGGGGTGTTCTCCTGATGTGATGGGCCTGGCTGGGGTGCGGTCGACGCACTCAGCGACAACTGCGCACGCCGGACCTCCGCCTGTCTTCTCTGGGGGCCCGTCACAACGGACCCGCGCTTGCCGGTAGCCGGTGGCGGCTACTCAACCTGGTCAATCACCCGGGGCACCCCACCGCGGTTGGAGGGTTGCCGGCCAGCAAGCCGGGGCTTGACGCTGGCACTCATGACCGCACAGAAGCGTATCTCATGTCGCTGACCGGGTGCCAGCGCCGTCTGCGGCCGATGTGATCGTCGCGCCGGCGTCGCCTCGGCGGCATCGGGAGTAGCTCCCCATCTTCCGCGGTTGGTGAAGCTACTGGTCAGTAGGCGAAGCTGGCCCCTCGTGTGCGCAGCGGCGCTTGTAGTCTGGCGCGCGATAGGACATATAGAACCGAAACTGACGCCGGGAGAAGACCACATGAGCGCCGAGCAGCCGACCATCATCTACACGCTGACCGACGAGGCGCCGATGCTCGCGACGTATTCGTTTCTGCCGATCGTGCGGACCTTCACCGAGCCTGCGGGGATCAACGTCGAAAGCAGTGACATCTCGGTGGCCGCGCGCATCCTGGCCGAGTTCTCCGACCGGCTGACCGAGGAGCAGCGCGTGCCGGACAACCTGGCCACGCTGGGCGAGCTCACCCACCACCCCGACACCAACATCATCAAGCTGCCGAACATCAGCGCGTCGGTGCCGCAGTTGCTGGCCGCCATCAAGGAGCTCAAGGCCAAGGGGTACGACCTGCCCGACTACCCGGGCGAGCCGAAGAACGACGAGGAGAAGGCGATCAAGGAGCGGTACGCCAAGATTCTCGGCAGCGCCGTCAATCCCGTACTGCGCGAAGGCAATTCGGATCGACGCGCGCCCAAGGCGGTCAAGGAGTACGCCCGCAAGCATCCGCACAGCATGGGGGAATGGTCGCAGGCGTCGCGCACCCATGTCGCGACCATGAAGAAGGGCGACTTCTACCACGGCGAGAAGTCGATGACGCTGGACACCGACCGCAAGGTCAAGATGGTGCTGGAGACCACGAGCGGCGAGACGGTGGTGCTCAAGCCGGAGGTGGCCCTCGACGCGGGCGACATCATCGACAGCATGTTCATGAGCCGTAAGGCGCTGTGCGACTTCTTCGAAGAGCAGATCGAGGACGCCTACAAGACCGGCGTGATGTTCTCGCTGCACGTCAAGGCCACCATGATGAAGGTGAGCCACCCCATCGTGTTCGGCCACGCGGTGAAGGTCTTCTACAAGGAGGCGTTCGCCAAGCATCAGGAGGTGCTCGACGAACTCGGCGTCAACGTCAACAACGGGATGAGCGATCTGTACGACAAGATCGCCACGCTGCCCGCCTCACAGCGTGAGGAGATCATCCAGGACATCCACGCCGTGCACGAGCACCGCCCGGAACTGGCGATGGTGGATTCGGCCCGCGGCATCACCAACTTCCATTCGCCCAGCGACGTGATCGTCGACGCGTCGATGCCCGCCATGATCCGTCTCGGCGGGAAGATGTACGGCGCCGACGGGCGCACCAAGGACACCAAGGCGGTCAACCCGGAGTCCACGTTCAGCCGCATCTACCAGGAGATGGTCAACTTCTGTAAGACGCACGGCCAGTTCGACCCGACCACGATGGGCACCGTCCCCAACGTCGGGCTGATGGCTCAGCAGGCGGAGGAGTACGGGTCGCACGACAAGACGTTCGAGATTCCGGAGGACGGCGTCGCCAACATCGTTGACGTCGACACCGGCGAGGTGCTGCTGACCCAGAACGTCGAAACCGGCGACATCTGGCGCATGCCGGTGGTCAAGGACGCCGCGATCCGCGACTGGGTCAAGCTCGCCGTGACCAGGGCGCGGGCCTCGGGCATGACGGCGCTGTTCTGGCTCGACACGGAGCGGCCGCACGAGGTGGAACTGCGCAACAAGGTCAAGGAGTACCTGAAGGACCACGACACCGAGGGCCTCCACATCCAGATCATGCCGCAGGTGTGGGCCATGCGGTACACGCTGGAGCGGTTGATCCGCGGGCAGGACACCATCGCGGTGACCGGAAACATCCTGCGTGACTACCTGACTGACCTGTTCCCGATCCTGGAGCTGGGCACCAGCGCGAAGATGCTGTCGATCGTGCCGTTGATGGCCGGTGGCGGCATGTACGAGACCGGGGCGGGCGGTTCGGCGCCAAAGCATGTCCATCAGCTGGTCGAGGAGAACCACCTGCGCTGGGATTCGCTCGGCGAGTTCCTGGCTCTCGGAGCGTGTTTCGAGGACATCGGCCGCAAGACCGACAACAAGAGGGCCACCCTGCTCGGCACCACGCTGGACTCCGCGATCGGAAAGCTGTTGGACAACAACAAGAGCCCGTCGCGCAAAACCGGCGAGTTGGACAACCGGGGCAGCCAGTTCTACCTCGCCATGTACTGGGCGCAGGAACTGGCGGAGCAGACCGAGGACAAGGAACTGGCCGACCACTTCGCGAAGCTGGCCAAGACCCTGGCCGACAACGAGGACGCCATCGTGTCGGAATTGGCGCAGGTACAAGGCAAGTCGGTGGACATCGGCGGCTACTACTACCCCGACCGGGAGAAGACCACGGCGGTGATGCGGCCGAGCAAGACGCTGAATTCGGCATTGGAGTCGGCAAAGGTCTGACGATGGCCAAGATCAAGGTCGAGGGCACCGTCGTAGAACTCGACGGGGATGAGATGACCCGCGTCATCTGGAAGATGATCAAGGACAAGGTCATCCTGCCCTACCTGGACGTCAACCTGGACTACTACGACCTCGGCATCGAGCATCGAGACCAGACCGACGACCAGGTCACCATCGACGCTGCCGAAGCCATCAAGCGTCACGGTGTCGGCGTGAAATGCGCGACCATCACGCCCGACGAAGCCCGCGTCAAGGAGTTCAACCTCAAGAAGATGTGGCTCTCGCCCAACGGGACCATCCGAAACATCCTGGGCGGCACCATCTTCCGCGCACCGATAGTGATCGAGAACGTGCCGCGGCTGGTGCCGGGCTGGACCAAGCCGATCGTCATCGGCAGGCACGCGTTCGGCGACCAATACCGCGCCGACAACTTCAAGGTCGACAAGCCAGGCACCTTCACCGTCAGCTTCACCCCGGACGACGGCAGCGAGCCGATCGTGCACGACGTCGTGCACATCCCCGAGGGTGGCGGCGTGATGATGGGGATGTACAACTTCAAGCAGTCGATCCAGGACTTCGCCCGCTCGTCGTTCAACTATGGGCTGCAACAGAAATACCCGGTCTACCTGTCGACCAAGAACACGATCCTCAAGGGCTACGACGGGATGTTCAAGGACGAGTTCGGCCGCATCTTCGACGACGAGTACAAGGACAAGTTCGAGGCCGCGGGCCTGACCTACGAGCACCGACTGATCGACGACATGGTCGCGTCGTGCCTGAAGTGGGAGGGCGGGTACGTGTGGGCGTGCAAGAACTACGACGGCGATGTGCAGTCCGACCTCGTCGCCCAGGGCTACGGCTCACTGGGCCTGATGACGTCGGTGTTGTTGACGCCGGACGGCAAGACCGTCGAGGCGGAGGCCGCGCACGGCACCGTCACCCGTCACTACCGGCAGTACCAGCAGGGCAAGCCCACGTCGACGAACCCGATCGCGTCGATCTTCGCGTGGACACGCGGGCTGGCGCACCGCGGCAAGCTGGACAACACGCCCGACGTCATCAAGTTCGCAAATACGTTGGAGCACAGCGTGATCGGCACCGTCGAAGGCGGTCAGATGACCAAGGACCTGGCGCTGCTGATCGGCGACGACCAGCCGTGGCAGACCAGCGAGGAGTTCCTCGACAGCATCGCCGTCGACTTCAAGAAGGCGCTCGATGCTAGCTGATCGCCTCGCGCGGCGGTGGTGACGCGTAGCGGTCGACGAAGCCGACGATCAACTCCGCGATCCGTTGCGGCGCTTCGAACATCGGGATGTGCCCGACGTCGTCGAGATGGGTGATCTCGGTGCTGCCCGACAGGTGGGCGGTGAAGTGCCGGGTGAACCGTGGGTGCGGCAGCACGTGGTCCTTCTCGCAGATGACCAGATGCGTCGGCGCGGTGCCGTGGGCCAGCTCCATCAACCCGGGCATCAGCAGCGACTTCACCAACAGCTGGTAGTACGCCGGGCAGTGGGTGACGTCGTCGATGATGTCGCGCCACTGCTCGTCGGTGAGGCGGTCGGCGCGCGCGCTGATCGGCACGTAGCCGAGTTGACGGACGTACGGCAGTCGCAGCGACCGCTGGCCGAGCGCCTTGGCGACCAGCCACACCGGCAGACCGGCCACGAACTTGCCCACGATCTCGAACTTGGCGAGCGTGAAGTGGCTCCACCCGCCTGCGGGCGCGATACCCGTCAGCGTGCGGGCGCGGCCGCGGCGTTCCAGCTCGAACGCGACCCAGCCGCCCAGCGAGTTGCCGACGATGTGCGCGGTGTCCCAGCCGAGGGCGTCCATCCGGCGTTCCATGTCGTCGGCCAGTTCGGCGGTGTCCAGGAAGAAGCGGCCCTTCACGCCGCCGTTGTGGCCGGGCATGGTGGGCGCGAGCACCTCGTAGCGACCCGTGTCAGCAATCAGTGGAGCGACGTCTTTCCACACGTTCTGCGACATCATGAACGGATGCAGCAAAAGCATCGGCTCGCCGGAGCCCAGATGAATGGGCGCGCGCAGCGACGTTCCTGTCATGTGCCCGACCATAAAGGTGATACCGGCGGTATCGCAAGCCCGTCCCCTTTTGGCAGGCTCGGGTACGGTCAGCCCCCGTGATCGTCACGACCATCAACGTCAACGGTGTGCGCGCCGCGATCAAGCAGCGCTCGGCGACCAACCTGGGCCTGCTGCCGTGGCTGGCCGAAACGAAGGCCGACGTGGTGTGCCTGCAGGAAACCCGCGCCGACGACGACCAACTGGCCGCCGCATTGGCCCCCGCGCTGTCCGGCGGCTGGCATCTGGCGTCGGCGGGCGGAGATGTCAAGGGCCGCAACGGGGTTGCGGTGCTGAGTCGGCATGCCATCAAGGAGGTTCGCGATCTGGGCGTCGACGAGTTCGCGCTGCACGGCCGCTACATCGAGGTCGACTTGGGATTTGGGCCTGACGGGGTGACCGTCGCCAGCGTCTACGTGCAGACCGGTGAGGCGGGCACCGACCGGCAGTTGGAGAAGGAACGGTTCATGGCCGCCCTCGCACACCGGATGGCGACGCTGACCGACCGCGATGCCGTGGTGTGCGGCGACTGGAACATCGCGCACACCGAGAACGACATCAAGAACTGGAAGGGCAACGTCAAGAAGTCGGGGTTTCTACCCGCCGAAAGGCAATGGCTCACTGAACTTTTGGCTGCGGGCTGGGTCGACGTGGTCCGCGTGCTGCACCCCGATGTGGCAGGGCCGTACTCGTGGTGGTCGTGGCGGGGCAGGGCGTTCGACAACGACGCCGGATGGCGCATCGACTATCAACTGGCCACCCGCACGCTGGCGGCGCGGGCGCGTACCGCGCGGGTGGAGCGGGCGGCGGAATATGCGTTGCGGTGGTCCGACCACGCGCCGGTGACCGTCGAATACGGTTAGGGTCAGCCGATGACCACCGCCCGGCGCCATCGCGTCGTCATCATCGGTTCGGGTTTCGGCGGGCTGTTCGCCGCCAAGCACCTCAAACGCGCCGACGTCGACGTCACGCTGATCGCGAAGACCACCCACCACCTGTTCCAGCCGCTGCTGTACCAGGTGGCAACCGGCATCCTGTCGGTCGGCGAAATCGCGCCCGCGACGCGAATCATCTTGCGTAAGCAGAAAAATACGCGGGTGCTGCTCGGCGAGGTGGTCGGCATCGACCTGACGAACAAGACCGTCACCTCGAAGTTGCTCGACTGGGAGCGGGTGATCGAATTCGACAGCCTGATCGTGGCCGCTGGCGCGCAGCAGTCGTACTTCGGCAACGACCAGTTCGAGGCGTTCGCGCCAGGCATGAAGACCGTCGACGACGCGCTGGAGTTGCGCGGCCGCATCCTCGGCGCGTTCGAGGCCGCCGAGGTGACCACCTCCGAGCAGGAACGCAAGCGCCGGCTGACCTTCGTCGTGGTCGGCGCGGGTCCGACCGGCGTCGAGGTCGTCGGGCAGATCGCCGAACTCGCCGACCGGACCTTGACCGGCGCCTTCCGCACCATCGACCCGGCCGAGGCGCGGGTCATCCTCGTGGAGGCCGCGCCCGCGGTGCTGCCGCCGATGGGCCCGAAGCTCGGGCTCAAGGCGCAGCGCAGGCTGGAGAAGATGGGCGTCGAGGTGAAGCTCAACACGATGGTCACCGACGTCGACTACATGGGCCTGACGGTCAAGGAGAAGGACGGCGAGCAGCACCGCATCGAATGCGCGGTCAAGGTCTGGTCGGCCGGTGTGCAGGCCAGCCCGCTGGGCAAGCTGATCGCGGAGCAGTCCGACGGTAGCGAAACCGACCGGGCGGGCCGGGTGGTCGTCGAACCCGACCTGACGGTGAAGGGCCACCCGAACGTGTTCGTCGTCGGCGATCTGATGAGCGTGCCCGGCGTGCCGGGCCAGGCGCAGGGCGCCATCCAGGGCGCGGTGTACGCCACCAAGCAGATCAAGGCCGGGCTCAAAGGCGACGACCCAGCCGCGCGAAAACCGTTCAAGTACTTCGACAAAGGCAGCATGGCGACGGTGTCGCGGTTCTCCGCGGTGTGCCAGATCGGCAAGCTCGAGTTCGGCGGCTTCCTGGCCTGGCTCGCGTGGTTGGGCCTGCACCTCTACTACCTGGTGGGTGGGCGCAACAGGCTCGTCGCGGTCATCTCGTGGTTCATCACCTTCCTCGGCAGGGGCCGTGGCCAGATGACGATCACCGAGCGCTGGGTGTTCGCGCGCCGGGCGCTCGAGCAGTCCCGGGAGCAGAGCGCCGACAAATCCGTTGGCTGAGGGCGTGCGAAAATCGACCCATCATGAGCAACTCCCGCCCCGTCGTCTTTTCCGGTGTCCAGCCCACGTCTGATTCCCTGCACCTGGGCAACGCGTTAGGCGCGATCAAGCAGTGGGTCGGCATGCAGGACGACTACGACGCGTTCTTCTGCGTGGTGGACCTGCACGCGATCACCATCCCGCAGGACCCCGAGCAGTTGCGGCGGCGCACGCTGGTGACGGCCGCGCAATACCTGGCGCTTGGCATCGACCCGGCGCGCAGCACCGTGTTCGTGCAGAGCCACGTGCCCGCGCACGCCGAACTCGCCTGGGCGCTGGGCTGTTTCACCGGTTTCGGGCAGGCGTCGCGGATGACGCAGTTCAAGGACAAGTCGCAGAAGGAAGGCAGCGAAGCCACCACCGTCGGGCTGTTCACCTATCCGGTGCTGATGGCCGCCGACGTGCTGCTGTACGACACCGAACTCGTCCCGGTCGGCGAGGACCAGCGCCAGCATCTGGAGTTGGCGCGCGACGTCGCGCAGCGGTTCAACGCGCGGTTCCCCGACACCTTCGTGGTGCCCGACGTGCTGATCCAGAAGGCCACCGCCAAGATCTACGACCTGCAGGATCCGACGGCGAAGATGAGCAAGTCGGCGGCCACCGAGGCAGGGCTGATCAGCCTGCTCGACGAGCCGAAGGCCACGGCCAAGAAGATCCGCTCCGCGGTGACCGACAGCGAGCGCGAGATCCGGTTCGACCAGGCGGCCAAGCCGGGGGTGTCCAACCTGCTGACCATCCAGAGTGCGGTCACCGGCACCGACGTCGACAAGCTCGTCGAGGGTTACGTCGGCCGGGGCTACGGCGACCTGAAGGCCGACACCGCTGAGGCCGTCGTCGAGTTCGTCACGCCGATCAAGGCGCGCGTCGACGAACTGCTGGCCGACCCCGCCGAACTCGAGTCGACCCTGGCCGCAGGCGCGGAGCGTGCTCGCGACGTGTCTGCGAAGACCCTCAAGCGGGTATACGACCGGTTGGGTTTCTTAGCGCCACGCGCGTAACGCTTCGGGAGGTCGGAATGACCGAGCCGGACAAGCCGGGGATGCTGGATCGTCTGCGCGCCAGATACGCCTGGTTCGACCACGCGATGCGGGCGCAGCAGCGCTATCAGGACAGCAAGGGCGACTTCTACGCGGCGGGCATCACTTACTTCACGGTCTTCGCGCTGTTCCCGTTGCTGATGGTGGGATTCGCGATCGCCGGCTTCGTCCTGGCCAGCCAACCGGACCTGCTCGCCGAGATCGAGGACAAGATCAAGTCGACGGTGTCCGGCGGGTCGGGCCAACAGCTGGTGAAGTTGATGGAATCGGCCATCGACTCGCGTACCTCGGTCGGCATCATCGGGTTGGCCACCGCGGCGTGGGCCGGGCTCGGGTGGATGGCGAATCTGCGTGAGGCGCTGTCGCAGATGTGGGGTTTGATGCGCCACGATTCACCGGGCTTTCTGCGCACCAAGCTGTCCGATCTGCTCGCGATCACGGGTTTGTTCGCGGCGATCGTGGTGACGATCGCGATGACTGCGCTGGGCAGCTCCGATGTGATGCGACATGTGCTGGAATGGTTTGGGCTGCAGGATCTTCCAGGCGTGAGTCTGGCCCTGCGGGCGGCGTCGTTGGTGGTCTCGGTCCTGGTTTCGTGGCTGTTGTTCAGCTGGATCATCGCCCGGTTGCCGCGTGAACGAGTGAGCTTCCGCAGCGCGCTGCGCGCGGCACTGCTCGCCGCGGTTGCGTTCGAGATCTTCAAGCAGGTGGCGTCGATCTACCTGCGGTCGGTGGTGACAGGCCCGGCGGGCGCGACGTTCGGACCGGTGCTGGGCCTGATGGTGTTCGCGTACATCACCTCGCGGCTCATCCTGTTCGCGACGGCGTGGGCGGCGACGGCGACCGAGAACCTGGTCGAGGAGCCGATCGAACCACCCGCGCCGGCGCAGATCACTCCGCGTGTGCAGTTCCGCGAGGGCCTCGGGGTGGGCGGCGCGCTGGCCGCGGTGGCTGCGGGAGCCTTTGGGGCGCTGACGTTTTCGCGGTTACGCAGGCACTAACCTTTGCCTGCCGCGGTCAGCACCACGCAGCAGCGGTCGGGCGCCGGGTCCAATTCGGGGATCGGCGCGTGCGGTCCGAGCGCGCCTGCCAGCCCGTCGATCAGGGCGTGGTTCATCTTGCAGACGAGTTCGGTCTGCGCCCGCGCCAGCGTGTGAAACGGGCAGTTGGCCATCACGACTCGCGCGTCCTGGTGGCGCGGTTCGTAACCGTTTTCGGCGAGGGTTCGCACGGCCAGATCAAGTGCCGCGCTGACGGTGCGCGGAAGCTGATCACCCACGGCGGCATCGCCGAGGCGACGGCCGTAGGAGTGGGCAAGGCGGTCCAGCGCCTCGATGACAGGGGTCCCCGCATCGGTCGACTCGGCGATTGCGTCGGCCATCAACCTGCCGGCAAGTTGGTACTGGCGTTCGGGAAGTGAGACTGCGATCTCCCGGTCGGTGCGTCGATACAGCTTCGCGGGCCTACCCGCGCCCGGGCCAGTGCGACCGCTCACGCGCGCATAGATCGTGTCGAGCAATCCGTCACGTTCGAGACGGTCGAGGTGAAACTTCACCTGGTGCGCCGCAACGCCAAGGCGCTCGGCCGCGAGCTCGCGACTGACGGGATCGGGTTGGGCGCACACGAACAGATAGAGGCGACGGCGAAGCGGGTCGGAGAGCGCGCCGATGCCGGCGGCGTCGCGGTCGGCGAACGGTTCATGCACCCTTCTAACGTACAAGACTATTGACGATAGAAGTCGCCAGTTCTAACGTGAGAATTATTATTCGTTAGAAAGGAATGGAGACATGGCTACTGCTGCTTATGTCGATCGCACCCGCCTGGCTGACCCGTCCTACCAGGCATTTCTGCTGTTGCGCACGGTCTTCACGGTGGCGCCCATCCTGTTCGGGCTGGACAAGTTCTTCAACGTGATGACCGACTGGCCGAAGTACCTGGCCCCCTGGATCGACGGCATCCTGCCCGGATCCGCCCAGACCGGGATGTACATCGTCGGGGTGATCGAGATCGTCGCGGGCATTCTGGTGGCCGTCGCGCCTCGCATCGGCGCCTACGTCGTCGCCCTGTGGCTCGCCGGCATCATCGTCAATCTGCTGACCGGACCTGGCTTCTACGACGTCGCGCTACGCGACTTCGGCCTGTTGGTCGGCGCGCTGGCGCTCGGCAGGCTCGCGGAAGGCCAGCGCGCGCCGCGGCGGCTCAGCTGATCGCCTTCAGGCCGATCACGCAGCCGACGATGCCAGTGATCAGCACCAGCTTGACCGCCGAGGCGCTCTCGTGCCCGGTGAGGATCGCGTACCCGACCGTGAGCGCGGCGCCGATACCGACCCACACCGCATAGCTGGTGCCCGGCGGCAGGCTGCGCATCGCGATCGCCAGCCCGGCCATCGAAAAGAACAGGGCGACAACGAAAATCACCGAGGGAACGAGTCGGGTGAAACCGCTGGAGCGACTCAGGGCCGTCGCCCACACCGCTTCCAGCACACCCGATGCCATCAAGATCACCCACGCCATGGCGCACCTCCGTGCATGCGCCGTCTTGTCGCTGGCCGGGTACGTCGCCCCTCGTCCGGTGTCACTCGCTGACGGGTCCGACGGTAGCAAATGAAGTGCTGCGGCGAGACTACGGGTTATGACGGGAAATCAGGCGAAATCCGTCACAAACCGTAGCTTCGGCGATCCGACGTCAGTGCTGAGGCCGCCGGTTCAGCGATCGTGCGCCGAGGATCAAGCCGAAGACGATGATCGCGCCGACGATGCCGACCCCGACCCGGACCGGCATCGCGTCGATATCGGGCAGCGACGCCGCGGCCTGCGCCGCCGCGGGGTTGGCCGCCGTGGTCGGTTCGGGTGCGAGCAACGAGGGATCGGGTTCGATCAGCGTGCCCACCTTGGTGCCCGGCGCCGTCGCGAACCCGTAGTCGAGCAGGTGCGCCGCCTGCTCCCACGGCGCGATCGGCTGGCGAGTTCCCTTGAGCAGTACCGCCATCAGTCGTCGGCCGTCGTGGTTGGCGGCACCGACGAAGGTCTGGCCCGCGTCGTCGGTGTAACCGGTCTTGCCGCCCATCGCGCCGGGGTAGTGGTAGAGCAGTTGATTGTCGTTCTCCACCGGGTAGCCGGCGTCGCCGCGGCCGGGGAAGTCGAAGCTCTTGGTCGCCACGATGTCGGTGAAAACCGGGTTGTGCCAGGCATATCGGTAGAACAGGCCGATGTCGTACGCCGACGTGCTCATGCCGGGTCCGTCCAGACCCGACGGGGTTGCGGCGCGGGTGTCCCTGCCGCCCAGCTTGGCTGCGAGGTCGTTGATCTTCTTCACCGCGGCGTCCATCCCGCCGAGTTGCATGGCCAACGCATGCGCGGTGTCGTTGCCGGAGTGCATCAGCAGCCCGTGCAACAAGTCGTTGATCGAGTAGAAGCCGTTCTCGCCGACGCCGACCTTGGTGCCTTCGGCGTTGGCGTCCTCCTGCGTGCCTGCCACCACTTTGTGGATGGGCAGGTCCCTGATCGCCTGCATCGCGATCAGCACCTTGATGATGCTCGCGGGCCGGTGCCTGCCGTGCGGGTCGCGGGCGGCGATGACGTCGCCGCTGTCGACGTCGGCGACCAACCACGCCTCGGCCGAGATGTCGTCGGGCACGGGCGGTGTGCCGGGGGCGGTGATGATGCCGCAGCCGGACAGCGCGTCGCCGCCGAGCGGCTTCGCGGGCACCGGTAGCGGCGCGGGCGGATCACCCGACTCCGGCACCTCGGAGGAGTCGACGGCAGGTGGCGTGGTCTCCCGGTACGGGCACACCGGTGCTGCTTCGGGTTCGGCACCTGCCAGCGCAGGAGCTGCCGTCAGGAACAGCGCTACCGCCAGCGCCGCGGCGCGTGGAAACACGACTCGAATGTTCGCCATCGTGAGCGCAGATTAGGTGGTCCGCCCCCCGAATCCGTGGAGGCGCGCTGTGACTGATGAGGTTGAAGTTGCGAATGTGACTCCCCTAGTGCGCCGAAACGGCATTCCAGCACGCCTCTTCTCGAACTTTGCGTGCCGGAATGCCGTTTCGCGGGAAAGACGGGCTAGAGGCGGCGGCCCGCTTCGCTGAGCACGCCGTGCAGGATGTCGTAGATGGCGTCGAATTCCTTCTGCCCGCTGATCAGCGGCGGCGCCAACTGCACGACTGGGTCGCCACGGT
This sequence comes from Mycobacterium sp. 3519A, assembly GCF_900240945.1. NCBI lineage: Bacteria > Bacillati > Actinomycetota > Actinomycetes > Mycobacteriales > Mycobacteriaceae > Mycobacterium > Mycobacterium sp. 3519A. The sequence goes on from NZ_OESG01000013.1 coordinate 851,864, forward strand.
CGTCGGCACGGCAGTACAAGCCGGCCTCGAACAGCGCCGGGGTGAGGTAGCCACGCAGCAGGCGCTCGGACTCCTCGTCGTTGAACGTCTCCTTGGTGGTCTTATCCTTGACGAGTTCGATGCCGTAGAAGAAGCCCTCGCCGCGGACGTCACCGACGATCGGCAGGTCGTAGAGCTTCTCCAGTGTCGCGCGGAAGGCAGGCGCGGTTTCCTTGACGTGGTTGTTGAGGCCCTCGCGTTCGAAGATGTCGAGGTTGGCCAACGCGACCGCGCTCGACACCGGATGCCCGCCGAACGTGTAGCCGTGGGCGAACGTGGTCTTGCCGTCGTTGAACGGTTCGAACAGCCGGTCGGAAGCGATCATCGCGCCGATCGGCGAGTAGCCCGACGTCAAACCCTTTGCGCACGTGATGATGTCGGGCACGTAGCCGAAGTCGTCGCAGGCGAACATCGAGCCGATGCGGCCGTAGGCGCAGATCACCTCGTCGGAGACCAGCAGAACGTCGTACTCGTCGCAGATCTCGCGGACCCGCTCGAAGTATCCGGGCGGCGGCGGGAAGCAGCCACCGGCGTTCTGCACGGGTTCGAGGAACACCGCCGCGACGGTGTCGGGACCCTCGAACTCGATGGCCTCGGCGATGCGGTCGGCGCAGTACTGCCCAAATGCCTTGACGTCGTGGGCGTAGATCTCCGGTGCCCGGTAGAAGTTGGTGTTCGGCGCGCGGAACCCGCCGGGAGTCAACGGCTCGAACGGCGCCTTGAACACCGGCAGGCCGGTGATGGCCAACGCGCCCTGCGGCGTGCCGTGGTAGGCGATCGACCGCGAAACCACCTTGTGCTTACCGGGTTTGCCGGTCAGCTTGAAGTAGTTCTTGGCCAGTTTCCACGCCGACTCGACGGCCTCGCCGCCGCCGGTGGTGAAGAACACCCGGTTCAAATCGCCTGGCGCATAGTTCGCCAGGCGTTCGGACAGTTCGATCGCACTCGGCGTGGCATAGGACCACAGCGGGAAGAACGACAGCGTCTCGGCCTGCTTGGCCGCGGCCTCGGCCAGCTCCTTGCGGCCGTGGCCCACCTGCACGACGAAAAGCCCTGAGAGGCCGTCGATATAGGCCTTGCCCTTGTCGTCGTAGATGTATACGCCCTCGCCGCGGGTGATGATCGGCGGCGTGATGCCCTCGCCGTGCCGCGCGAAGTGACCCCACAGATGCCGGGCGGCTTTTGCTCCGAGGTCGGTTGAAACTTCTTGTGTGATATCGGTAGTTGTCATCTAGTACCCCAATTGTATTGCTGCTTAACAAGTCTCAAATAAACGAGCGTCTCTGTGGATATCACTCCCGGCAATGCGCGAATTTGGGTATTGAGTAAGTCGAGAAGATCGTCGTCGTCCTCGCAGACCACCTCGACGATGGCGTCGAACGAGCCCGCGGTCAGCACGACGTAGTCGACCGATTCGATGGCCGCCAACTTCTCGGCCACCCGGGTGGTGTCCCCGGTGCATCGGATGCCGATCATCGCCTGGCGGGCGAAGCCCAACTGCATCGGATCGGTGACGGCGACGATCTGCATGACGCCGGCGTCGACCATCCGCTGCACGCGCTGGCGCACCGCGGCCTCGGACAGCCCGACCGCCTTACCGATGCCGGCATACGACCTGCGGCCGTCCTGCTGCAGTTTCTCGATGATCTGCTTCGACAATTCGTCGAGTTGGAACGCCGCGCCAGGTCGAGACTGGTTGACGCGGAACGAGACGGGGCCCATCGGTTGCGTAGCACCCGGATTAGCCATGCCAGAGATTGTGCACGGAATCCGTCGTTACAAGCAACCATGACCATGAATTCCCTCGTTTAGAGGGCCCTGCGCGGAAGGAATGCGTAGCCGAGCGGTTGCGCGTCGGCTAGCGTTTGAGCCATGACTCTGCTTCCTTCCAAAACCGTAGCTACCAGCGTGGCAGGCAGCTGGATCGATGGCGCCCCGGTGGTCACCGGCGGCAGCCTGCATCAGGTGATCAACCCCGCCACCGGGGAGGCGACGGCCGAATACGCGCTGGCCGCCCCCGCCGATGTGGACCGTTCCGTGGCGTCCGCGCGCGCCGCCCTGTCCGAGTGGGCGACGGCGACGCCGGCGGACCGGTCGGCCGTGTTGGCCAAGCTCGCCAAGCTCGCCGACGATCACGCCGACGACCTGGTGGCCGAGGAGGTGAGCCAAACCGGCAAGCCGGTCCGGCTGGCCACCGAGTTCGACGTGCCGGGCAGCGTCGACAACATCGACTTCTTCGCGGGCGCGGCCCGCCATCTGGAAGGCAAGGCCACCGCGGAATACTCCGGCGATCACACGTCGAGCATCAGGCGTGAGGCCGTCGGCGTGGTCGGCACCATCACGCCGTGGAACTACCCGCTGCAGATGGCGGTGTGGAAAGTGTTGCCCGCCTTGGCCGCAGGCTGCACCGTGGTGATCAAACCCTGTGAGCTCACGCCGCTGACCACCCTGACGCTGGCACGGTTGGCCAGCGAGGCCGGGTTGCCCGACGGCGTGTTCAACGTCGTCACCGGCGCCGGTTCCGACGTCGGCACGGCGCTGGCCGGACACCGCGACGTCGACGTGGTGACGTTCACCGGGTCGACGGCGGTGGGCCGCAAGGTGATGGCCGCCGCGGCCGTGCACGGCCACCGCGTGCAACTGGAACTGGGCGGCAAGGCGCCGTTCGTGGTGTTCGACGATGCGGATCTGGACGCCGCGGTGCAGGGCGCGGTGGCCGGATCGCTGATCAACACCGGGCAGGACTGCACCGCCGCCACCCGCGCGATCGTGGCCCGCGAACTCTACGACGACTTCGTCGCCGGGGTGGCTGAGGTGATGGGCAAGGTCGCCGTCGGCGATCCGCATGACGCCGACACCGACCTCGGCCCGCTGATCAGCGAGGCGCACCGCGACAAGGTCGCGGGCATGGTGGCCCGCGCACCCGGCGAGGGAGGCCGGATCGTCGCAGGCGGCGCCGCACCCGACCGGCCGGGTTCGTTCTACATGCCGACGCTGATCGCCGATGTCTCCGAGCAGTCGGAGGTCTACCGCGACGAGATCTTCGGTCCGGTGCTGACCGTGCGGTCGTTCACCGATGACGACGACGCGATCCGGCAGGCCAACGACACCGACTACGGCCTGGCGGCGTCGGCCTGGACGCGCGACGTGTACCGCGCGCAGCGCGCGTCGCGCGACATCAAGGCCGGTTGCGTGTGGATCAACGACCACATCCCGATCATCAGCGAGATGCCGCACGGCGGCCTCGGCGCCTCGGGCTTCGGCAAGGACATGAGCGACTACTCGCTCGAGGAGTACCTGACCATCAAGCACGTGATGAGCGATATCACCGGTGTCGCCGACAAGGATTGGCACCGAACGATTTTCACCAAGCGCTGAGGCCGTCGTCCGGCCACAGATCGACTCGGTGACACAATCGAGCCGTGAAGTACGGGCAGGGTTGGCAGCCGCCTCCCGTCGACTGGGCGTCGACGAGGGGCCGCATCCTGCTTGCGGCCTCCGGGTTGTTCGCCCGCCGTGGTTACTTCGGCACCTCCACCCGTGACATCGCCGACGCGGTGCAGATCAGGCAACCGTCGCTGTTCCATCACTTCGAGGCCAAGCACGAAATCTTCCGCACGCTAGTTGAATTGGACCTCGGCCCATCGATCGACCGGGTCCGCAGCCGCATTGCCGAGGATTCGACGTGGGCGGAGAAGCTTCACTTGACGATCGCGTGCGACGTGCACGAGGCGCTGGTGCAGCCGTTCGACGCCCGCGGCCTGTATCAGGACGCCGTGCTCGGCCTCGACGAATTCGCCGACGAGCGCACAGGTATCGCGCTGTTTCACGAGTTGGTCGAGCGACTGATCACCGGCGGCCGGGAGGCCGGTGAGTTCGTGGTGTTCGAGCCGAGCTTCGTGCAGCGTGCGGTGAACGGTGTGCTGTTCGAAACGGTTCGGGAGCAGGGCGGCCCCGGCGGTCGCATCAGGGCGCACCGGCCGATGCAGGCCGCCGACTTCGTGGTGCGGGCGCTGCTCGTCGACGGGACGAGGCTCGACCAGATCCGCGGTGTCACGCAGCAGCGTCTCGGTGAACTCGCGACCCGTTAATTCTGTGCAACAAAGCGGACCGAACCTGGCAACGGGCTGGCCTATCAGCCGATAGGAGCCTATCGTTTGATAGGCCAGCGTGTGGCGAGCGTCACTCTGACGCCTCGCCGAACCGCCCCAGTCCAGGAGGAACCGTGAAGAAGTCCGCCCTTGCCGGTGTCATCCTCGGCGCCGTCGCCCTCGCTCTGACCAGTTGTTCGTCGTCGTCCGAACAGGCGGCATCGACTCCCACCGGACCCGCCAAGGTCGCCCCGCCGGCGATCCTGCAGGCGGGCACGCTGAAGATCTGCACCGAGAACGACGGCACGCCGCCGAGCGTCTACCACGACGAGACCGGCGCCCTGGTGGGTAGCGAGGTCGATCTGGGCAAGGCCATCGCGGGCAAGCTCGGGCTCACCCCGCAATTCGTCGAGTCCGCGTTCGCCGCCGTCATCCCGACCCTGCAAGCCAAGCAGTGCGACGTGATCATGGCGCAGCTGTACATCAAGCCCGAGCGCGAGAAAGTCGTCGACTTCGTGCCCTACATCTGGTCGGGCACCGGAATCGCAGTGTCGAAAGCACATCCGGCCGCGATCACCGGATTGGACGACAGCATGTGCGGCAAGAAGGTGATCGTCGCGGTCGCGACGACGGCCGAATCGCTATCGCAGGAGCAGTCCGACAAGTGCACGGCCGCAGGCAAACAAGGGGTCGACATCACCCGCAACAGCCACGCCGACGTATCCATCCAACAAGTGCAGAACGGCCAGGTCGACGCCTACCTGGACACCGCCGAGTCGCTGGGGTACTACGCGACCAAGACCGGCGCACAGATCCAGATGGCGGGCCAGCCCTTCGGCACCATCAAGATCGGCGCGGCCACGCTGAAGGGAAACACCGAGCTGCACAACGCAATTCAGGACGCGCTCAACCAACTGGAATCCGACGGCACGTACAACAAAATCCTGGGGCAGTGGGGGCAGACCGACCTGAGCATCAACAGGTGATCGGCGGGTCGTAGATGCACTTCGATTGGCCGTTCTTCTGGAAGAGCCTGGTGACGCCCAGTGCGCCATTCCTCAACGGGCTGCTGCTCACCATCGTGATCTCGGTGGTGGCAATGCTTTTGGCCACCGCCCTCGGACTGATCATCGCCCTGATGCGACGGTCGCGCTACGCGGTTCTGCGCTGGTGCGCCAGCGTGTACATCTGGGTCATCCGCGGCACGCCGCTGCTGGTCCAGTTGGTGCTGATCTACACCGGGCTGGCCGCCGTCGGCCTCTACCAGTTCCACGATGTCTCGCTGGTCGGCTTCTCCGTCAAGGCAGCGGTGCAGGCCGCGATCCTCGGGCTGATGATCAACGAAAGCGCCTACATCGCCGAAATCATCCGTGCCGGACTGGATTCCGTGCCGAAGGGACAGTTCGAGGCGGCGGCGTCGCTGGGGATGAAGCCCGGGAAGGTGATGCGGTGGATCATCGTGCCGCAGTCCCTTCGGGTGATGGTGCCGCCGCTGGGCAACTCGTTCAACGGCATGATGAAGACCACGTCGGTGTTGTCCGTGATCGGCGTCAGCGAGATGTTCCTGGTCACGCAGTCGATCAGTTCGTACACCTTCCACACGTTCGAGATCTTCATCGTCGCAGCGATCTACTACCTTGCGCTCACCACGATCTGGACCTTCATCCAGGCTGACATCGAGAACCGGTTGGCCCGCCAGTTGGGCATCGAGCAGCGGGTCAGGATCACACAACGGCTTCTCGGCGCCCGCCGCGCGGCAGCCTCGACCCCGGTCCTGCAGGTGCACGGATGAGCGCGACGGCCCCCATCGTGTCGATCCGGCAGGCGTCGTGCACCCTGGGCGGACGCAAGGTGCTCGACGACGTCTCACTCGACGTGATGCGCGGACAGGTTGTCGTCCTGATCGGACCGTCGGGTGCGGGCAAGACGACGCTGCTGCGGTCAGTGAACCACCTGGAAACCGTTGACAGCGGCGAGATCCTGGTCGACGGCGTGCCGATCGGGCACCGCGACAGCACCAGCAAGAAGAAGGTCAGCACCAGTGAGCTCGCCCGGCGCCGTCGCGAAATCGGCTTCGTGTTCCAGCATTTCAACTTGTTTCCGCACATGACGGCCGTCGAGAACGTCTGGAACGGCCCCGTCCGAGTGCTCGGGACGCCGAAGGACAAGGCGCGTCAGGACGCATTGGACCTGCTGGAGCGGGTCGGCCTCGCGGACAAGGCCGAGTCGAGACCCAGCCAGCTCTCGGGTGGTCAACAACAACGCGTCGCGATCGCGCGGGCATTGGCGATGCGGCCCAAGGTGATGCTGTTCGACGAACCGACCAGTGCGCTCGACGTCGAGATGGTCGGCGAGGTGCTCGCGGTGATGCGGGAACTGGCCCAGGAGAACATGACGATGATCGTCGTGACCCACGAGATGCGGTTCGCCCGCGAGGTGGCCGATCGCATCGTCGTGATGGACGCGGGCCGCATCATCGAGGACGCCCCGCCCGCGCAACTGTTCGGCCACCCCGAGCACGAGCGCACCAAGGCGTTCCTGTCCACCATCTAGTGAGGAGTCCATCCAACGTGTCCAGTCCGTCGACGTCGTTCACCGGTGCGCTCGCCAGCCCCCACGCGTTGGCGACCGAGGCTGGCATGCGGACATACCGCGACGGCGGCAACGCGATCGATGCGGCCATCGCCGCGGCCGCCGTGCTCACGGTCGTGTACCCACACAACGTCGCGCTCGGCGGTGACCTGATCGCGCTGGTGCGTACTCCGGATGGGGCAATCGAGTGTGTGAACGCATCGGGTTGGGCGGGCGCCGCGACCGATGCCGCCGGTCTGCGGGCACGGCACGGCGACTGGTTACCGGCCCGCGGCGCCGACGCGGTGACGGTGCCCGGCGGCATCCGCGGTTGGGAGGCGTTGCGCCGCTTCGGTGCCCGGCTGTCGTGGGAGCACACCCTGCGCGCGGCGGAGGAGACGGCGAAGACAGGTGTCGCGGTGGCGCCGTCGCTGGCCGCCCACATCGCCGATGCCGAGAATGCCGACCTGCATGGCAGCGAGGATTTCGACAGGGTCTTCCGGCCAGGTGGTCGCAACCTACACGCCGGTGACGTCCTTGTGCAGCATGCGCTGGCCGACTCGTTTGCAGAACTGCGCGACGTCGGTCCGGACACGTTCTACGAGGGCGCACTCGCCGAGCAGTCGGTCAGGTATCTGCGGTCCCACGGATCCGTGCTGACGGTCGACGATTTCGCAGAATTCCAACCGGAGACGGCGCCGCCGATCACGGCGGATTTCGGCGGCGTGACGGTGGTGACGAGCCCGCCGAACACGCACGGTTTCCTGTTGCTTCGCGCGCTGCGGGCGGTGGAGGAACTCGGCATCGCCGATCCACTCGGCGACGGGCTGGGGGCGTTGATGCGAATCTTCCACCGGGGCAACGCGTTACGTGCAACGGAGTTGGCAGATCCGCGGCACGTCTTCGTCGACGTCGACGCGCTGGTGAACAAGGGCCTCGACGAGTCCGCGGAGATCGGTGCGGCACAGACCTGCCCGCCGTTGGTGCCGCACGGCGACACTGTCGGTGTGGCGGCGGCCGACGCCGACGGCTACGCGGTGTCGTTGATCCAGAGCGTGTACCACGCTTTCGGGTCGGGCCTGGTCGACCCCGCCACCGGGATCCTGTTCCACAATCGGGGCACGAGTTTCTCGTTGGACGATACCTCGCCGAACGTGATCGCGCCGCGTAAACGGCCCGCCCACACCCTGATGCCGGTGATGACGACCGATCGGGGCAAGTTGCGTCACGTGCTCTCGACGATGGGTGGTCAGGGCCAACCGCAGATCCTCGCGCAGGTGTTGTTGCGTGCGCTCGCGGGGGAGGCCGCCGAGTCCGCGGTCAGCGCGCCCCGTGCCGTGGTCGGGCTGCAGGCCGACGGCGGCACAATGGATTCGGTGATCGCAGAAGCCGATCTGCATCCCGCGGGGGTGGCCGCCGTCGAGCGCGCAGGCCTGACGCCGACGACCGTGGCCGCGCACACCGAGAACCTCGGCCAGACCAACGTCGTGTTCGTCGACGACACCGGTGCGATGACCGCGGCATCGGATCCCCGGTCGGACGGCGCCGCGGTCGTCACGCACTACCCGCGTTTCACCAAGCCATAGACTCGGTGCATGACCGCAAGCACGCGGGTCGACGAGTTCGAGGAGTTGCGCCCGCACCTGCTGGCCGTCGCGTATCGGCTCACCGGCACGGTCGCCGATGCGGAGGACGTCGTGCAGGACGCCTGGCTGCGGTGGAGCGGCGCGTCGGAGGCCGTCAATGACCTGCGGGCGTGGCTGACCACCGTGGTGAGCCGGCTGGCGTTGGACCGGTTGCGCTCGGCCGCCAAGCGCCGCGAAACCTATGTCGGCGAATGGCTGCCGGAACCGGTGGTCACCGGGCTGGAGGGCAACGATCCGCTCGCGGCGGTGGTGGCCGCCGACGATGCGCGGTTCGCGGCGATGGTGGTGCTCGAGCGGTTGACGCCGGATCAGCGGGTGGCGTTCGTGCTGCACGACGGCTTCGGGGTGCCCTTCACCGAAATCGCGTCGGTGCTCGGCGTCAGCGACGCCTCGGCCAGGCAACTGGCGTCGCGCGCCCGTCGTGCGGCGGCGTCCGCACCGCCCGCGGTGCCCGACCCGACCCACAACGAAGTCGCAGGCTCACTGATGGCGGCGCTCGCCTCGGGCGACATGGAAGCCGTTGTCCGCCTGCTGCATCCGGAGGTGACGTACACCGGCGATGCGAACGGCAGGGCGCCCACCGCCGCGCGGGTCATCGCCGGACCCGACAAGGTGGCCAGGTTCCTGTTCGGGCTGGCCCGCCGCTACGGACCGAACTGGCTGGCGGGCGCGCAGCTGGCGCTGGTCAACGGCCAGGTCGGGTCCTACACCGAAGGCGCTCCGGCCCGCGAGGGTTATCCGGCGCTGACGCCCAGGGTCACGGCTATGACGGTGCGCGACGGAAAGGTCTGCGCCATCTGGGATATCGCCAACCCGGACAAGTTCACCGGCTCGCCGCTGCGTCCTGATCAGCCCACGGAACCCGGCACGCGTCCCCCGAGTTGAAGCCCTGCTCGGTGATGCCAAGCGCTGAGTACATGCGGGCCCGCATGTTCTCCACGCCGATCTGGTAGGTCAGCTCGATGACGCCGTCATCGCCGAAACGCCGCCGAAGATCGTCGACCTGCTCGTCGGTGATGGTGTGTGGATCGGTCGTCATCGCGTTGGCGTAGGCGATCGCGGCGCGCTCGTCGTCGGTGAAACGCGGTGACGTCGCGTAGTTGTCGATGTCCTTCAGGCGGTCGACGTCGAGGCCGTCGAGCCGCTGCAGCATCGACCCGAAGTCGACACACCACGAGCAGCCGACGGTGCGGGCGGTCCAGAACACCGCCAACTCCCGGACACTGGCGGGCAGCTTCTTCGACCCGGACTGCAGCAGCGTCTCGTGCACGGCGTTGGCCACCAGCAGGCGGGGGTGATGCGCCGCGACGGTGAACGGTTCTGGCACCTCGCCGAAGCGGCGCCTGGCGAACCGGTACATGACGCGGGTCAGCAGGCCGGCCTGCTTGGGCGCGACGGGAGCGATGCGGGTTTTCTGTGTCATACCCGTTAGACGAGATAGCGCCGCGATATGTGACATCGCTGGTAACGACTCTGCCCGGCCGCCGATAATTCAGATGAGTGAGATCAAGTCTGGCCAGGCATCGGACTTGGGCGGACACGCTGGGAGTTGACCTCCTCTTTTCCTGATGGTGTCAAGGAGACGAGGAGTGGTGGATGAACATCAAGCAGGTGGTGGCGCAGGGCTCGATCGCGGCTGTGCTTGCGGTGGGCGCGATCGGGGCGGCCCCCGCAGCGGGCGCGGACCCCGACTGGGACTGGCATCCTCGCGACGAGTGGGTGTGGAACAACTGGAACGGCAACGACTGGAACCAGTGGTGGCGGGTCAACAAGTGGCGCAACGACGACCGCCCGCCCTGGGGCTGGGGCGGGCCGCCTGCCGTGTACTGGCGCGGCGGGATACCGCACGACCTGGACTACTGTGTAGCGATTTGGGTGTGACGAGTCGCGGACAGCGCGACCGTACACACCGAAATCGCTAACGCGCGAACATCAGTGCGCGCTTGACCTCCTGGATGGCCTGCGTCACCTGGATGCCGCGCGGGCAGGACTCCGTGCAGTTGAACGTCGTGCGGCAGCGCCACACGCCGTCCACCTCGTTGAGGATGTCCAGTCGCTCGGCGGCGCCCTCGTCGCGGCTGTCGAAGATGAACCGGTGCGCGTTGACTATCGCGGCCGGCCCGAAATACGAACCCTCGCTCCAGTACACCGGGCAGCTGGTGGTGCAGCACGCGCACAGGATGCACTTGGTGGTGTCGTCGTAGCGCATCCGGTCGGTCTGGCTCTGAATGCGTTCGCGGGTGGGCGGATTGCCGCTGGTGATCAGGAACGGTTTGACGGCGCGGTAGGCGTCGAAGAACGGCTCCATGTTGACCACGAGGTCCTTCTCGACGGGCAGCCCACGAATCGGCTCGATCGTGATGGTGAGCTGCTTGCCGGGCTTCTTCGGCAGCATGTCGCGCATCAGCACCTTGCACGCCAACCGGTTCACGCCGTTGATCCGCATCGCGTCGGACCCGCACACGCCGTGGGCGCACGACCGCCGGAACGTCAGCGTGCCGTCCAGATACCACTTCACGTAGTGCAGCAGGTTGAGCAACCGGTCGGTGGGCAGGCACGGGACGCGGAAGCTCTGCCAACCGGCGGCGTCGGGGTCCTCCGGGTTGAAGCGGGCGATCTTCAGCGTGATCATCACCGCACCCTCGGGCACCGGCGGTGCGGCGCCCTCCGTGGTGTCGACAGCTGGTGCGCTCATATCAGTACTTCCGTTCCATCGGCTCGTACCGCGTCATCACCACCGGCTTGTAGTCCAGCCGGATGTCGGACAGCAGCTCGCTGCCCTCCTTGTAGGCCATGGTGTGCCGCATGTAGTTGGTGTCGTCGCGGTTCGGGTAGTCCTCGCGGGCGTGTCCGCCGCGAGATTCCTTGCGGTTCAACGCGCCGACGACCGTCACCTCGGCGAGCTCGAGCAGGAAGCCCAGCTCGATCGCCTCGAGTAGGTCGCTGTTGTAACGCTTGCCCTTGTCGTGCACCGTGATTCGGGCATATCGCTCCTTGAGCGCGTGAATGTCCGTCAACGCCTGCTTCAACGTCTCCTCGGTGCGGAACACTGCGGCGTTGTTGTCCATCGACTGCTGCAGGGCGGTGCGGATGTCGGCGACGCGCTCGTTGCCGTGCTCGCTCAAGATGTCGCCCACCCAGCTGACCACCATGCCCGCCGGATCCGACGGCAGGTCGACGTGGTCATGGCCCAGCGCGTAATTCGACGCCGCGATGCCTGCCCGGCGGCCGAACACGTTGATGTCCAACAGTGAATTCGTGCCCAGCCGGTTGGCGCCGTGCACTGAGACGCAGGCGCATTCGCCCGCCGCGTACAGACCGGGCAGCGGTGTGGTGTTGTCGCGCAACACCTGTCCGCTCACCGTCGTCGGGATGCCGCCCATCACGTAGTGACACGTGGGGTACACCGGCACCAGTTCCTTGACCGGGTCGACGCCAAGGTAGGTGCGGGCGAACTCGGTGATGTCGGGCAGTTTGGTGTTGAGTACGTCCTCGCCGAGATGGCGGACGTCGATGTAGACGTAATCCTTGTGCGGGCCTGCGCCGCGGCCCTCGAGCACCTCGCGCACCATCGAGCGGGCGACGATGTCGCGTGGCGCCAGGTCTTTGATGGTCGGGGCGTAGCGTTCCATGAACCGCTCGCCCTCGGAGTTGAGCAGGATGCCGCCCTCGCCGCGCACCGCCTCGGAGATCAGAATGCCAAGGCCCGCAAGGCCTGTCGGATGGAACTGGTGAAATTCCATGTCCTCCAACGGAAGTCCTTTGCGGAACACGATGCCGAGGCCGTCGCCGGTCAGCGTGTGCGCGTTGGAGGTGGTCTTGTACATCCGGCCCGATCCGCCGGTGGCGAGCACGATCGCCTTGGCGTGGAAGACGTGGATGTCGCCCGTTGCCAGTTCGTAGGCGATGACGCCGGTGGCGACGGGGCCCGCGGCGGTCTCCGTGAGCGCCAGGTCCAGTGCGTAGAACTCGTTGAAGAACTGGACGTCGTGCTTGACGCAGTTTTGGTACAGCGTCTGCAGGATCATGTGGCCGGTGCGGTCGGCGGCGTAACAGGCCCGCCGCACGGGCGCCTTGCCGTGGTCGCGGGTGTGCCCGCCGAACCGGCGCTGGTCGATGCGGCCCTCAGGGGTGCGGTTGAACGGCATCCCCATCTTCTCGAGGTCGAGCACCGCGTCGATGGCTTCCTTGCACATGATCTCGACCGCGTCCTGGTCGGCGAGGTAGTCGCCGCCCTTGACGGTGTCGAAGGTGTGCCACTCCCAGTTGTCCTCTTCGACGTTGGCCAGCGCGGCACACATCCCGCCCTGCGCCGCGCCGGTATGCGAACGCGTCGGGTACAGCTTGGTCAGCACCGCGGTGCGCACGCGCGGACCCGCCTCGACGGCCGCGCGCATACCCGCGCCGCCTGCGCCGACGATGACGACGTCGTAGCGATGTTCAATCAGCATTGATCAGCTCCCCGTCACGAGATGTTCGCGTCGAAGGTCACCAGCACATAGGTGCCCAGCACCAACGTGAAACCTGTCACCAGCAACAACAGCGAATTCAGATAGAACTTGGTGATGTTCTTGCGGGCGTAGTCGCCGATGATGGTGCGCATCCCGTTGGCGCCGTGCACCATCGCGAGCCACAGCAGCGCCATGTCCCAGATCTGCCAGAACGGCGACGCCCAGCGCTGCGCCACGTAATTGAAGTCGATGCGGTACACGCCGCCGTCCCAGACGAGCCCGATGAACAGGTGGCCCAGCGCGAGCACCACCAGCGCGACGCCGGAGAACCGCATGAACAGCCACGCGTACTTCTCGAAGTACGGGATGCCCCGCGGGCGACGCGGCGCGCGTGGGTGGTCGAGGCTGGCCGGCCGGTCGTGCTCTTTCTCCTGAACGGGAGCCAGGCGGCCCTCGCGGTGGTGAGGGGTCCAGGTCGTCCCCGATGTGTCGGTCATAGGAATCGCTCCGCCATGTGCATGCCGATGACGCCGAGCGTCGGGATCATCACGGCGAGCCACACGCCCGCCACGATCCACAACATCAGCTTTTGATAACGCGGTCCGTGCTGCCAGAAGTCGATGAGGATGACGCGGATTCCGTTGAGGGCGTGGTAAAGCACCGCCGCCACGAGGCCGATCTCCATCAGACCGACGATCGGAGTCTTGTAGGTGTTGATGACCTCGTTGTAGGACTCGGGGCTGACCCGCACCAGCGCTGTGTCCAGCACGTGCACCAGCAGGAAGAAGAAGATGGTGGCCCCGGTGATGCGGTGCAGCACCCAGGACCACATGCCCGGATCACCGCGGTACAGGGATCGTCTGCGCGACGGATGGGGAACCGGCGCAGGCACCGCCGGTGTCGCGGGTGTCGCAGTACTCATCTGGCCTCCAACGCCATCGGTGGACGCTTGGGCTCGGAGCCGTACCGGCGGCGACGTCCGGCTCGGCTGAAAAGAACCTGCCCAAACCTCGGGGCGACTCTAAACCCACTTCTACAGCTAAACGAACTACGGTTTAGCCGTCTACATGGTCAAAAACGCGAAAGTTAGGGTTACCTATTCCGGACGGCGGTCGGCGGGCCACATTTTCGGAATGCATTCAGAATCGACCCCTGCGAGGTTGCGATGACATCCGAGATCGACTGGAAAATGTTGCGGCACAAGGCAACTGAAGCCTCAGCTCACGCCTACGCGCCGTATTCCGGGTTCGCGGTCGGTGCGGCCGCGCTGGTCGACGACCACCGATTGGTGGCGGGCTGCAATGTGGAAAATGTCTCATATGGCCTAGGTCTCTGTGCCGAGTGCGCTGTGGTTTGCGCGCTGCATTCCAGCGGCGGCGGACGGCTGATCGCGCTGTCATGTGTGGACGCGACCGGCGAGGTGCTGATGCCCTGCGGGCGCTGCCGGCAGGTGCTTCTCGAGCACGGCGGAGCCGAACTGCTGATCGATCATCCGCTCGGTCCTCGGCCGCTGAGCGTGCTGCTTCCCGACGCGTTCGGCCCGCAGGACCTGGCCCGCGTCAACGAGCCCGCACACGAAGAAACACCGTGACCGGCTTCATATTTAGCCCGTTTGAGGCGGCCACACCCGGGTAGTCCTGTGCCGTCACTCATGCGCATAAGGAGGCGACACATGGAGAGTCGGGTCAAGGCGTTGGGGCACGCGATTCATCCCATGCTCATACCGTTCCCGCTCGGCCTGCTGGCCACGGCGGTGGTGTTCGACATCGTGTATCTGGTGACCGACCGGCCCGGATTCGCGGTCGCGTCGGGCTACATGATCGGAGCGGGGATCATCGGCGGATTGTTGGCGGCGCCGTTCGGCTGGATCGACTGGTTCAAGATCCCGGCGGGCACCAGGGCCAAGAGCATCGGGCTGGTGCACGGCCTTGGCAACGTCGTGGTGGTGGTGTTGTTCGCGGTGAGTTGGCTGCTGCGGGTCAGCAACGGCTGGGATCCCACGGCGTGGGCGCTGGCGTGCAGCTTCGTGGCAGTGGTGCTGGCCGTCGCGACCGCGTGGATGGGCGGCGAACTGGTCGAGCGTCTTGGCGTCGGTGTCGACGAGGGTGCGGCCATCGACGCGCCGAGCTCGCTGAGCCACCGGCACGTGACCGCGTAGCCGAATTCCGTTGCCCGTCACCGGTAACGTAGCGCCGGTGACGGCGTTTGATGCTCCGACCGTCATCCGGACCAAGCGCGACGGCGGTGTGCTCTCGGATGATGCGATCGACTGGGTGATCGACGGCTACACCAACGGCCGGGTGGCCGACGAGCAGATGTCGGCGTTGTTGATGGCGATCTACCTGCGCGGCATGACGGGTGCCGAAATCGCCCGCTGGACCGCCGCGATGGTGAACTCCGGTGTGCGGTTGGATTTTACGGATCTGCGACGGGACGGCAAGCCGCTGGCGCTGGTGGACAAACATTCGACGGGCGGGGTCGGCGACAAGATCACCATCCCGTTGGTGCCGGTCGTGATGGCGTGCGGGGGAGCCGTGCCGCAGGCGGCCGGACGCGGCCTCGGGCACACCGGCGGCACCCTCGACAAGCTGGAGTCCATCGCGGGTTTCACCGCGGAAATCTCCAAAGCCCAGATTCGCCAACAACTTTGCGATCTGGGCGCGGCCATCTTCGCCGCCGGTGAGCTGGCGCCCGCCGACCGCAAGATCTATGCGCTGCGCGACGTCACCGGCACCACCGAATCGCTGCCGCTGATCGCGAGTTCGGTGATGAGCAAGAAGATCGCGGAGGGGACTCGCGCGCTCGTGCTCGACAGCAAGGTCGGCAGCGGCGCGTTCCTGTCCACCGAGGCCGAGTCCCGCGAACTGGCCCGCACGATGGTGGAACTGGGCACCGCGGAGGGCCTGGTGACCCGTGCGCTGCTGACGGACATGGAGACGCCACTGGGCCGCACGGTCGGCAACGCCGTCGAGGTCGAGGAATCGCTGGAAGTGCTCGCAGGCGGGGGACCCGCCGACGTGGTGGAGCTGACGCTGGCGCTGGCCACCGAGATGCTGGACGCGGCGGGCCTGGACGGCGTCGACCCCGCGCAGACGCTGAAGGACGGGTCGGCAATGGACCGGTTCCGTCAGCTCGTCGCCGCGCAGGGCGGAGATTTGTCCCGACCGCTGCCGATCGGTGCGCATTCCGAGACCATCACCGCGCCGCGCGATGGCACGATGGGACTCATCGACGCGATGGCGGTGGGTCTTGCGGTGTGGCGGCTCGGGGCGGGCCGCTCCGTGCAGGGCGAGCGGGTCCAGTTCGGCGCGGGGCTGCGCATCCACCGGCGGCCAGGGGAGCCCGTCGCCGCAGGTGAAGCCGTGTTCACCCTGTACACCGACACACCGGAGCGGTTCGAGGGAGCGATGTCGGAACTCGACGGCGCGTGGAACGTCGGCGACGACGCGCCGCCGGACCGGCCGCTGATCATCGATCGGATCGTCGGATGACCACCCCGCTGAATCTCGAGTCGATCAGGCAGGCGCCGAAGGCCCTGCTGCACGACCACCTCGACGGTGGCCTGCGGCCCGCTACGGTGCTGGAACTCGCCGGGACCACGGGTTACGACGAACTGCCCGCCACGGACGTGGACCAGCTCGCCGCGTGGTTCCGCACCGCCGCGCACAGCGGGTCGCTGGAACGCTACCTCGAACCGTTCGCACACACCGTTGGGGTGATGCAGACACCGGAGGCGCTGCATCGGGTGGCCTACGAGTGCGTCGAGGACCTGGCCGCCGACAACGTCGTCTACGCCGAGATCCGGTTCGCCCCCGAGTTGCACATCGACCGCGGGCTGTCGCTGGACGCGGTCGTCGACGCCGTGCTCGCCGGATTCGCCGACGGTGAGAAAGCCGCAAGCGCGGAGGGTCGCGGCATCACCGTGCGCTGTCTGGTGACCGCGATGCGGCACGCGGCACGCTCACGCGAGATCGCCGAACTGGCCATCCGGTTCCGCGACAAGGGCGTCGTCGGCTTCGACATCGCGGGCGCCGAGGCGGGATATCCGCCGACGCGGCATCTGGACGCGTTCGAGTACATGCGAAGCAACAACGCGCGCTTCACAATTCACGCCGGCGAGGCGTTCGGCCTGCCGTCCATCCACGAGGCCATCGCGTTCTGCGGTGCCGACCGGTTGGGCCACGGCGTGCGGATCGCCGACGACATCACCGTCGGACCCGACGGCGTCGCGCACCTCGGTAGGCTGGCAGCGCTGTTGCGGGACAAGCGAGTTCCGTTCGAGATGTGTCCGTCGTCGAATGTGCAGACCGGCGCCGTCGGCAGCATCGCTGAGCACCCGTTCGACCTGCTGGCCCGGTTGCGGTTCCGGGTGACCGTCAACACCGACAACCGGTTGATGAGCGACACCACCATGACCCAGGAGATGCTGCGTCTGGTCGAGGCGTTCGGCTACGGGTGGAGCGATCTGCAGCGGTTCACCATCAACGCGATGAAGTCAGCGTTCATCTCGTTCGACGAGCGACTGTCGATCATCGACGACGTGATCAAACCGCGCTACGCCGTGCTCGTCGGCTAGCCGAGCACGCTCCGCAGCCTGTCGGCGAATTCCGTTGGTGCGCCCATGAATCCGCCGTGGTCGCCGGGAAACTCGACCGGCGCGACACCGAGCAGTCCGGCCACCGCTATCGAGGTGCGGTAGGTCAGCAGTTGACGTGAGTCGACGCCGATGCCGATCACCACGCGGGTCGGGCCACTCCTCAGCGCGTCGACGTCGGGCACGAACCGCGTCGTTGGGCGCAGGTCGATCTCGAAGAACCGGGTGTTCTCGCGGATCTCTCGATCGGACGGTGCTTTCTCGGGCGGGGCGTCGCCGGGATCCAGGCCGAATCCGGCGTTGCGCATGAAATGGGCCCAGGCGGCGGCGAACCCGTCGCGGTGAAAGGTGTCGACGATCGCCTCGGTGGCCGCCCGCTGTTCAGTGGCGTCGGGCAGCAGTTCCAGCAGCGGGGGTTCGTGTGCGACGAGGGTGCGCACGCGTCCCGGATGCCGGGCGACCAACGCCAGGCCGGTGACCGCACCGCCGCTGGACCCGAACACGTCGGCCGATTCGGCGTGCAGGTCGTCGAGGATCGCGATGAGGTCGTCGGCGCGCTGTTCGACCGTCGACGCCGCGTGCTGGTCCTCGACCGGGCTGTCGGCGTAGCCGCGGGGATCGAAGGTGACGACGGTGTGGTCGATGGCCAGGCCGTCGGCCAGCGGCGCGAACTCTGCGGACGCCATCGGCGAACCGGCGACGAGCACCAGCGGGCCGCTGCCCCGGACCTCGTAGTGCAGACGGGCGCCGGGGACGGTGACGGAATGGACGGTGGGAGTGCTAGGCAAAGTCATACCGGTGCAGACCGTGGCCGACCCAGGAACTCATCGCGACGGGCTGGGTACTCATCATCGGTTGGCTAGGGGCGAGATCGACACCATGGCCACGGATTGACGCCCAGAGCCCCCTTCGACAGCCGTCACGTCGAAAACGGCTGTAGCACGCAGAAGACCCTATTCCTGGCGCAGCCGCGATTCGACGAACGCCTCCAGCGCCTCCCACTGCTGCACCGCCTCGGCGTACGGCGGCTTCGGCCGGCCGACGGTGTCCGGGTCGAGCACGTGCGCGATCAGGTGACCCAACGGCTGGTCGGGGTCCAACGACTCGTCGACCGTGGTGTCCTCGGAGTATTCGCCGATGTCCCTGAGGAATTCGACGGCGAGCTCCAGCTGGTCGCGGTCGATCGCGTCGGGGCCGTCCGCGAGGTCGTCGACGATGCCGGTGAGCACGTAGACGTTGTCGTCGTGGACGTCGACCCGCAGGGAGCCGTCGGTGGCCGCGGTGCGGATGTCGTCGTAGGTCGCGAGGTCGGACAGGTCGTGGTCGTGCTCGTCGGCGAGGTAACGCGCCAGCGCGCCGCCGGAGGTGAACACGCTGACGCGCCCGTTGCGGCCCAGGAAGATCGGTGTGTCGTCGAGGTAGCAGCGCAACGTGTAGTAGGTGCCTGCGCTGGTCATGATCCGCACCGGGTCGATGCCGACCTTGAGCCAGAAGTCGTCGTCGCTGCCCAGCACCAGTCCGGCGGCGTGGTCGGCCAGATCGCTGGTCTCCTCGGCGTCGGTCTGCTCGCCCTCGGTGTTGTCGGTGTCCTCGGCGCCGTCGGCGTCGGTGACTTCCTCGACTTCCTCGGGTTCGGGGGCGGGCTCGGCGAGTTGCGCCTCGGCCTTCTCCGCAGCCGCCTTGTCGACGTCGGGGATGGTGACGATCTCGTCGATCGCGTCGACCACGTTGTCCCAGCCGCGGCCGATCACCGTCTCGATCTCGGCCCAGCGCTTGCGGCCCGCGCGGCCCGCGAAGGCCTCGATCCCGCCGCCGACGGTGCCGAGCACCGGATTGCCGTTGAAAAACTTGGTGATCGCGGGCATCTCACACACCGAGCCGATGGACGACACGATCGCCAGCGTGCGGTGTAGCTCCTTGACCGTCTCCTCGCTGGGCTTCTCGGCGACCAACTCTTCGAGGCTGACGAGGTCGTACTGGCGTTCCTCCGGCGGGTCGAACGTATGCGCATTCGCCTCGGTCAGCGCCTGCCACGCGGGGTGGTCGACCAGGTCGTTGTCGGTGTTGGTCCGCACGAAGGCCGCCAGGTCGGCGACCGACTCGAAGGCGTACAGATCCTCGTCCTTGCCGAGGAACGCCTCCCACTCGTCACCCGCATCGCGCCAGCGTGGAGCCCACAATGTGTACAGGTCGCCCTTGGTCAGCGCGAGCCGGATCGGCACGATGTCAGCAGCCATGGCGCACAGCCTAACGACGGCGGCTGGCCACTAAGCCATCAGGGACGTGACTCCAAGCACTACCACGCACAGCAGCACCACCCCGGCGGTCAGACCGTATACCGCGGTGCCCGCCCTGCCGACCGCGAAGCGACCCATCAGGTCCCTGTCGCGACCGATGCCGATCATCGCGAACAGCAGCGGGATCAGCAGCACCGCGTTGAGCACCTGAGTGGACACCAGGATCGTCACCAGCGGGACCTTCGGGATCAGCACGACGAGCGCGCCCAGCACGATGACGAATCCGTACGTCAGGTAGAAGGTCTTGGCCTCGTCGTAAGGGTCGTCGAGTGCAGCCTCGACTCCGGCGTACTCGCACACCGAATATGCAGTCGACAACGGCAATACTGAGGCAGCCAGAAGCGCGGCGCCGATGAGCCCCACCGCGAACAGTGTCGCCGCTGCATCCCCCGCCAGTGGTTGTAGCGCGACGGCCGCATCGGCGGCGTCATTGATCGAGCGGCCGTCACTGTGCAGCGTCGCGGCGCAAGCCACGACCACGAAGAAGCCGATGACGCCGGTGAGCACGGCGCCCGTCACCACGTCGACGCGCTCAAACGGCAAGTCTTCGGTGCGCAGCCTCTTGTCCACGGCGTACGACTGGATGAAGGACAGTCCCCACGGCGCCAGCGTGGTTCCTACGGTGGCGGTCACGATGGTCACTGCGTCAGCGTTGACGGGCATGGTCGGAACGAGAAGACCACGCAGCCCTGCGTTCCAGTCGGGATCAGCGAGGATCCCGGAAGCGATGTAGGCCAGGAACACCGTCGATACCAGCAACAGCACATGCTCGACCCGGTGGAAGCTGCCGCGCAACACCAGGAATGAAACGACAGCTGCTGCAGCCGGGACACTCGCATAACGACTGATGCCGAAGAGTTCAAAACCGGCTGCTATTCCGGCGAATTCGGCGCAGGTGGTGCCGATGTTTGCGACCACGAGAGTCGCGAGCACGGCTCCGCCCAGTCGGACGCCGTAGCGTTGGCGCACTAGACCGATCAGGCCTTGGCCGGTGATGACGCCCATGCGAGCGGCGAGACCATGAAACAGCACGAGTGCGACGGTCGACAGTAGGAGCACCCACAAGAGCTGGTAGCCGTGGTCGGCGCCCAGCACGGAATACGTCGTTATGCCTGCGGGGTCGTCGTCTGAAAGGCCGGCGAGCAGACCAGGTCCGACCACCGCCAGCAGCGCACCGAAGGTGAACCGCTTGGTCTTCACCTGGCGGCTCTCGTGGGGCTGTGGCGGCGACGTGGCCACACATGCGAACGGAGCAACCGCCGTCCGCGCAATGCCGGTGCGCGTGCGAGGCGGTGCTGCCACCGTGTCGCGTGCTCGGTGGGCAGAGCGGCGACGATCTCGGCCACCGCTTCGTCGGGCATCGCCCGCAGGACTCGTTCTGCGACCACCGGATGGCTGACGCGCACGACCTGTGCCGCGACGTCAGGGGCCTTGGTGGCCAATATCTCGGTCGCCGACTGCGTGTCGAGCCGGCTGATCACAAGGGCGAGTCCGCGAGCATCGAGTAGATGAACCGCCGAGCGAGGCGTCGCGAGTTGCACGGCACGGCCGCGGTCGGAGGTGAGGTGCAGCTCGCCCCACGCGACGGCGTCACCGCGGGCCCGCGTTGCCAGCCTGCCCAGTCCCAACCGTCGCAGCACGGCGCCGAATCCGACTTCGACGCCCACCACTTCGAGGCGTCCGTCGGCGGTGCGGGCGAGCACGACGTCGGCGACACGGGCGAGACGCTGCCCCGCGATGTCGACCACTTGGGTATCCAAAACGTCACGCGCCAAGAGGATTTCGTCGACAGCGAACGCGTCCTCGAGAGATTGAACCGTGAAGCGGTCGGGGGCGTCGTCGAGCATGATGGCGTCGTGCTGAGCCGATCCGACTGCCGTCGACGGCACCAGCACGTCGGAGGTTCGGCGACGCCGCACCAATATCCGTTCGACGCGCCCCGAACCTCGGCGCAGGCCCACTGTCAGGTCGGCAAGGCGGCCGACCAGCGCGCCGTCCGGACCGAGGACGGTGCGGCCGATGAGCCGGCTGAGAAGCAGCACTCCAGGAGCATGCCGGAACACCCAAGGCTCGGTGTGGACAATGTTGGGTTCGGTAGTCGCCCGTTACCGAATACTTCCCGGCATGAGTGTTGACGAGGATCGGCGGTGTCGCGCCAATTCGTCGCGTTCGCCCCGTCCATTTCCACCCAGGTGAACGAGTTCTTCAGCGGGACGCGGAAGGTCATCTTCTACGCTTTGTACGCCGTGCTCGCGGCGGCGGCGTTCGCGCTGACGATGGTGAAGCCGTTGAGGCCGTGGATCGCCTGGTCCTTGAGCGCGGTGAGCGCGGTGATCGTGCTGGGTTCCCTGGTGTGGCCCGCCTACATGTGGTGGCGTTCGCGGCGAAAGATTCTCATCACCGTCACGAGCGACGGCGTGGCCGTCGATCATTCTCCCGGCAAGGTGTTTTCGCTTGCGCACGCCGAACTGGGCCCATGGGTGACGATGGGCGTGGCGCTTCACCTGCATTCCGGCTCGCATCGCTTCGTCCTCGGCGGGCGAGACAGCCGGATTGCTTCGGAGATGCGACTCGACGCGCCGCCGGTGTCCGGCGTCGACGCGTGGGTGTGGGCCTCGGAGTTCGAGGAGGTCCTCGCACTGGGCGAGCGTCGGCCTGCGCCGGAGGGAGCGACCAGGTGTCTGCTGTATCCGAACCCGTACTTGGCCGAAGAGGTTGGGCCGCTTGGTTTTCGGAAGCACCTGCATACCCAGCCAAGCCTGTTTCTCGACGTTGGCGACGACGCGATCCGGATCATCGACCCGAGCAGCGATGTGATGAGTGCCTCGGCGGCTATGGCACAGGTCGCCGCAACACCGGCGGCGTTTCGGCCGGAAGGCGCCGTCAGCGGCGACGGCACTGCACATGGCTACCCGGTGATCACCGGCCTCGTCATCGGTGTGCCGGGTGCGCAGCCGCTCACCATCGGATGTCTCGACCTCGTGCGGTCGGAATTCCGGTTTTCCTGGGGTGTGAATGCGGCAAGGCCGAACGAGCGCCCCGCGTATGTGGTCTCCGGGGGAGACTGGCTGACGCTCGTTGAGGCGTTCGGGTTGACCGCGCAGTTGCACGACAGCCGCGGCTAGCCAGGCCGATTCAGGGGTTGTAGAACAGTTCCTTGAAGCGAAGGCCGAGCCACGGTCGGCGGCCCATCGGCACAATCCCGCCGCGCAGTAGCGCTCGAAACACCGGCATTCGCCCGTAGGTAACCAGCAGGTATGTCACCGGATCGGCGGACAGCACGCAGTCCACGGGCCCGTCTGCGGCCCGCACCTCGGCCGTCCCGTCAGCCACTCGAATGACATATCGGGGCCCATTACCCCTCAGCCGAATCTCATACGTTGCGGGCACATCGCGTGCCGCGTCGGGTCGCACCACCAGTGGCGACATCTGAGGGCACACCGTGCCGACGATGAGTTTGGCGTGCGCCGCGGAGATCGGCCACGGCCGATCCGTTCCTCTGGCGATGTCATATCCGTGCACCGTCAATTCTCCAAGCGCCAGCGCGGTAAGGCAGTCCACGGAGCGGGTTCGATTCGCGCCATACCACGGCGTCTCACACTCCATGGTCGGGTCGGCCGTCGTCGCGAGTCGTAAAAACCGTTGTGCGCCCTCGGCGATCAGCTCCGCGACCCGTCCCGCATCAGTGTGGTCGACCGTAGCGATGGTGGAGGCGTTGCACGCCGCCAGCCGGGTAGGGAAGTCTGCGTCCAGGTACTGCTTCGCGCTAAGCACTTGAGGCTGCGCGGTTATGGCCGCAGTGAAGGCGTTGAGCACGATGAGAACATGGGCGGCGGTCTCGCCGACGCTCCAATCAGTACCGGCGGCCCGGCGTTGAGTGTCGTCGACCTCCCGCAGCAGTGCGGTGAACCGCTCCGTCGCCGTCTTGATCGCCGACCGTGCCGCTTCCCGGTCCAGTTCTGGTACCGCGGATTTGCAGTCGCCCCTTGCTGGGCTGGGGTGAACGCTCATCGTGGCCTCCTCGGGTGGTTACAAGTCGAGGATCCGATGTCGTCGGCGCGAGATCGTCGGCGAGAACGCGTAAATCAGCGCGGTGCCGGGTCGCATATCCGCGCCGCAACCGAGGCAATCTACGCGGTTCCGCTGATGTTTCACGGTATTGGGCACTGCATGCTGGCTAACATGAACGGAACTGGGCCGAAGGCGGATACGCCACGGTTGAACTGGAGCGATCTGGGCGTGAGCGAGCTGCCGACGGGGACGGTGACGCTGTTACTGGCCGACATCGAGGGTTCAACGCGGTTGTGGCAATCCGAACCGGAGGCGATGACGGCTGCGATCGCGCGGCTGGATCACATCATGTGCGACATCGTCGCGATCCACCATGGCATACGGCCCGTCGAACAGGGCGAAGGCGACAGTTTCGTCATCGCCTTCGCGCGTGCCAGTGACGCGGTGGCGTGCGCCCTGGAATTGCAGCGGGCACCGCTGGCGCCGATCCGGCTGCGCATTGGCGTGCACACCGGTGAGGTGCAACTGCGTGACGAAGGCAACTACATGGGGACGACCATCAACCGGGCCGCCCGGCTTCGCGACCTGGGACACGGTGGGCAGACAATCCTGACTGGGGTCACCGAAGACCTGGTTGCCGATCGGCTGCCTGCCGATACCTGGCTGATCGATCTCGGCCTGCATCAACTGCGCGACTTCCCGCGCCCAGAACGCGTGGTGCAGTTGTGTCACCCCGACCTGCGCAACGAGTTCTCTCCGCTGCGAGTTCGGCAAACCATTGCACCCCAACATCTTCCAGAGCAGTTCACGAGTTTTGTCGGCCGCCAGACCGACCTCGACGATCTGCGCGGGCTCCTTGCCTCCACCCGTCTTGTGACGCTGACCGGGGCAGGCGGTATCGGCAAGACTCGTCTGGCGATCGAGATGTCGTCAAGACTCGCTGACGAATTCGACAGTGGTGTGTGGGTCGATCTCGCCGCAATCACCGATCCGAACCTGGTGCCTGTCGCAGTGATCCGCGCGCTCGGCCTACCCGACCAGAAGGGCAACTCCACGATGGACTTGCTCGTGCGGTTCATCGCAGACCGGCGGATGTTGTTGGTGCTGGACAATTGCGAACACTTACTGGATGCGTGCGCGGCGCTGGTGGTCGCGGTGCAGGGCGGATGTACTGCGGTGACGATAGTGGCCACGAGTCGCGAGCCGATAGGGGTACCCGGCGAGGTGAGTTGGCGCGTGCCGTCGCTGTCGCTGACCGACGAGGCAATCGAATTGTTCACCGACCGGGCTCGGCACGTCCGGCCCAACTTCCGCATCACCGATGAGAATTCGGCGGTGGTGACAGAAATCTGCCGTCGCCTCGACGGGGTGCCGTTGGCGATCGAGCTGGCGGCGGCACGGGTGCGCGTCTTGTCGTTGACCGAGATCCGCGACGGTCTTCACGACCGCTTCAGATTGTTGACCGGCGGTGCACGCACGGTCGTGCGTCGCCAGCAGACGCTACGGGCGTCGGTGGATTGGTCCCACGCGCTGCTGACTGCCCCAGAGCGGGTCGTATTCGCCCGGCTGGCGGTGTTCATGGGTGGGTTCGATCTCGACGCCGCAGCGGCGGTCGCTTGTGGCGGCCCCGTCGAACGATTTCAGGTCCTGGATCTGCTCGCGCTTCTGGTGGACAAGTCTCTCGTTGTCGCTGAAAGCACAAACAGCTCAACGCGATACCGACTACTCGAGACGGTGCGTCAGTATGCGTTGGATAAGCTCGGTGAGTCCGGTGATGCCGACGATGCGCGAACTCGGCATCGCGATTACTACACGGCTATGGCAGCAGCGCTCGACGCTCCGGCAGTTAGCAGCCACGAGCGTCGCCTCGAGCAGGTCGACAGCGAAATCGACAACCTGCGGGCGGCTTTCGCGTGGAGCCGGGAGAATGATGACTTCGAGAGCGCGTTGCAACTGGCCTCTTCCTTGCAAGCGCTGTGGGTGCTGCGGGGCCGCTTACGAGAAGGGCTGGCGTGGTTCGACGCAGTACTCACTGACCAACGCGCAGCGCTGGCTGACCTGAATCCCGCAGTGCGCGCAGCTGCGCTCGCCGACTATGCGGTGCTCGATGCTTATACGGGCGCCACCGCCCGCCTCGACCAAGCCCGCGAAGCCCTGGCGATCGCACGGGAAGTCGACGATCCCGCATTGGTTGCACGAGCCCTCACCGCTTGCTGTGCGAGCGCGGTCTACGACCCGCAGGTGGCCCGATCCTATTTCGAGGAGACAATCGGCCTGGTCCGTTCGATAGGCGACGCCTGGCGGCTCAGCGACGTCCTGGGCTGGCAGGCGCTTGGGGCGATCGCGACGGGCGAACCGTTGGCCATTCGGGCTCCCGCCGAAGAGGGACGCGCCATCGCCGAGTCCATCGGTGACTGGACAATCTCGCGGCGGTGTCGTTGGGCCGTCGGAATCGCCCTGTTGATGGCCGGTGAGATCGACGACGCCGTGGCACAACTGCGCGAGGTGGTCGCGGAGTGCGACGAGGCTCACGATGTGGTTTGGCGATGTTCGGCTCTCTTCATGCTGGCACTCACGCTGGCGCACCACGGGGAGCCCATCGCGGCCAGGAAGGCGGCATGCGCGGCGATCGACGACGCCGCCGACCTTCCGGGGTTCTACTCGGGTCTTGCCCATGCCGCGTTGACCGCCTCGGCTCTTGCAGCCGGTGACGTTGCCGCAGCGGACGAAGCAATCGCGGCGGGCTGGCACTTGCTCGCTGTGCAACCCAACATGATGGCGATCTGGAACATCTTCCCGGCCCAGGCTGCGTTGGCGCGCGGCGACCTGACCGCTGCGCGGCGCCAGGCCGACCATATCGTCGCAACGACAACCGGTTTGCACTTGTCGCTGGCACTGACCACGCGTGCCGGGTTGGTGTTATCGCAGGGTGACCCCGATCAGGCAGATCGAGACGCGCACGACGCGCTCGCGATCGTCGCCGCGGTGGGGGCCAATGGAGGTGTTCCCGACAATCTCGACATTCACGCCTTGATTGCTGTGGTCGCCGGTAGGCATCGCGAAGCGGCGCGGCTGTATGGCGCCGCAGATGGTGTACGGCAGCGCAACGCTCAGGTCCGCTTCAAGATCTTCGACTCCGTTCACGAAGCCGCAGTTGTTGCGCTCCGTGAAGCAATGGGCGACAGGGACTTTGATTCCGCGTGGGCCGAGGGGACGGGATTGTCGACCGGTGAGGTGATCGCGTACATACAGCGCCGCCGTGGCGAACGGAAGCGGCCCGCAAGTGGCTGGGCGTCACTGACACCCGCCGAGCGGGACGTCGTCCGATTGGTCGGTGAAGGCCTCGCCAACAACGACATCGCCGCGAGGCTGTTCATCTCTCCGCGCACTGTGCAATCCCACCTCACCCACGTCTACACCAAACTAGGGCTCACTTCGCGCGTGCAACTGGCTCAGGAAGCGTCTCGGCATGACTGACGACCGGTCACCCGGTCGGTCGCCAGAAGCCCTGAAAACCTTGGCCCGCGTTCGTCGTTCGGATCGGTGACAGCTGAACGGGATCGCCTGCCTCGATCATGGTCCCGTTCCCGACGATCATGGCGACGTGGCCGTCCCACACCGCCAGGTCGCCCGGCCGCAGCGAACCGCCGTCGACGGCCGCCCCGATGTCCTGTTCCTGCGCCAGCCGCGGGATGTCCAGGCCCGCTTCGTGATAGGCCCACTGCGTGAGTCCGCTGCAGTCCAGCCCGACGCCTGGCGCGGTGCCGCCCCACTGATACGGCACGCCGAGTTGCGTAAGCGCGTGCCGAACTGCGCTGGCCGCTACCGGGTTCGGCGCCATCGCGGTGCTGCCGTCGGGCAACCGGACCGCGAACCCGTCGCCGAACACCGCGGCATCCGGTAGCGGCGCCGGATGCGACGCGAGCTTGGCGAGCTCGCCGAAACCGCCCGACGATGTCGGCGGCGGCGCCGCCGTACCGGGCATAGGGCTCATCGGCGGGATGGACGGGCTGGCCATGCCCGCCGGCGTGGTCGCCGGCGCCGCCGAGGCCGGGCTGCTCAGTGTGGTCGCGTGCCCCCGCAACTCTGCGCGCAGTTCCTCGACCACCGCGACGGCCTCGGCGAGCGCCCGCTGCGCCTCGGCAAGCAGTTCTTTTTCCACTGCAGGCGAGTCGAGGTAGGGCTCCAGAGCAGCGGCCCGCGCCTCGAATCGCTCGACGATGTCCTCTAGCCGGTCGTTGGCACGGGCCACCGCCGCGCCCGCGGTCTGCGTGACCACGCTGAGCTGCTGCACCCTGTCGGCCAGCGCCTCGGTGGCGATGACCGTCGCCGCCGCGAACTGTGCCGCGGCGTCCGCGCCTGCGCCCGACCACGTCTGCCCGGCATGCAGCCACGCGCGGCCGGACGCCGACGCGATGTCGGTCAGCGACTCGTGCGCCGCGGCCAGCCCCAGATCGCCCGACCAGCCCGCGCCGATCAGCGACTGCACCTCACGGATGGGAGCCGTCAGCGCCAACACCAGTGCACTCGGCATCAGTACACCCCGGACACTCGCGTCCCCGCCTGCGCGTCGGCGCTGTCGTAGGAGCCCGCCGCGTGGTGCGCTGTGCGACAGGCGGTCTCCATCCGGTCGGCCAACGCCGTCACCGCCCGGGAAGCCTCGGTGGTGGCCTCGGTCAATGCGGCCAGGAACCGGGTGCCGACGGGCCCCAGCATCGTGTCCGACGCGGCGTTCGGTGTGGACGCCAGGGCGGCCGCGACCGCGGCGAGGTCCACCGCGTGGGCCGAGTTGGCTGAGCCGAAGGCGCGGACGGCATCGGTATCGGCGAACATGCGTGTTAGGACGTCCGCGGCGGCGGTTCGGTTCCATTAGGGTTCCGCGCATGGATGTGCGCCTCGTCGACCACCCCCTGGCCGCCGCGCGGCTGACCACCCTGCGCGACGAGCGCACCGACAACGCCGCGTTTCGCGCCGCGCTGCGCGACCTGACGCTGATGTTGGTGTACGAGGCGACGCGCGACGCCGCCTGCGACACCGTCCCGGTCCGCACACCACTGGCCGAAACCACCGGATGCCGACTGGCCAATCCGCCGCTGCTGGTGCCCGTGCTGCGCGCCGGGCTCGGCATGGTCGATCAGGCGCATGCGCTGATCCCGGAAGCGCGGGTCGGGTTCGTCGGAGTGGCCCGCGACGAGGAAACCCACCAACCCACACCGTATTTGGAGTCGCTGCCCGACGACCTGAGCACCCAGCCGGTGATGGTGCTCGATCCGATGCTGGCGACGGGCGGTTCGATGGCGCACACGCTGCGCCTGCTGCAGTCCCGCAACGCGGTCGACATCACGGCGCTCTGCGTCGTCTGCGCACCGGAAGGCATTGCGGCACTGGAGAAGGTGGCGCCGAACCTGCGGTTGTTCACCGCGACCATCGACGAGAAGCTCAACGACGTCGCCTACATCGTGCCGGGTCTCGGCGACGCGGGGGACCGCCAGTTCGGCCCGCGTTGACTAGCCGTTGTCCTTGGACGAGATGCCGTTGAGCACCTTCTGCGCCTGACGGTCGACCAGGCCGGTGATGCCCTGCTGTGATGCGCCGAGAAGCAAGGCGTAACCCATCACGTGCGTCTCGTTCAAGGCGGTCAGCGTCGGGCCCGCGACGCCCGCCTTGATCATCAGCACTCCTGCGACCGCCGTCAGCGCACCCGCGGGAAGTTTGAGCAGCATCGTCGCCATCGGCACCGAGTACGCGGTGGACGTACCCTGCATCCGTCGAAGTGCCAGCGCCCCAACCAGACTCGCGCTGACCAGACCCAGCAGCTCGATCACGAGAATGCTCGGAGCGCCTGCGCTCGTCATCGGATCCGACAGACCCCAACGCCCGCGTGACGCGAAATCGACGCACGCGACTGCGAGTGCGATCACCGCCAGCGCCAGCGTGCCGCCGAACAACAGATTGCGGAAGCTGCGCAACCGCATGTTCTCGCTGTCGGATGCGTCGTACACCGCCTTGACGCTGTGCACGATGGTCTCTCGGGCGTGGCTGTCCCAATCGGCTTGTGTGGCGAGTTCGCGCAGCGTGACGACGCGGGGGTGATCGCTGCCGAGCAGTTCCGCCCCGTCGGCCACGATGCCCGGCAGCTTCGCCCTGACCACTTGCGGTCTGGCGAAGCGGATCACCGCGGTGTCCACCGCGTGGATGCGAAACCAGGTGGCCTGGATGTCGATGCCGTTCCACATGCTTCGCAGCCGCGGCGCCGCATCGATGATCTGCAGTGCCTCGTCGAGTTGCCGTCGCGCCTCGCGACAATGACTGTCCGACTTCGGGCCCGTCTCCAACTCGTCGAGTTGTACCCGAAGGTCGGCCAGTCGGCTACGCGCCTGCTCCCGCCACACCGAATACGGCCTGGAATTCGTCGACTGATCCACCGCCGTGATCACGCCGACGTGCGGGCGCTGCAGGGTCAGGGCGGGCATGGCCATCACTACCTCCCATGCGTGACGGATCGAGTATCTCCAGGCTGACTCGCCGCCGGGGGCTCTGCATGAGTAGTGAGGTACCTGCTTTTACCAGCACCGGGCCTCAGAACTGCGCAGCGATGGCCACCAGTTTGTCGCGAAGCTTCGCCGCCCTGGCGCGGGCACCCTTGAGGTCGGAGGAGTTTGCGCAGCGAACCTCGATGTAGGACTTGAGCTTCGGCTCGGTGCCCGAGGGCCGCACGACCACCCTGACCCAGTCCTGCTCATCGCCGCCGAAGAACACCAGCCCGTCGGTCGGCGGCCGCCACGCCTTCAGGTCCGTCACCGCCACCTCGAAGCCGGCCAGCCGATCGGGCGGCGTCGCGCGCAGTCTGGCCATCACCGCTTCCGCCTCGCCGACGTCTGCGACGTGTCGCGTCACCGCCGTCGTGGTGTGCACACCGTGCCTGCGCGCCAGGCCGTCCAGCGCATCGAGCACCGTGCGGCCGTCATCCCGCAGCGCGACAACCAGATCGCACACCATCACCGCAGCGCTGATGCCGTCCTTGTCGCGGACCGCACCGGGATCGACACAGTGGCCGATCGCCTCTTCGTACGCGTAGACCAGCGTACTGCCCGGTCGGTCCACGTCGGCCCGGGCCAACCACTTGAATCCGGTCAGCGTCTCCACGTGCTTGGCACCGTGGTCCTCGGCGATGGCCGCCAACATGCGTGACGACACCACGGTGCTGGCCACCAATGTGGCCTCGGAGACCGGGCCGGGCTCGGTCTGCGTGAGGATGTAATCGCCGAGCAGCCAACCGGTTTCGTCACCGGAAAGCATTCGCCAGCCGTTCGGGGTCGGCACCCCGACGGCGCACCGGTCCGCGTCGGGGTCCAGCGCGATGGCGACTTCGGCGTCCACCTCGGCGGCGAGCCGCAACAGTGCGTCGACCGCGCCAGGCTCCTCCGGATTGGGCAACGCGACGCTGGGGAAGTCCGGATCGGGCGCGAACTGGCTCTCGACCACATGGATGTCGGTGAACCCGGCCCGCACCAACGCGTCCATCGCGAACTCGCCACCCACCCCGTGCAGCGGCGTCAGCGCGATCCGCACGTCGCCGTGGGTGAGCCGGTGCCGTCCCGCCCGCTCGATGTAGTGCTGAACCACATCGACGCCGGACGGCTGAACCGGTTGGCGCGCGATCTCGTCGGCGGGCGGCGCGTCGGCGGCGGCCCGCTCGATGTGCTCGTCAATGGGCGGCACGATCGGAAACCCGCCCT
Organism: Mycobacterium sp. 3519A; assembly: GCF_900240945.1. NCBI lineage: Bacteria > Bacillati > Actinomycetota > Actinomycetes > Mycobacteriales > Mycobacteriaceae > Mycobacterium > Mycobacterium sp. 3519A. Next base: position 883,303 of record NZ_OESG01000013.1, read on the forward strand.
CGAAGTAGACCTTGTAGCCGTTGTCGGACGGCGGGTTGTGCGACGCGGTGATCTGGATGCCCGCCGCCGCGCGGTTGTGCCGCACCGCGAACGCGAGGACCGGCGTCGGCACCGCAACGAACATCAAGGTCACCGAAAAGCCCTCGGCGGCAAGCACTTCTGCGGCCGCCAAGGCGAAATCCTCCGACTTGTGCCGAGTGTCTCTGCCGACGATCACCGGTTTACCCGCCAGTCCCCGTTCCTTGAGCACCTTGGCGACCGCCCACGTGGTGCGCAGCACGACGGCCAGGTTCATCCCATTCGGCCCGCCGCGCAGCGGGCCACGCAGACCCGCGGTGCCGAAGGTCAACGGCTTGGCGAACCGCTCGTCGAGTTCATCCTCGCTGAGCGCCGCCAGTTCCGCGGCGGTGTCCGGATCGGGGTCGTGCGAGATCCACTCCTGCGCAACCGAGGACGGCGCCATACTCGGCTGGTGCCGCGACGAAGTCATGCGGTCAGTGTGCCCGCTTTCACGTCGCTGTATGCCAGCTTGCGGAGCACAGGCGCGACGAGCATCAGCAGGTCGAATTCCAGCGGTGTGAGGTTGTCGCGCATCGTCGCATGCAGCCAGGCATCCCGTTCCGCGCGGTCGGCATCCAGCAGCGCGACGCCGTCGTCGGTGAGTTCGATGAGCTGGCGGCGCCGGTCGTGCTCGTCGGGGCGGCGCGCGATCAGGTCGCGGCTGAGCAGTTCGTTGATGCTGTCGGTCAGTGACTGCACGCGGACATGCAATTGGTTCGCGAGCTCGGCGGGCGTGGTGACGCCGGCACGGCTGATCTCGCTGAGCAGCTCCATCTGGCTGAGCGTCAGGCCGTGGTCGAGCCGGTGCCTGCGCATCTGCCTGGCGACGGCCATCATCGATTCCCGCAGCTCGGTCGCCGGTGAATCTGTACGCGCCATAACCAAGTTATACCTTGGTAGTTGCTGACTGTCACGCACCTCACCGCATGTTGCAGTCGCGATTTACCAAGGGCATACTTGTAAACGATATGATGCGGATGCTCCGGTGGGCCTTGCTGATCGCGACCACAGTCGCGGTCACCTACCCGCTCACCCGCATCGGTGTGCCGTCCGCCGCACTGTTCGCCGCCCTCGTCGTCGGGGTCGTGCTCGCGCTGACATCGCTGGCTCCTAGTCGGGTACCCCGTATTGCAGGCATCGCCGCACAAGGCGTGCTCGGCGTCTACATAGGGACGATGGTCCATCAGGATGCTGTGGGCGCACTGGGCAAGGACTGGCCGGTCGTCCTCGCGATCGCCGTCGCCACCCTGCTGCTCAGCATCGTCGCGGGTGCGCTGCTCGGACTGCACCGCGACGTCACCCCGCTGACGGGATCGCTCGCGCTGGTGGCGGGCGGGGCGTCCGGTCTGGTCGCGATCGCCCGCGAACTCGGCGGCGACGACCGCGTCGTCTCCGTTGTGCAATACCTGCGCGTCGGCCTGGTGACGGCGTCGATGCCCGTCGTGGTGACCTTGATCTATCACGCGGACAGATCGCATGCGTCCGCCTCCGTCACGCAAAGCCGCACCGCCCCTTGGTATCTCAGCGTCGTCATGTTGATCGCGCTCGTGCTTGTCGGCGCGACGGCCGGCAAGCTGATCCACCTGCCCGGCGCCGGTCTGCTCGGCCCGATGGCGCTGACCGTGGCGCTGGAGGTCACCGGCTTCTCCTTCGGGTTGTCCGTGCCTGCGCTGCTGGTGCAGGCCGGTTACATGGTGATCGGCTGGCAGGCCGGGTTGGCGTTCACCAGGGAATCGCTGCGCGCGATCGGCCGGATGCTGCCCGCCGCGATCGGTCTGATCGTCGCGCTCGGCGTCGCGACGGCCGGACTGGGTGTGGTGTTGGCCCACTTCGCCAAGCTCACCCCGCTCGAGGGCTACCTCGCGACCAGCCCCGGTGGGGTGTACGCCGTGCTGGCGACCGCCGTCGAGACCGGATCCAACGTGACGTTCATCATCGCCGCGCAGGTGGTGCGCATCCTGCTGATGTTGTTCGCGGCGCCGTTGATGGCGCGCAGCGTGGTGTGGATCAGCAAGCGGCTGACCCGTCAGACCCGCGCGATCACCGCGCCGAGCAGAGAGCCCATCCGCGTCGCGGATCGACGGCCCGCCTCCAACACTTCGTCGTGGCTCAACGGCTGACCGGTCATACCGGCCGCGAGGTTCGTCACCAGCGATACGCCGAGCACCCGCGCGCCCGCGGCGCGGGCGGCGATGGTCTCGTGCACGGTCGACATGCCGACCAGATCGGCGCCCAGCGTGCGCAGCATCCGGATCTCGGCGGGAGTCTCGTAGTTCGGGCCTGGCAGCGCGGCGTACACGCCCTCGGAAAGCGAGGGATCGATCTCGCGGGCCAGTGTCCGCAGCCGCGGCGCATAGGCGTCGACCATGTCGACGAAATGCGCGCCGACGAGTGGGGATCTGGCCGTCAGGTTGAGGTGATCGCTGATCAGCACCGGCTGCCCGACGGTGTAGTCGTCGCGCAGGCCGCCCGCGGCGTTGGTCAGCACCACGGTGTGCGCACCCGCCGCGCACGCCGTCCGGACGGGGTGCACGACGTGGCGCAGGTCGTGTCCCTCGTAGGCGTGGATGCGGCCGACGAACACCAGCACCCGGTGCTCGCCGATGTGTACCGACAGCAGCTGCCCGCCATGACCCTCGGCGGTCGGCGGGGTGAAGCCAGGCAACTCGGCCATCGGAACCACCGCCACCGGTTCACCCAGTTGCGCCGCGGCGGGGGCCCAGCCCGAGCCGAGGACGACGGCGATGTCGTGGGTGCGGACGCCGGTGCGCTCGATGATCGCGGTCGCCGCTTGCTGCGCCGCCGCTTCCGGGCTCGTCACGGTAGGGCAGCTTATAGCCGTCGGCCGGGCGGCCGTCGGGACAGTGAGATACTGCTGAGATGCCCACCGCGACCGCGTCGACAAGCGTCGAAGACGCCGTCAACCGGCGCAGCGGCGATCTGGTCGAACTGTCGCACTCGATTCACGCCGAACCCGAACTCGCGTTCGCCGAGTATCGCAGCTGCGCCAAGACGCAATCGCTGGTCGCCGAGCGCGGGTTCGCGGTCACCGGGGCCGTCGGCGGCCTGGACACCGCGTTTCGTGCCGACTACGGCAGCGGCCCGCTGGTGATCGGCATCTGCGCAGAGTACGACGCGCTGCCCGAAATCGGACATGCGTGCGGGCACAACATCATCGCCGCATCGGCTGTCGGCACCGCGCTGGCACTGGCCGACGTCGCCGACGACCTCGGCCTGACAATCGCGTTGGTCGGAACGCCCGCCGAGGAGGCCGGCGGCGGAAAAGCGTTGCTGCTCAAGGCTGGAACGTTCGACGACATCGCGGTGACGGTGATGCTGCATCCCGGGCCCGTCGACATCGCCGCGGCGCGCTCGCTGGCACTGTCCGAGGTGACGGTGCGCTACGCAGGCCAGGAATCACACGCCGCCGTCGCGCCGTTCCTCGGTGTCAATGCCGCCGATGCGGTCACCGTCGCGCAGGTCGCGATCGGCCTGTTGCGCCAACATCTGGCTCCGGGGCAGATGGTGCACGGCATCGTCACCGACGGCGGGCAGGCGACCAATGTCATTCCGGCGCGTGCCGAACTGCGTTACACGATGCGCGCGGCCAACTCCGAGTCGCTGCGTGACCTCGAGGACAAGATGGCCGGCTGCTTCGCGGCCGGTTCCGTCGGCACGGGTTGCACGCACACGGTGACCGAGACCGCGCCCGCCTATGCCGAGTTGGCGCCGGACGAGTGGCTGGCGTCGGTGTTCCGCGGCGAGATGGTCCGGTTGGGCCGCACTCCCGTTCCGGAAAGCGTCGAGGCCACGTTGCCGTTGGGCAGCACCGATATGGGCAACGTCACGCAGGTGATGCCGGGCATCCATCCGATCGTCGGCGTCGAGGCGGGCGGTGCGTCGATTCACCAGCCTGCATTCGCCGCCGCGGCGGCAGGGCCCAGCGCGGACAAGGCGGTCGTCGAGGGCGCGATCATGCTGGCCCGCACCGTCGTCAGCCTGGCCGAGACGCCAGCCGAGCGGGATCGGGTGCTCGACCTGCAGGCGAGGAGGGCGTCATGAGCCTCTGCGAGCGAGTAGCGGAGGCGGATCGCGCATGAGCCTCTCCGATGCCACCGAGTTGTGGCTGGACGCCCACTACGACGACCTGGTCGCCTGGCGCAGGCACATCCACGCCCACCCGGAGTTGGGCCGCCAGGAGTTCGCGACCACCCAATTCGTCGCATCCCGATTGGCCGACGCGGGGCTGAACCCGAAGGTGCTGCCCGGCGGAACCGGGTTGACGTGCGATTTCGGGCCGGAGCACGGCCCGCGGATCGCGCTGCGCGCCGACATGGACGCGTTGCCGATGGCCGAGCGCACCGGGGCGACGTACGCGTCGGTGGTGCCCAACGTCGCGCACGCCTGCGGCCACGATGCGCACACCGCGGTGCTGCTCGGCGCGGCGCTGGCGATGGCGTCGGTGCCCGAACTGCCGGTCGGCGTGCGGCTGATCTTCCAGGCCGCCGAGGAGCTGATGCCGGGCGGCGCGATCGACGCGATCGCGGCGGGTGCGCTGACCGGGGTGTCACGGATCTTCGCGTTGCACTGCGACCCGCGACTGGCTGTCGGCAAGGTGGCGCTGCGGGCCGGGCCGATCACGTCGGCCGCCGACCAACTCGAAGTGACGCTGCAGTCGCCCGGTGGGCACACGTCGCGTCCGCATCTGACCGGCGACCTGGTGTACGGGCTGGGCACACTGATCACCGGCGTGCCCGGCATCCTTTCGCGGCGCATCGACCCGCGCAACAGCACGGTGATGGTGTGGGGTGCGGTGAACGCGGGCGTGGCCGCCAACGCCATCCCGCAGACCGGCACGCTGGCGGGCACCATCCGCACGGCCAGCCGCGACACCTGGGATTCGCTGGAATCGATTGTGCACGAGATTGTTTCGTCGTTGCTGGCGCCGCTCGGCATCGAGCACACGCTGCTGTACCGGCGCGGTGTGCCGCCGGTGGTCAACGAGGAGATCTCGACGCGCATCCTCACCCACGCCATCGAGGCGATCGGCTCCGACGTCCTGTGCGACACCCGCCAGTCCGGTGGCGGCGAGGACTTCTCGTGGTATCTCGAAGAGGTGCCCGGCGCGATGGCCCGCCTCGGCGTGTGGTCGGGCCGAGGCCCGCAACTCGATCTGCATCAGCCGACGTTCGACCTCGACGAGCGCGCGCTGGCGGTGGGGGTGCGGGTGCTGGTCAACATCATCGACCAGGCCGCCCAGTTCTGAGTTGACGCTCCTTGGCGCGAGCGACCGTGTCTGCACATCGACACGCCGTGTACCGCTGGCATTTTGCGGTCGCTCGCCGCGGGTTATCCACAGGGCGGTCGGTTGGCGCTCCCGCCGGGTGAGTCCGCGGGTGACGATCTGAGGTGTGCATCCAGAGCTCGACGCGTTGTTCGACCGTCAGAACGGGATCGCGAGCAGCGGCCAAATTCTGACGCACCTCAGCAGGCGGAAATTCGAAGCCATGGTTAATTCCGGTGTGCTGGAACGGATGTGGCAAGGCATCTACTGCCGAGGCGAGCCGGACGACCTGACCCGATTGCGCGGGTTGGACTTCGCCTGCGGTACCCCTGTTCCGGTCTGCCTCTCCACGGCGGCGGCACTTCACGGCTTCGATACCGAACAGCCCGCCGATCTGCATGTGCTCAGTCCGCCCGGTTCGCGGTTGCGCAATGCGGACGGCCTCGTAGTTCACCGGCGCGACGGCGCACCGTTGGTCAGAGTAAGTGAGCGTCTCGCCACGTCGCCAGCGTGGACGGCCGTCGAGGTGGCTCGCAGTGTTCACCGGCCTCGCGCTTTGGCGACGTTGGACGCCGCGCTGCGCAGCGGGACATGCCAGCGCGCCGATTTGTCGCAGGCCGCTGCCCAGCAAGCGGGACGGCGCGGCATCGTCGCCGTCCGCGAGTTGATTCCGGTTGCGGACGGCCTGGCCGAATCACCCATGGAGAGCGAAGCCAGACTGAAGATGATCGACGGTGGGCTGCCGCTGCCGGTGCTGCAGCACGAGATCCTCGACGGCAACGGCGAGTGGCGTCGCGTCGATTTCGCCTGGCCGGAGCAGCGCCTGGCGGTGGAATACGACGGCGAGGACTGGCACAGCGGCCCCGAGGCGATGCGACGAGACCGCCGACGTCAGGCCGCCCTGCAGGACGTCGGATGGACCGTCTTCGCGATCGTGTTCGAAGACGTCAGATACCGGGCGTGGGACTTCGTTGGCCGCATCGACAGACACCTTCGTCATGCCCGCGCGGCGTGAGCGACCGCGAAATGCCAACAAACCGCCGCGTGTCGATGTGCAGACACGGTCGCTCGCCGGGGAGACCGGGCTAGGTTGTGCCCGGGCCGATGTTGCGGGCCGGGCGGGTGCGCAGATCGTGCACGTATTCCGCTGGCGCACCGGCGATTTCGGCGGCGTCAGCCATCACACCGAGGTAGCGCGCCGACGGGATGCCGCCCTCCCAGGCGTCCACCACGTACAGCCACGCGAGCACCGGTTCGAAGCTGGTGTCCGACGATGTCCGGTCGACGCGGCACCGGATCTTCTTGTGGATGCCCAGCTCTGAACCTTCCCAGCGGTCGAGGTTCTTTTCGTCTTCCTTCGTCATGTCGTAGAGCACGACGAACACCTTCGACGAGGGATCCTCGACGACGGTGGCCAGCGCGCCGTCCCAACCGATGTCCTCGCCGCCGAACGTCAGCCGCCAGCCGTGCAGCCACCCCGTCCCCGCCATCGGTGAGTGGGGAGCGCGCTCCAACATCTGCTCCGGATGCATGTTCGATCCGTAGGCGGCGTACAGCGTCACGGGGAAAGCCTAAGGCTTCGCCCAGTGGCTGGGCGGCCAACCTCTGGCTTCGTTAGGTTAGGGCGGTGGCAACCCGCATCGTGATCATCGGCGGCGGACCCGCCGGCTATGAGGCGGCGCTCGTCGCGGCCGCACGGGGCCGTGAGGTGGCTGAGGTCACCGTCGTCGACTCCGACGGCATCGGAGGCGCCTGCGTGCTGTGGGACTGCGTGCCGTCCAAGACGCTGATCGCGTCGACGGGAGTGCGCACCGAACTGCGTCGCGCGTCGCCGCTCGGCTTCGACATCGCGATCGAGGACGCGAAGATCTCGCTGGACCAGATCCACAACCGGGTCAAGACGCTGGCGAAGTCGCAGTCGACCGACATCGGTCATCAACTGCTGCGCGCAGGCGTCAACGTGGTGGCCGGTCGCGGCGAACTGGTCGACGACACCTCCGGGCTGGCGCAGCACCGGGTGAAGGTCACGACGGTCGACGGCAGGGTCGCGACACTGAAGGCCGACGTCGTGCTGATCGCCACCGGCGCCAGCCCGCGGGTGCTGCCCAATGCGGTGCCCGACGGGGAACGAATCCTGAACTGGCGTCAGCTCTATGACCTTCACGAGCTGCCCCAGCACCTCATCATCGTCGGCTCCGGCGTCACCGGTGCCGAGTTCTGTAACGCCTACACCGAACTCGGTGTCCCGGTGACGGTGGTGGCCAGCCGCGACCAGATCCTGCCGCACGAGGACTCTGACGCCGCCGCGGTGCTGGAGGAGGCGTTCGCTGAACGCGGCGTCAAGCTCGTCAAGAACGCGCGGGCCGAATCGGTGACGCGGACGTCCGATGGAGTGCTGGTGAGGATGGCCGACGGGCGCACCGTCGAGGGCAGCCACGCGCTGATGACGGTCGGTTCGGTGCCCAACACGTCGGGCCTTGGTCTGGAAAAGGTCGGCATCACGCTCGGGCAGGGCAACTACCTGACCGTGGACCGGGTGTCACGCACCTCGGCGGCGGGGATCTACGCCGCCGGCGACTGCACCGGGCTGCTGCCGCTGGCGTCGGTGGCCGCCATGCAGGGTCGCATCGCGATGTATCACGCGCTGGGCGAGGCGGTCAGCCCGATCCGGTTGCGGACGGTGGCGGCCGCGGTGTTCACCAGGCCGGAGATCGCCGCGGTGGGCGTTCCGCAGTCGCGGATCGACGACGGCACGGTCGCCGCGCGCACCCTGACGCTGCCGCTGAACACCAACGCGCGGGCCAAGATGTCGCTGCTGCGGCTGGGCTTCGTGAAGATCTTCTGCAGGCCGGCGACCGGCGTCGTGATCGGCGGTGTGGTGGTCGCGCCGATCGCCTCCGAACTGATCCTGCCGATCGCGCTCGCCGTGCAGAACAACCTCACGGTCACCGACCTGGCGCAGACGCTGTCGGTCTACCCGTCGCTGTCCGGCTCCATCGTCGAGGCGGCCCGCAGGTTGATGACACACGACGATCTCGACTAACCCGTAACCTGTGAATGGACAACCGTACCGACGAGTAACAAGGGATCCATTCGAAGTGAGCGACCCGACCACGGTCAATGGTGAGACGTTGCTCGGCCCGGAGCAGCGCAAACAAGCGTGGCAGCGGCTCGGCACCGAGCAGTTCGACGTCGTCGTGATCGGTGGCGGCGTGGTCGGCGCGGGCGCCGCCCTCGACGCGGCGACACGCGGTCTGAAGGTCGCGCTCGTCGAGGCCCGCGACTACGCGTCGGGCACGTCGAGTCGCAGCAGCAAGATGTTCCACGGCGGGCTGCGCTACCTCGAACAACTGGAGTTCGGGTTGGTGCGCGAAGCGCTGCACGAGCGGGAACTGTCGCTGACCACACTCGCGCCGCATCTGGTCAAACCGTTGCCGTTTCTGTTCCCGCTCACCCATCGATGGTGGGAACGGCCCTACATCGCCGCGGGCATCTTCCTCTACGACCAGTTGGGCGGCGCGAAATCCGTTCCCGCACAAAAGCATCTGACCCGCGCCGGCGCGCTGCGGTTGTCGCCGGGACTGAAGCGGACGTCGCTGATCGGCGGCATCCGCTATTACGACACCGTCGTCGACGACGCGCGTCACACCATGATGGTGGCCCGCACCGCGGCCCACTACGGCGCGGTGGTGCGGACCTCCACCCAGGTGGTGTCGCTGCTGCGCGAGGGTGACCGGGTGATCGGCGTGCGGGTCCGCGATTCGGAGAACGGCGACGTGACCGAGGTGCGCGGCCATGTCGTCGTCAACGCCACCGGGGTATGGACCGACGAGATCCAGGCGCTGTCCAAACAACGCGGACGGTTCCGGGTGCGGGCCTCGAAGGGCGTGCACGTGGTGGTGCCACGCGATCGCATCGTCAGCGAGGTGGCGATCATCCTGCGCACCGAGAAGTCGGTGCTGTTCGTCATCCCGTGGGGCACGCACTGGATCATCGGCACCACCGACACCGACTGGAACCTCGACCTGGCCCACCCGGCGGCCACCAAGGCCGACATCGACTACATCCTCGGCCACGTCAACACCGTGCTGGCGACGCCGCTGACGCACGACGACATCGACGGCGTCTACGCCGGCCTGCGGCCGCTGCTGGCGGGGGAGAGCGAGGAGACCTCCAAGCTGTCGCGCGAGCACGCGGTGGCGGTGCCCGCCCCTGGCCTGGTCGCGATCGCAGGCGGCAAGTACACCACCTACCGGGTGATGGGCGGCGACGCGATCGACGCGGCCGCCGAGTTCATCCCCGCCCGTGTCGCGACCTCGATCACCGAGAGGGTGCCGCTGATGGGCGCCGACGGCTACTTCGCGCTGGTGAACCAGACCGAAAGTGTGGGTGCGCATTACGGTCTGCACCCGTACCGGGTGCGCCACCTGCTCGACCGCTACGGTTCGCTGATCGGCGAGGTGCTCGCGATGGCCAAGGGCAGGCCCGAACTGTTGACGCCGATCACAGAGGCGCCGGTGTATCTGAAGGTCGAGGCCTGGTACGCCGCAGCGGCCGAGGCCGCGCTGCATCTGGAGGACATTTTGGCCCGCCGGATGCGGATCTCGATCGAGTACCCGCACCGCGGCGTCGACTGTGCCAGGGAGGTCGCCGAAGTCGTTGCGCCCGTGCTGGGTTGGAGCGCCGAGGACGTCGACCGCGAGGTGGCCACCTACATCGCGCGGGTCGACGCCGAGGTCCGCTCGCAGCAGCAACCCGACGACGAGTCCGCCGACGCGCTGCGCGCCGCCGCTCCCGAGGCGCGCGCCGAGATCCTCGAGCCGGTTCCGCTGAATTGAGACCGGCACCGCTTCCGGTGCGCGACGGCCTCGGCCCGGCGCGGGTGCGGTTGCGCGGCGGCCTGGTGGTGGACGAGTTCCTGGCCCGCTGGGGAGCCGACGCCGCGGCGAAAGTGCTTGCCGGAGAAGTGGTTCTGCCCGACGGCACCGTCGTCACCCCGACCACCGCACTGCCCGCCGGTTCGCATGTCTACTTCTACCGCGAGCTGCGCGACGAGGTCCCGGTGCCGTTCGACATACCGGTGCTCTACCGCGACGACGACATCGTCGTGGTCGACAAACCACACTTCCTGGCGACCATGCCGCGCGGCAGACACGTCGCGCAGACGGCGGTGGTGCGGTTGCGGCGTGAACTCGACCTACCGGAACTGTCGCCTGCGCACCGGCTGGACCGGCTCACGGCGGGCGTGCTGCTGTTGACCACACGGCGTGAGGTTCGCGGCCGGTATCAGACGCTGTTCTCGCGCGGCGAAGTCCGCAAGACGTATCTCGCGCGCGCGGACGTCGATCCGAGCCTCGACTTCCCGATCGTCGTGCGCAACCGAATCGTCAAGCGGCGTGGGCAGTTACAGGCAGTAGCCGAGCCGGGGGAGCCGAACGCCGAGACGCTGATCGAGCACGCAGGCGACGGGCTGTATCGGCTGACGCCACGCACCGGCCGCACCCATCAGCTTCGTCTGCACATGGCCTCGCTGGGGCTGCCGATCCACAACGATCCGCTGTACCCGGACCTCGTCGAGGTGGCGCCCGACGATTTCTCGCGGCCCTTGCAACTGCTGGCGCACCGCCTCGAGGTCGCGGGTCGCGAATTCGTCACCCGCCGCGCGTTGGTCAGCGACGGTCGCCCGGATCCGTCCCCGTCGCGATCACCGCGCGATTGCGATCGGCGATCACCGCAAGAGGCATCTTGATCACCCGGCGGTCGTAACTCATGTACCCGTTGACCTCGTTCTCGACGTCGGTCGTCTGGGTGTAGATCGCACCCGACAGGCCGCCGTTGCGGATGACGTCCTCGAGTTCCTGGCTGATCTTGACGTAGCGCTCGGTCAATTTCGCTGCATCCGGGGCCATCTCGTAGGCCTCCGGTGGTCCGGGCCACCGATTCTGGTCGAGCACCATCCCGAGCCCGCCGTACTCGCCGAGCACGCGTACCCGGCGGTCGCGGTCGTCGGCCATGGGCGGATGGCCGGGACCGACGTAGGTGTGGTCGTCGTAGATGTCGCCCGCCATGCTGTCGGGGCGCGACTTGCAGCAGTTCACCCCGCTGTTCGCGTCGACCATGCGGGTCGGGTCGGCCGCCTTCACCGCGCCCGCGATCCTGGCGGTGTCGTATTCGGCCCAGCCCTCGTTGAACGGCACCCAGCCGACGATCGAGGTCACGCTGCGCAACTGGTCGATCATCGCCATCAGTTCGCGTTCGAAATTGGCCTTCGCCTCCGGCGGCGGATCCGGCAGCGGGCCGACCGGTATGTCGAGCGACACGTAAAGCGACGGCATGTCCTGCCACACCAGCAGTCCCAGCTTGTCGGCCCAGTAGTACCACCGCGCCGGTTCCACCTTGGCGTGCTTGCGCACGAAGTTCATCCCGAACGCCTTGGTCTGCTCGAGGTCGAACTTCAGTGCATCGTCGGTGGGTGCGGTGTAGAGCCCGTCGGGCCAGTAGCCCTGATCAAGCGGTCCGTGCAGGAACACCATCTTGCCGTTCAACGCGATTCGCGGTCTGCCCTTGGCGTCGTTGACAGTCCCGATGGTGCGCAGCCCGGCATAGCTGGACACCTCGTCGACGACCTTGCCCGCCGGACTGACCAGCCGGACCTTGATGTCGTAGAGGTACGGATCGTCCGGGGACCACAGGCGCGCGTTCGGCATCGGCAGGCGCACCGCCTGCCCCGCCTCACCGGTCGCCATTGACGCCACCGCGCCACCGGGTGCGGAGACCACCACCTCGGCGCGCTCGTTCTTCTTGCCGGTGACCCGGGGCGTCACCGTGAGGCTCGTCAGGTCGGGGGTGATGTCGAGCTTGTCGATGTGGGTGGCGCGCACCGGTTCGATCCACACGGTCTGCCAGATCCCTGACGACCCGGTGTAGAACAGCCCCTTGGGCGCGTTGCGCTGCTTGCCGACCGGGAACGCGTTGGACTCGTTGCGGTCGTCGACCCGCACGACGATCTCCTGTGCGCCTGGGAAGCGCAGCGCCTTGGTGATGTCGGCGGTGAACTCGGTGTATCCGCCTTCATGGTGGGCGACTTCGTGGTTGTTGACCCACACCGTGGCGATCTGGTCGACGGCACCGAAATGCAGGAGCACGTGGCGTCCGAGCCAGTCGCTGGGCAGCTTGAACACCTTGCGGTACCACATCTGTTCGTCGTGACGCTGGATGCCGGACAGCGCGGACTCCGTCGGATAGGGGACCAGAATCCGCTCGGTGTAGTCGTTGGGGGCGGGCGGGGCAGGCAGCGCGTTGCGTGCGGATCTGCCGGTGTAATCCCAGACGCCGTTGAGGTTGCGCCAACGGGTCCGCGTCATCTGCGGGCGTGGGTAGTCGGGCAGCGCGTTGTCGGGTCCGACCAAGTGAGTCCACGGCGTAGTCAGCGGCGGCGTCATGGGCTGATGCCAACCGACGACGGCGCCCGCGGGCGCATTACACGTCATGACGACAGCTAACAGTGCACACGCCAGCGCGGCGAGGCTGATGCGACACCACTTCTTGATGCCAGCGGACACGACAACCCTCACGTAGAAACCGGACAACGCAGGTGCGCATCGCATGCCCCCTGCACACCATCAAGTAGCAAACGCATCGACCCGGTCGGCGATCTGAGGATGCGGCGGGTCCCGCTGAGAGTCGCGCCGAGCACAGATCCGGTGAGTGTGGTTGCCGATGGCAATCTAACCGAGCTGTATCAAGATCGCTACAAAATACGAAATCCTTTTCCCACAATCATTTTTCATCCCCGATGTGACCAATCAGACAACGTTGCCATGAGCCGGAGGGCACCCCCGGCAACCCAGGTTATCGCCGGTATCGCCGTCGTCGTTACATGCATCCGGGATCGTGGTCCTTGCCGATGGAGCAAAACGAATTCGGCCAGCTGGCCGGCTATCGACAGGCCGAAAAACGAAGTGCTGGCAGGATGGGCTGGTGAGTGCCACATATCTGATCACCGGAGCAGGTGGCGGCATCGGCAGCGTCAGTCGTCGTGTCGTGCAGTTGCTGCTCGAGGACGGCGCGCAGGTGCGGGCCATGGTGCACCGCGACGACGAACGCGCCGACCAGCTGCGGGCGACGGGCGCCGAGGTGGTCGTCGGCGATCTGCCCCGCGCCGCCGACATCGTCGACGCGATCGCCGGTGTGCAGCGGATGTTCTTCAACATGAGCGTGTCGCCCGACTACCTGCGGGCGACGACGGAGGTGTGCGCGGTGGCACTTGACCGCGGCCGACTCGACGCGCTCGTGAACATGTCGCAGATGACGGTGTCGCAGATGACGTTGACGAGCACCGACGAGTCCAACCAGCACCGGTTGCATTGGCTGGCCGAGCACGTCCTGAACTGGTCGGGTCTGCCGGTGATCCATGTCAGGCCAACCACTTTCCTCGACAACCCGCTGTTCACGATGCTGGCCAAACCGGGGCTTCGCGAGCGTGGCGTGCTGGCGCTGCCGTTCGGGACCGGGCGCACCTCACCGGTCACCGCGGACGACGTCGCCCGCGTCGTCGCCGCCCTGCTGCGCGACCCGTCCGACCGGCTCGGCGGAGTGGTCGAACTCACCGGCCCCGAGGCGCTCGACGTCGACGGGCTCGCCGAGCAATACGGCCGGGCGCTGGGCCGCCCGATCACGGGCCAGGATGTCCCGCTCGACGCATGGGAACGCGACGTGCTCGGGCCCGCCGGCCTTCCCGACCATGTCCGGCAGCACCTCGCCACCATGGCCCGGTTGCACCGAGACGGTCGCTACGACCGGGCCACCGACGACGTCGAGCAGATCACCGGTCGGCCCGCACAAACCGTCGAGCAGTACGTGGCCGCCAATCCGGATCTGTTCTACTGAGCGGCGTGAATCGCGAAGCGTTCGACCGTCTTTTCGACATGACCGGCCGCACTGTCATCGTGACGGGTGGCACCCGGGGAATCGGCCTCGCACTGGCCGAGGGCTATGTGCTCGCAGGCGCGCGGGTGGCGGTGGCCAGCCGGAAACCCGACGCCTGCGAACAGGCTGCCGAACATCTGCGTTCCCTCGGCGGCGAGGCCATCGGCGTGCCGACGCATCTCGGCGATCTCGACGGGCTGCGTGCGCTGGTGCAGCGGACGGTCGACGAGTTCGGCGGCGTGGACGTCGTGGTCAACAACGCCGCGAACCCGCTGGCCCAACCGCTCGGCCAGATCGACGCCGATGCGTTGGCCAAGTCGTACGACGTCAACGTGCGCGGTCCGGTGTTCCTGGTGCAGGAAGCGCTGCCGCATCTGAAGGCCAGCGAGCACGCCGCGGTGCTGAACATGGTGTCGATCGGTGCGTTCATCTTTTCGCCGATGCTGTCGATCTACTCGTCGGCCAAGGCGGCGATGATGTCGTTCACCAGGTCGATGGCCGCGGAGTTCGTGCACTTCGGCATCCGCGTCAATGCGCTCGCCCCTGGGCCGATCGACACGTACATGATGCAGCAGAACCCGCCGGAGGTGATCGAAGGGATGGTCGGCGGCACGCTGATGAGGCGGTTGGGCACGCCCGACGAAATGGTCGGCGCTGCTTTGCTTTTGACCTCCGACGCCGGCAGCTACATCACCGGTCAGGGCATCATTGCCGACGGCGGGGCAACACCGCACTAGCCGCCCCGAGCATCTCGCCGCTGGTGGACGCCAGGATCTGGCTGCGGTTCTCGACATGCAACGCGGCCTCGAGGCTGGCGGCCTCCAGGTTGGCCCACAGCACCTGTTTGGTCGATTCGACGCCGAATTTGCCGTAGCTGCAGAGTGTTTCGGCGATGGCCAGCGCCTCGTCGAGCACCGGGTCGCAGATTCGCGAGACGATGCCCAACCGCAGCGCCTCGTCGGCGTCGACCGCTCGCGCGGTGAGGATCAGGTCGAACGCCTGCCCGGCACCGACGATGCGGGGCAGCGTGTAGCTGACGCCGATGTCGCAGCCGCCGAGGCCGAGCTTGATGAACGGCGTGCAGAACCGGGCCGTCGCCGAGGCCAGGCGGATGTCGCACGCCAGCGCGATGCCGAAACCGCCGCCGTACGCGGGACCGTTGACCGCCGCGATCACCGGTTGCCGCAACCGGTGGATCTTCGCGGTGAGGTTCGCGATGCGTTCCTGCCAGCGCATGCCCGACCGCGGGAACTCGATGCCGCCGCCCGCCCGCGCCGGATTCGGGTCGGTCAGGTCCAGGCCCGAGCAGAATCCGCGTCCGGCACCGGTGAGCACCACGACGCGGCATTCGTTGCTGGCGCCGATGTCGTCGAGGGCCGCGTGCAGTTCCTCGACCAGATCGAAGTTCAGCGCGTTGAGCTTGTCGGGCCGGTTCAACGTCAGCACGGCGATGTCGGGACGCGGGTAGGTCAATTCCAGGTGCGACATGCGCCTCACGCTAGCCGTCGCTGCGCCACCCACTGACGCCGACGGCGATCATCCGCAACTGCTTGACCGCGGTGCGCTTGATCTCGTCGATGGCCGCCGGGTCGTTGGCGTCCTCGATGGCTTCGGCGATCACGATCATCGCGTTGACGAACAGGCTGGCGAGGATGTTGAGGTCCTCACCGCTCCACGTGTTCAGCCCGGGGAACCTGGCCAGATCGATCGCCAACTCGGAGGTGATCAACCGGATTTCGGTGCGGATCGCGTACCGCAACACCGTCACGCCACTGGAGCGCTCACGGCCGATGAACCGCCAGTGTTCGCGGTCGGAGTTCACGCCGTCGATCAGGATGTCGACCGAGGACTCGATCACCCGGTTCGGGTCGAGCCTGCCCGTCCTTGCGCTGCGCAGCATGTCGCGCAGCCTGCGGAACGACTCGTCGATCAGCACCAGGCCGAGCGCCTCCATCGACTCGAAGTGCCGATAGAACGCCGCGGGCACGATGCCGGCTTCCCTGGTGACTTCGCGCAGGCTCAGTGCGGCGAAGCTGCGGTCCTCGAGCAGCTTCATGGCCGCCGTGACGATGGCCCGCCGGGTGGCCTCCTTGCGCTCCTCGCGCGACAGGGTGTCGCGGGAACGCGACTTACCCGAACGAGAAGATCGACTCGTTCGTGAACTGGGCGTACGACTGTTCACTATGTGAAACCTACCACAAGCTGCTCGAATTGGTTGACGCGATCCGCTGGCGTCACGCACGGTGTACACATGTTCACCCAACTGCTCGATCTGCTGACCGGCCCGCATGGCGTGGACCGGTACACCGAGCTGGTCGTTCCGACTTGGACCGCGGGCGACGCCCGGGCCGAGATCGTCGCGGTGCGCAGGCAAACTCCGCGCAGCGTCACCCTGACTCTCGAGCCCAACCGGGCGTTTTCCGGCTTCCGCGCCGGCCAGCACATCAACCTCACTGTCGAGATCGACGGTCGTCGCCGGAGGAGGCCCTACTCACCTGCGAGCGCCGAGGGCGCCTCACACATCGAACTGACCATCGGCCGGCACGACGGCGGGTTGGTGTCGACCTACCTCTGCGAGCACGCCCGGCCGGGCATGGTCGTCGGGCTGGATTCGGTTGGCGGCGACTTCGTGCTGCCCGATGCGCTGCCGCGGCGCATCCTGTTCGTCTCCGGCGGCAGCGGCATCACGCCGGTGATGTCGATGCTGCGCACGTTGCGGACCACGGGCTTCACCGGCGAGATCGCGTTCATCCACTTCGCACGTTCGGCCGACGAAGCGTGCTACCGCACCGAACTCGCGGCGATGCGAGGCGTGCGTGTGCTGCACGGCTACACCAGGGCGACGGCGGGCTCGGACCTCGACGGCCGATTCGGCCCCGAACACCTGGCTGCCGCGATGCCCGACCCCGAGGCGGTGTTCGTCTGCGGCCCACCGGCTCTGGTCGATGCGGTGCGTGCGCATTGCCGCAACGTGCACTCGGAGAGCTTCGTGCCGCCGGTGTTCGATACGGCGGCGCAGGCGTCCGGCGGTCGGATCTCGTTGACCGACAGCGGCGTTGAGCTCGTCGACGACGGGCGGCCGCTGCTCGAGCAGGCCGAGTCCGCCGGGCTCACACCGGAAAGCGGATGCCGGATGGGCATCTGCCACAGCTGCACCCGCCGCAAGACCCGCGGCGCGGTGAAAAATCTGATCACCCAAGCGGTGTCGAGTGCCGAGCAGGAGGACGTGCAGATCTGCGTGACCGTCCCCGTCGGCGACGTCGACATCGCGCTCTAGATCCCGAGGAGCTGAATATGACTGCACCAACCGTGACTCAACCCAGAACCGTGACGAAGACCGTCGCAGGCACGACCGTCACCATGACCCCCGAGCGGGCCGAGGCGTTCGGCCGTGAACTCGACGCGCTGCGCGAGCGGGTGATCGCTGACCTCGGCGAGCGTGACGCCACCTACATCCGTCGAATCATCAAGGCGCAGAGGGCACTCGAAGTCAGCGGACGGGCGCTGTTGTTCTTCCCGCCGTTCTGGTTGGCGGGCACCGCGATGCTGGGCCTTTCGAAGATCGTCGACAACATGGAGATCGGCCACAACGTGATGCACGGCCAGTACGACTGGATGGGCGATCCGGCGATCTCCAGTCGGGGTTTCGAGTGGGACACCGCATGCCCGGGTGACCAGTGGCGGCACTCGCACAACTACATGCACCACACCTATACGAACATCGTCGGGATGGACCGCGACATCGGGTACGGCATCCTGCGGATGAGCGAGGACCAGAAGTGGCGGCCCTACTTCCTCGGCAACCCGGTGTACGCGTTCTTGTTGATGGTGCTGTTCCAATACGGCGTCGCGCTGCACGAACTGGAGACCGAGCGGATTCGCGCCGGCGAGATCACCCTTGCCGACAAACGCGAGATCCTGGAGGGCATCTGGCGTAAGACCAAGCGCCAGGCGCTCAAGGACTACGTCGCCTTCCCGCTGCTGGCCGGGCCGTTCGCGCCGTGGGTGTTCGCGGGCAACGTGACCGCGAACCTGATCCGCAACGTCTGGTCGTTCATGATCATCTTCTGCGGGCACTTCCCCGAAGATGTGCAGGAGTTCTCCATCGAGGAGACCAAGGCTGAGACTCGCGGGATGTGGTACTTCCGGCAGATCCTCGGATCGGCGAACCTGACCGGCGGCAAGCTCTTTCACATCCTGAGCGGCAACCTGTCGTTCCAGATCGAGCATCACCTGTTCCCCGACATCCCTGCGCACCGGCACGCCGAGATCTCCGAAGAGGTGCGCGAGATCTGCCGACGTTACGGCGTGCCGTACAACACCGGCCCGCTGCCGAGGCAGTTCGCCACGGTGGTGCGCAAGATTGTGCGGCTGGCGCTGCCGCGCCGGTGACCGCCCGCGCCCCCCGCCCCTGCCGCGCCGGTGACCGCCCGCGCCCCCCGCCCCGCGCCCCCGCCCGCCCCGCGCCCGCCGAGACTACGGTTTCTGATGCAAAATCGGCCGAAATCCGTCACAAACCGTAGTCTCGGCGCATGCAGGCTCAGGTTTGACAGACCGGGCACCAGTACGTGACACGGTCACCGGTGCGGTCCGACCGAATGAGCGTTCCGCATCTGCGGCACGGCTTCCCTTCGCGGCCGTAAACCCACATGTCCTGACCGTGGCGGGTATTGCCGGTGGTGGTGCGGTTCCAGCGAGAGCGGTTCAGCCACAACATGTCCCGGGCCCGCTGCACCATCCGCAGCGGGTCCTTGACGTTTCTGACCGGAGCGGTCGGCAGGTGGCCGGTGACGAAGCACAGTTCGTTGCAGTAGACGTTTCCGACTCCGGCCATCACCCGCTGGTCGAGCAGCGTCTCCGACAACGGCCGATCGGGATCGGCCACCAGGTTCGCGGCCGCGGTGTGCGGTTCCCAGTCGTCGCCGAGGAGATCGGGTCCGAGATGGTCGACGACGTCCATATCGTGATCGCGGTCGAGCACCTCCAGCACGCCCAGATCGATACCGGCGGCCTGAATGTCGGTTGTTTCCAAGATGATCCGGATCCGGTACCCGGCCCTGCTCGGCTTGCCGACCGGGTTGACCTTCCAGCTGCCCTCCATCTTCAGATGCGAATGGATGCTGGCCGGGCCGACCCGGATGAAGAGATGCTTGCCGCGACTGATCACCTCGTCGACCACGTGCCCGGTCAGGTCGACGGTCGCGTACTTCGGCACCCGGACGTCGCACCGCGTCAGCGTCTTACCGACCAGCGCCTCGCGCAGGATGGCGGCGGTGTGCCAGACGGTGTCGCCTTCAGGCATCGGCGACCATCCGCAGTGAGAGTTCCCACAGCCGTTCGGCATTGGCGGGATCGAGCGCATACGGCGCGACGCCGCCCGACCCCGGTGCCCCGCGCCTGCTGACCAGTTCGGCCTCGTTGCAGTTCTCGAAGTAGCGGCCGCCCACACCGTCCAGCAGTGGGGAGGCGGCCAGCAACACCGATGTCGCCGCGCCCTGTTCCACCGTCTTGATCGCCCGCTGGCCCCGCATCGCGGCGGCGGCCTTGCCCATGTCGACGTGGCGGCCCAACTGAGTGACGATCGCGCCGGGCATCAGCGCGTTGGCGACGATACCGTCGGCGGCCCACCGCCGCGTCGCCTCGACGGCGAACAACACGTTGGCCGTCTTCGACTGTCCGTAGGCGCCGAACGGGTCGTAGTCGCGGAACGCGTAGTCGATGTCGTCGAACACGACCGGCGAGCGCAGGTGCCCGCCCGAACTCACCGACACGATGCGCGCCGAGCCTGCCGCCGCCAGCGCATCGCGCAGCGCCAGCGCGAGCGCGAAATGCCCCAAATGGTTTGTCGCGAACTGCATTTCGTGTCTGCTGGCCGATATGGTCAGCTCCGGGATCGCCATCACGCCCGCGTTGTTCACCAGGATGTCCAGCGCCCCTGTCCACGCCGCGGCGAACGCGTGCACACTGGCCAGGTCGGCCAGTTCCAGTGCGCCGACGGTGACCGCGTCGTTGCCGGTGTTCGCTTTGATGTCGGCGGCAACCCGTGCACCGGCCTGCGTATCGCGCACTGCGAGCGTGACCGCTGCCCCCGCTGCCGCCAACGCGCGCGCGGTCTCGACGCCGATTCCCGAGGACGCGCCGGTGACGATCGCCCGCTTGCCGGTCAGGTCGACACCCGCGATGACCTCCGCAGCCGTCGACGAGGCGCCGAACGGTGTGGTGATCACGCCAACGCCCCGGCGATCGCCGACTCGGCCTGCGCCGCGACGCGCGCGACGACCGTGCTCGCGGAATCCATTTCGGCGACCAGGTCGACGGCTTCACCGGCCCAGATCGGCAGGTAGTCGCGGTCACCGCGGGCGGCGGCGGCATCGAACTCCGCCATCGCAGCTTCGTCGGATTCCAACTCGGCTTCCCGTCCCTGCCAGACATCGGTGAAGCGGTTGCGCAGTGTGCGCGCCGGATAGCGGGCAGGCCAACCCGCGTGTGTGGCGATGTCCAAGACGCGGCCGCGGACGGTGTCGGACGCGTGCGCCGCGGTGATGGCCTTCACCTCGTCGGGGTCGAGCAACGCCTCGGGGGTGGCCTCGAACCTGGTGCCGATCATCGCCCCCGCGGCGCCGAGCATCAGCGCGGCCGCCAGTCCGCGGCCGTCGGCGATACCGCCCGCGGCCAGCACCGGCGTCGCGCCGGCAATGTCCACCACCGCGGGCACGAACGGCAGCGTCGCCCGGCCTCCGCCGTGCCCGCCTGCCTCCGAGCCTTGCGCCACAATGACATTCGCACCGACTTCCAGTGCGCGCCGCGCTTCGTCCAGGGACGTCACCTGCACCATCAGCGCGACGCCCTCGGCGCGGATCATCGGCGCGAACGGCGCGGGATCGCCGAACGACAGCATGACGGCCGCCGGTGACCAGTTCAGGGCCGCCTCGACCGCTCGTTCGTCGATGGCCCATGTCAAAAAGCCGATGCCCCACGGCCTCGACGTCGCCGCCTTGGCCAGTTCACATTCCCGGTCCAGCCACTGCACATCGCCGCGGCCCGCACCGATCAGGCCGAGCCCTCCGCCCTCGGACACCGCGCCCGCCAACGCGCCGCCCGAGACCCCGCCCATCGGGGCCAGCACGACGGGATGGTCGATGCCGAAGATTGACGTCAGTGCCGTGCGCAGCGCCATGTGTCGAACTGTAGGCGTCGCGGCTAGATGGTATGGGGGTTGACTCGAGGTTAAAGGCCTCGGGCTGGAATCGGACGTGGGTTGCCTTGGGTGGGTGAAAGCATAGAGATGTTCCACGTGGTCGTCGCGCCGCCGTCGTAGAAGGTGTAGTCGCCGTCGAGGCGATCGTCCGCCCATGCGGGGCACGCCCAATCCGACGGCGGTGCAGGCGGCGGCGACGACGGCTGCCAGCGCACGAGTTAACGCCATCGTGGCCGTAGCCCCGCTCGTCGACGGCCCGGCACGATATCGCCGAGATTGAGGTCAGCTTCCCTCCATGGGCTGAGCCGATGCGGATCACAATGGACCGACGGGCACGATCTCGGCCGCGCCCATCCGGGCACCGTCGGCGGTCTCGTCGTCGGGCATGGTCTGGCTTTCCCGCTCGGCCGCGACCCGCGCGAGGTAGTGGCTGATTTCCAGCGCCTTATGCTCGTCGGACCATCCCAGCAGCGGCGACATCAGATCGGCGACCTCCCGACAGGAATCGGTGCCCCGGTCGAAGGTCTCTATCGAGATCCGCGTCCGGCGGCACAACACGTCGTCGAGATGTAGCGCACCCTCGTGGGTGGTGGCGTATACCACCTCTGCGCGTAGGTAGTCATCGGCAGCGGGCAGGGGGGAGCCCAAGGCCGGGTCATCGCGAATGAGGCCGAGTACCTCGCCGATCATCGATCCGTGCCGGTTGAGCAGATGGGCGATCCGCGGCTCGCTCAGACCCGAGTTCGCGGCCAGCTGGTGGCGGGCGTTCCACAGCGCGTGGTAACCGTCGGCACCCAGTAGCGGCACGTTCTGCGTCATAGAGTTCGGGATCCTGCGGTCGAAGGCCTGCCCCAAACCGTGCACGGCCTCGTCGACCGCATCCTTGGCCATCACCCGGTACGTGGTGTACTTGCCGCCCGCGATCACCACCAGGCCAGGGACACTGTGACCGACGGCGTGTTCCCGCGACAATGTGGAGGTATCCGCGGATTCACCGGCAAGAAGCGGGCGCAGACCCGCGTAGACACCCTCGACGTCGGCTTCGGTCAGCGGTGCCCGCAGCACAGCGTTGACCTGGCCGAGCAGGTAGCGGATATCCTTCAGGCTGGCCGCCGGATGTGCCTTGTCGAGCGACCATTCGGTATCGGTGGTTCCGATGATCCAGTGTCGGCCCCACGGGATGACGAACAGGACCGACTTCTCGGTCCGCAGGATGATCCCGGTGGAAGACCGTATTCGGTCACGAGGGACGACCAGATGAATTCCCTTGCTCGCTCGGACATGGAATTGTCCGCGCTCGTTGGCCAGCCCCTGCGTTTCGTCGGTCCAGACGCCGGTGGCGTTGATCACCTGGCGCGCCCGCACCGGGTAGGTGCGATTCGACTCCAGATCGACGACGCGGACCCCGGTGACGCGTTCACCCTCGCGGATGAGATCCACCACCCGGGTGCGGGTCGCGATCCGCGCGCCGTATGCGGCCGCGGTGCGCGCGATCGTCATGGTGTGCCTGGCATCGTCGACCTGGGCGTCGGAGTACACCAGTGCGCCGACAAGCGCATCCTTGCTCAGGGATGGAGCCGCTCGCAACGCGCCGCGACGGGTGAGGTGCCGGTGCAGCGGGATCCCGGCTCCGTGTCCGGACGCCTTGGACATCGCGTCGTAGAGCGTGAGCCCGGCGGCGGTGTAGATGCGCTCCCATCCCCGATGCCTGAGCGGGTAGAGAAATTTCACGGGCTTCACCAGGTGTGGCGCCAGCTTCTCGAGCATCAGCCCGCGTTCGGACAGCGCCTCGGCGACCAACCGGAAATCCAGCATCTCCAGGTAGCGAAGACCGCCGTGGATCAACTTGCTCGACCGGCTGGAGGTGCCCGAGGCGAGATCGCGGGCTTCGACCAGCCCTACTTTCAAGCCCCGGGTGGCCGCATCGAGCGCGGCGCCAGCACCGACGACCCCACCGCCGATCACCACGATGTCGAGCGGGTTGGCCGCGAGGTCCGCCAGTGCGGCCGCGCGATTGGCAGGGGAGAGCGCCACCGCCTCCATATCGGTACCTTGTCTTTCGTATTCGTCTGGGGCGCTTACGGATTGCCGGCGTCAGCCGACGTCGACCCAGTCCAGCGTGCGCTCGACGGCCTTACGCCATTGCCCATACCCCGTCTCGCGTTGTTCGTCGGACCAGGTCGGTTGCCAACGTTTGTCTTCGAGCCAGTTCTTGCGCAGTTCGTCGGTGTTCTTCCAGAAGCCGACGGCCAACCCGGCCGCGTACGCCGAGCCCAGCGCGGTGGTTTCGGCAACGACGGGCTTGACCACGTCGACGCCGAGCACATCAGCTTGGATCTGCATGCAGAGGTCGTTGGCGGTGATACCACCGTCGACCTTCAAGACCTCCAGGTGTACACCGGAGTCCGCCTCCATCGCATCGACGACGTCGCGGCTCTGGTAGCAGATCGCCTCGAGCGTCGCGCGGGCGACATGGGCGTTGTTGTTGAACCGCGAAAGTCCGACGATCGCGCCGCGCGCATCCGAGCGCCAATAGGGTGCAAACAGGCCGGAAAACGCCGGCACGAAGTAGACCCCTCCGTTGTCGGGGACTTGTCGGGCCAGCGTCTCCGATTGTGCTGCGCCACTGATGATTCCCATCTGATCACGCAACCACTGCACTGCTGACCCCGTAACGGCGATCGATCCCTCCAGCGCATACACGGCGTCGGCGTCGCCCAATTTGTAGGCAACCGTGGTCAAAAGCCCGGCTTTGGAACGCACGATGTCGGTTCCCGTGTTGAGTAACATGAAATTGCCTGTGCCGTAGGTGTTCTTGGCCTCACCGGGTGCGAAACACACCTGCCCGACGGTGGCAGCCTGCTGATCGCCGAGCGCGCCGGTGAGCGGTACTTCACCGCCGAGTGGGCCGTCGGCGAGGGTGACACCATAGGGTTCGGGCGACGACGAAGGCACGATCCTGGGCAGCATCTGCCGGGGGATGCCGAACAAAGCCAGCAGTTCGTCGTCCCAATCGAGGGTTTCCAGGTTCATCAACATGGTGCGACTGGCATTGGTCACGTCGGTGACGTGTGTGCCAACGCTGGCGCCGCCGGTGAGGTGCCACAGCAGCCACGAGTCGGTGTTGCCGAATAGCGCGTCACCGTTCTCGGCGGCCGCGCGGACGCCGTCGACGTTGTCGAGGATCCACTGAATCTTGCCGCCGGAGAAATAGGTGGCCGGCGGCAGACCGGCCTTGTGCCTGATGGTCTCCCGATGGCCGTCGGCGTCCAATGCGCTGGCGATGCGGTCGGTTCGGGTGTCCTGCCACACGATGGCGTTGTAGTAGGGCCTGCCGGTGTGCCTGTTCCACACCACCGTCGTCTCGCGCTGGTTGGTGATGCCCAGAGCGGCCAGGTCGCTGCTCACCAGCCCGCTTGTGCCCAGCGCGGTCTGGATGACCGACGATGTCCGCTCCCAGATCTCGACGGGATTGTGCTCTACCCAACCGGCTCGCGGCAGGATCTGCTGGTGTTCGAGTTGGTGCTGGGCGACGACGTTGCCACCATGGTCGAACACCATGAAGCGCGTGCTGGTGGTTCCTTGGTCGACGGATCCGACGAAGTCGGGCATAGAAGAACTCCTGTGTCTGCGATGGGGTGAGCGGACGGTCAGCTGTTGGTCATTGCGGTGGGCTCGGCGACACTGACTTCCTGGGGCAGTTCCAACGCGGTGGGCAGGTATCGCTCGATCCCGAAGACGAACACCGCGCCACCGATCAGACCACCGATGACCGGGGCGATGATCGGCACCCAGAAGTAGAGTTCAGGACCGTTGGCCGAGAACATGGCGTCGTTGTAGCCGGTGATCCAGGACGCCAGCCGCGGACCGAAGTCGCGCGCGGGGTTGATCGCGTAACCGGCATTGGTGCCCCACGCCATGCCGATGCCGACCACCAGGAGCCCGATGATCAGCGGTGCCAGGTTGGCAAGCGGCGGGTTGTTTCCTGCGGTGGTCACCGCGAGGATGACGATCACCAGTACCGCGGTTCCGACGATCTGGTCGGCAAAGGCAGTGGCGGTGGACACGCCCGTACCGGGCGAGGTCGAGAAAATCCCCTGAGTTGCCTTGGTGTGGCCGGGATCGACGGTGGCAATCTGGTCGGCATAGACGAATCTGACGATCAGCGCACCGACGAAGGCGCCCGCGAACTGAGCGCTGATGTAGGGCAGCACTTTGCGCCTGTCGAAACCTTTGAACACCGTCAACGCCACCGTCACTGCGGGATTGAGATGGGCACCGCTGAGCCGACCGGCGACAAAGACGGCCATCGTCACGCCCAGGCCCCACCCGAAGGCGATCGAGTTGTGGTCGCCTGCTCCAACGGACTTCGGGAATCCGCCCGCGATGACCTGGGCGACCACCCCGCAGCCGAAAAGAATCAAAATCGCGGTGCCCAGGAGTTCGGCGGACAGTTCGCCGATGAGAGGATGCTTGGTCCGCGTCGATGCTTTCATTGCTCACTTCCTTGTGCGCTTGTGCTGATGGGACTTTCGTGCTTTGGCACGAGGCGCGACGGTGCACTGCACCGCGGTGGCCGTGCCGCACTGTGAGATGGTGCGAAGCTATGTGGGAATGTGACGGCCATCAATGGCGGTTGTTCGACAATGTCGAACGTTTCGTGGCGTGACGACGAGATCGGGATGGATGACGTGCTCCGCCTGTGATATTCGTCGCGTAGCGCCACCGAGAGTGAGGAGTGGGCCCGATGCCCGGATCTATCCAATCGATCGAACGCGCCGCAGCCATAATGGATTTGATCGAGCAAAGCGACAGGCCCCTTCAACTGCGCGACATCGTCCAGGACATGCAACTGTCCAAGGCGACGGTTCACGGAATCGTGCGCACTCTGGTCGAGGTGGACTACCTCCAGCAGGATCCCGACACGGGCAGTTATTCGCCAGGGCCGCGCGCATATTCACGCGAAGGCGTGGAATTGGATGGAAATGACCTGCGATCGATCTCGATGGTCTGGGCCGACGCACTCGCGCTGTCTTCGGGATTCGAAGTGCTGATGACATTGCTGAACGGTCACGAGGCCGACGTCGTGCACCATGTGTTCCGACCCGACGACACTGCTCAAACGCTGCGTGTCGGGGAGCGGATACCACTGCACGCGACCGCGTGCGGCAAACTCGTACTGGCGTATTCGCCGCGCCGCGAACGTATTTTGCGCAACCTCCGGCTCGAACGCTTCACCCTCAGGACGTCGGTGAACCGCGCACGACTGACCGACGAGATCGAACGGGTCCGGCGCTCCGGCGTGGCGTCCGCCAGCGGCGAATACGATCCCGACCTCGCGGGTGTCGCGGTGCCGGTCCATGGGCGGAGCCGGTCGAGTGTCGCGGCCATGGCGGTGCTCGGGTCACCGGAATCGCTGCTTGGCCGTGACGGCTCACCCGATACCGATGTCCTCTCGGAGCTGCGGCATGCCGCCGCGGCAGTGATCCACGCGCTGCAGCCAACACGGTGACCGAACAGCGCGTGGTCGCTGCGATCGACCTGGGCACCACCTCGGCTCGCTGCATGTTGTTCGATCACCGCGGCCGCATGGTGGCGATCGCGCAGCGTGAGCAGCGGCAGTCCTTCCCGCGGCCGGGCTGGGTCGAGCAGGACGCGCTGGAACTGTGGCGCAATGTGTGCCGGATCGTGCCCGATGCACTGCGCGCCGCTGGGTTGGAGGCGTCCAATGTAACGGCCATCGGGATCGCCAACCAACGCGAGACGACTGTGGTGTGGGACCGCCGCACCGGCCATCCGCTGGCCCCCGCGATCACGTGGCAGGACACCAGGACGGGTCCAGTGGTGGACCAGATAAGTCCCGACGCCGAGGTGTTTCGACGCATCGCGGGATTCCGACCGGCTGCGTATTTCGCCGCACCGCGATTGCGCTGGCTGCTCGACAATGTCCGCGGTCTTGAGTCGCGGGCACGAGCAGGAGAAGCACTGTTCGGCACGCTCGAGTCGTGGTTGATCTGGAACCTCACGGGCGGACCCAGACACGGGATCCATGTCACCGACGTGACCAATGCCAGCAGAACGCTGTTCATGGACTTGCGGTCGATGCAGTGGAGCTCCAAACTCCTTGGACTGCTGGATATCCCGGAGCCGATGATGCCCAGGATCGTGTCCAACAGTGAGGTCTACGCTCGATGCTCGGTCGTGTTGCCGGGTGTGCCGATCGCAGCTGCCATCGGCGACCAGCAGGCTGCGTTGTTCGGCCAGATGTGCTTCGACCCCGGCGACGCCAAATGTACGTACGGCACCGGCGCGTTCCTGTTGATGAATGTCGGCACCTCGATTGTCGAGTCTCCGCACGGTCTGCTGCCGACGGTGGCCTATGCAGCGCCGGGCCGTGCCCCGATGTACGCGCTGGAGGGGCCGATCGCGGTGGCTGGTTCGTTGGTTCAGTGGTTCCGCGACTCGTTGGGTGTGATCGCCACCGCACCGCAGATCGAGACGCTGGCGCGCAGTGTCGACGACAACGGCGGTTGCTACATCGTGCCGGCATTCTCCGGACTGTTTGCGCCACATTGGGATTCGGAAGCCAGAGGTATCTTCGTCGGGCTGACGTCCTATATAACCAAGGGCCACTTGGCGCGGGCCGTGCTCGAAGCGACGGCGTGGCAGACCTGGGAAGTGGTGAACGCGATGACAATCGACTCCGGGGTGCCGCTCGCGCGGCTGGCGGTCGACGGCGGCATGACTTCCAATCATCTACTGATGCAATTCAACGCCGACGTCCTCAACGTTCCGGTGGTGCGGCCGTTCGTCTCTGAAACAGTGTCACTGGGCGCAGCGTACGCCGCTGGTCTCGCCGTCGGTTACTGGCCGGATGTCGCGGCACTACGCGCCAACCGCCACGTGGCCGCGGCATGGTATCCGAGAATGGAAGCCCGCGTCCGCAGACGCGAGGCCGCTGGATGGACCGCAGCCGTCGCGCGCGCTCTGACCAATGGCGGAGAATGGCGTCATCCGGCAGAGCCTGGCTGACGGCCGAGGCCGGGCACGATATTCCCGAGGTCCAAGGTCGCCGGGCGTTCCAGTTGGCCGAAAGTGCACGACGTCGGCTCGCGGTCGGGGCGCTACCGGTTGAACTGCGCTGTGTGGCGCAACCTTTCACCATCCATGTAGTCGTATTTGACTTCGACGACGCGTTCGGGTCGCAACGGGACGAACAACAGGCCCTTGCCCGCGTTCCAGCGCGAGCCGCCCTCGTACCGACGGGAAGCGCTGTCGGCGGGTACCTGCGCGCCCCAGTCCGACCGTAAGGTCGAGATACCGTGCTATCTATGCGATCCCGACGGATACATCGTCGAAATCGGACAGGCCGGCTGAATGCTCCACGACGTTTTCGCCGACCAGCCAGCCCAGGACTACTAAACTCCGGCCGGTTGGTGGGCGCGGTACCCGGCATCAGGTCCACGCCGCCCGCTCGGTGCTGCGGACTACGAGACATCTGGTCGTGTTGCGCGTTGACTGGGAGTGACATCACGAGGTCTACTTGCGGCGCGCCGATAACGGCGCCCTCTGACATCGGGATTGACGCTGTGACAACCAGTTTGACAACTGACAGCCGCCGCAACCGTCGCTCCGCGCGCTACCCCCTTCGAGCTAGGTGTATTCATCCATCAGCCGACTGCGACCAACCTGATGGCTGAATACGTCTGATATGTAGGCATGGTTTGTCAATTGGCTCTACCCCGGCGAGTTTTCGCCCGCCCAAGGCAACCCACGTCCGATTGCAGCCCGAGGCCTTCGGCCTCGAGTCAACCCCATATCGGCTAGCGCAACCGAAGGCCCCTCGGGGTGCGGGCGAACCCGGCGCCCAGCAGCGCCTCCTGCGCCGCGGCGCGCTCGCCCTCGCCGACCGGTTCCAGCACCGATACGCCGTTGATCTTCTCGACGAGCAGCGAGCCGATGCGCCCCGCGGCGACCAGATCGGTGAGCGCGGCCGCGGCCGTCGCGTGCGCGTCGGCGTCGCCGGTGAAGCTCAGCAGCGAGCGGCCGCCGCGTTCCAAGTACCAGGCCAGCTCCCCGTCGACGATCGCGACCAGCGCACCGGCCTTGCGTCCCGGCCGGTGCGTGACGTCGTCGTCGGCGCTGGTGCGCGTCGGCCACGGCAGCGCCGCGCCGTACGGATTGGCGGGATCGGCGGCCGCGAGGACGACCGCGTGATATTCGCGGCGCTCCTGGTCGACGCCGTCGAGGTAGGACCGCAGGCGGTCCACCGTCGAGGCGACGGCGAACTGCGCCCCGCCCAGCGACTCGACGAAGTAGCCACGCTGACAGCGGCCCGCCTCTTCGAACGCGGTCAGCACCTTGTACAGCATCGCGAAGCCACCCGGCACCTCCTCGGCCCCGACCGCACCCTTGGTGAGCACGCCGTGCCTGCCGAGCAACAGCTCGGCCTGGAAATGCGCCCGCACCGTCGACTCCGGTTCGGCCGCGGGCAGCGCCGACCACCGGCCCGCCACTGTCGGATCGGACTGCCGCGCCGCGGCATGCGCGACGCTGTAGCGGCTCAACCGCGGCGGCCGCTGGCGTTGCCGGTGCGCCGGCGCGCCGCGGCGCCCCGTCGACCGACGGCTGCCAGCCAGCATCGCGCGCACCGGTGCGAACGTGTCGCCGGTGACCCAGCCGGCCCAGATCAGTTCCCACAGGGCCTGTTTGAGCTGCTCGGCTTCGCCACCGCCGGCGAGTTGGCGGAAGAAATACGCACCGCCCGCGCCGAGGGCGTCCATGATCGCCCGATGCGTGTCGGTGAACTCGAGTTCGGTGGGCGCAGCCAAGGTCAGTGGCGCCGACTCGGCGGGATGGAAGGCGATCCAGCCGTCGCCGCCGCCGATCTGACCGACACCCGACCAGGTGACCTCCCCGGAGGCGAGCAGTTCGTCGAGCATCGCCGGTTGGTAGTCACGCACCCGCTGCCCGAACACCAGCGACTCCACCGCCGATGCGGGCACCGGCACACCGGCCAACTGGTCGATCACCGACGCTAGGCCGTCGATACCGGAATTGTGTGTGCCCACCTGCTGCCACGACGGCAGGAACCGGCCGTAGGCCGCCGTGCTGACCGGCTCCACCTGCGCCCGCAACGCGGCCAGCGACCTGCGCCGCAGGATCTTCAAAACGTCTGCGTCACACCACTGCTCGCTGTCCCCATGCTCAAAAACGGGGATATCCGTGAACTCGCCCCGGATCAGCTTGCCGTCGATGGCCATCCTGCCCAGCACGTCGGCGGTCACCCGCAGGCCGAGGCCGAACCGTACCGCCGCGTCACGCGTGGTGAACGGTCCGTGGGTGCGCGCGTAGCGGCCCAGCAGCTCACCGAGCGGGTCGTCGACCGATTCGGTGAACGCCGTCGGCACCCCCACCGGCACCGCCACGCCGACGCCGTCGCGCAGCAGACCGATGTCTTCGATTGCCGCCCACCAGGTTTGGTCGGCGAACGACACCCGCAGCGCCCGCTTGGCGGCTTGCAAACCGTCCAGCCAGCCGCCGACGTCCCTGGTGGTGCAGCGGTCGGCGATCTCCTGCTCGGTCAGCGGGCCGAGCACCCGCAACAGGTCGGCGACGCCCTCGGCGTCGCGGGCCAACCGGTCGGCGGACAGGTGCTGCAGTTGTCCGGTGGTGGTGGCGATGACCTGCGGGTCGAGCAGTTCGCGCAATTCGACGCGGCCGAGTAGTTCGGCCAGCAGCACGCTGTCCAGTGACAGGGCGGCGGCGCGACGCTCGGCCAGCGGGCTGTCGCCCTCGTACATGAAGGCGCCGACGTATCCGAACAACAGCGACGCCGCGAACGGTGACGGCGTCGAGGTCTCCACCTCGACGATCCGCAGCCTGCGCTGCGCCACCCGGTGCATCAGCTCGGTCAGCGCGGGCACGTCGTAGACGTCCTGCAGGCACTCGCGAACCGCCTCCAGCACGATGGGGAAGTCCGGGTACTTGCGGGCCACGTCGAGCAGTTGCGCGGCGCGCTGCCGCTGATGCCACAGCGGCGACCGCTTGCCCGGATGTCGCCGCGGCAGAAGCAAAGCGCGGGCGGCACATTCGCGGAACCGCGACGCGAACAGCGCCGAGCCGCCCACTTCGGCGGTGACGATCGGTTCGATCTCGTCGGCGTCGAAGACGAACAGGTCGGCACCGGGCGCGGCGTCTTCGGTATCGGGTAGCCGGACGATGATGCCGTCGTCGGAGGCCGTCGGCTTCTCGTCGATGCCGTAGCGCTCCCGCAGTCGCCGGGACACGGCGAGCGCGAGCGGGCCGTGTACCCGAAGGCCGTAGGGGGAGTGCAGGATCACCCGCCAGTCGCCGAGTTCGTCGCGGAAGCGTTCGACCATCAACGTGCTGTCGCTGGGCACGGTGCCCGTCGACTGCCGCTGGTCGTCGAGCAACTGCCACAGGTTGTCGGAGGCGAACTGATCGAAACCCATTGCCCGGCAACGTTCGATGAACTCATCGTGGCCCAGACGCGCCAGCTCACCGGTGAACGCACCGACCGCGGCGCCCAACTCGGCCGGCCTGCCGACGCCGTCGCCCTTCCAGAACGGCAGCCGGGCAGGTTGACCCGGCGCCGGAATGACCAGCACACGGTCGTGGGTGATCTCGGTGATGCGCCAACTGGTCGCGCCGAGCGAGATCACGTCGCCCGGCCGTGACTCGTAGACCATCTCCTCATCGAGTTCGCCTACCCGCGAAGGCTTTTCGGAGTCGGTAGCCAGGTATACGGTGAACAGGCCGCGGTCTGGGATGGCGCCGCCGGAGGTGACCGCCAGCCGCTGCGCGCCGGGCCGTCCGGTCAGCGTGCCCGCATCCCGGTCGTACACCAGCCGCGGCCGCAGTTCGGCGAATTCGGTGGACGGGTACTTGCCCGACAGCAGATCCAGCGTCGCCTCGAATGCGCTGCGCGGCAACGTCGCAAACGGTGCGCTGCGCCGCACCGCGTCGAACCAGCGGTCGGCGTCGATGGGCTCCAGCGCGCACGCCGCCACCGTGTGCTGGGCCAACACGTCGAGCGGATTGGTGGGCACGTGCATGGTCTCGATCTCGCCTGCCAGCATCCGCTTGACCGTCACCGCGCAGCCGATCAGGTCGGTGCGGTGCTTGGGAAACAGCACGCCCTGCGAGATCTCACCGACCTGATGCCCGGCCCGCCCGATCCGCTGCAGCCCGCTGGCCACCGACAGCGGTGCCTCGACCTGGATCACCAGATCGACGGCGCCCATGTCGATGCCCAACTCCAGGCTGGACGTCGCGACGACGGCGCGTAGGCGCCCGCTCTTCAGGTCGTCCTCGACGAGCGCGCGCTGCTCCTTGCTGACCGAGCCGTGATGCGCGCGGGCCAGCAGGGTGGGTGCGCCCTGCGACTGACCGCTGGCCATCAGCTGGGCAGGGGAGCCGCCGCCGACTTGTGGATTGCGCCCGTCGGGCAGTTCGATGCCGTTGCGTTCGGCGTGGATCTCGTTGAGCCGCGACGTCAGTCGCTCGGCCAGCCGCCGCGAGTTCGCGAACACGATCGAACTGCGGTGCGCCTCGATCAGATCGACGATGCGCGCCTCGACGTCGGGCCAGATGGAGTTGTTCTCCAGGTTCGCCATATCCGGCACCGGCACCTGCACCGACAGGTCGAACGTCTTGGCCGCAGGCGGCGCGACGATGGTCGTCCTGGCCTGCCCGGACAGGAACCGCGCCACTTCCTCGGGCGGCCGAACGGTCGCCGACAGCCCGATGCGCTGCGCGGGGGTGGCCAGAATCTGGTCGAGCCGCTCCAGCGACAGCGCCAGATGCGCACCGCGTTTGGTGCCGGCCACCGCGTGCACCTCGTCGACGATGACCGTCTGCACCTCGGCCAGCGTCTCGCGGGCCGAGGACGTCAGCATCAAAAACAGCGACTCCGGCGTGGTGATCAGGATGTCCGGCGGATTGCTGATCAGCGCCCTGCGCTGGGCGGGCGGGGTGTCCCCGGACCGGACCCCGACGCTGATGGACGGCGCGGTCAGCCCGCGACGCTCCGCGATCCGGCCGATGCCGATCAGCGGGGTGCGCAGGTTGCGCTCGACATCGACGGCCAGCGCCTTCAGCGGCGATACATACAGCACCCGCGTGCCGGTGCCCCTGGGGTCTGACGATGCCAGCTGGTCGATGGCCCACAAAAACGCGGCCAGCGTCTTACCGGATCCGGTCGGGGCGATGACCAGCGTGTTGTCGCCGTCGGCGATGGCCGACCAGGCCTGCGCCTGCGCCGCGGTGGGCTCGGCGAAGGTGCCCGTGAACCACTCGCGGGTCAGCGCGCTGAAGCGCTCGAGCGGATCAGAGGTCATCCAGCCATGGTGCAGCAGCCCACCGACAAGTTTCAGCCAAGCCCGAGAGCCTGCATGCCGGGGCGGCACGCAGCGGCCAGCGCGTCGCGGTCCGGTGGGCTGAGCTGTCGCGCCGCACCGCGTCGGGTGCGGTCGATGCGATCGACGCCAGCGCGGACCCAGTCGGGCGTGGCGGTGACTCCGACGTACTCGGCGAACCTGACCAGCTCGCGCTCGGGGTGATCCAGCAGATCCTCGTAACGCAGGTCGAGGCGTCCGGGCAGCCCGTCGAGGTCAGCGAGGCCGCACCGGACGGCTTCGGACCACATTGCCCCGAAGTCCACCAGCGGTAACGCCCGCTCCATGACCAGCGTGCGCATATCGGAATCGGGCCCGAGCAGCGCGCCCAACTCGGCGGGTAGCAGGTCGGCGTGCTCGGGCCGAAGGTCGTCGGTGGAGCGCAATCCCAACATGTCCCGCATGCGGTTCTGCAGCAGGATCAGCCGAAACGCGGGATGCCGTGACATGGACAGCGCACAGTCGGGACCGTTGCGGTACAGATGCACAAAGCGTGCTTCGGGAAACGCCGCGCGCATCCGGCGCACCGCGCTGATGGAGTAGCCCGAACGCTCGACGGCGACCGAACGGCCAGGGCCGAGCAGACCGAACAGTGCGCGCCAATGGTCGGCAAGCGGGCGCACCGGCCATGACGGCACCACACGGTCCAACTCGTCGAAGATCGCGTCCGGGTCGCTGCTCAGGTGGGCCAGGGTCACCACGCAGAGCGGCGGCACACCGTCCTCGGGTCGAAATCTCCCGGTCGTCTGAAGATAACGGAATTCGGGCGTCGCGATCCCGGCTCGGAACATCGCAGTCAGTACCGGATTCGGGGTGGCAAGACGCATCCAGAAATCGGCACCCGACACCGGGGTCACATCGATCATGTCGAAGCCGACCATCGCCCACAACTCGCTGATGCTCAGTACGTCGGGATGGGTGCCCAGGATCTCCGACAGGACAGTGGAGCCGTTGCGGCCACTGCCGACCACGAAAACGATGTCCACGTTTCTGCTCCGATTTCATGTCGAGAAATTATGGCGACGGCAATCCGCGAATACGCATTTGCTAGAAAGTGCGACCACCCAACCGCTGCGCAATCTTAGCCGCGGAAACGACCGCGCTCTCCTGCGAATCCACGTCGAAAGTCCACGACCCGGCAAACCACAAATCGTCGCGCCCCTGGATCGCCTCCAACCGCTGCTGGGCACGCACGGTGTCCGGCGTGATCACCGGATGCCAGTACTCGGCGGCGGCGATCACCTCGGTCGGTTGGCGGTCCCGGAAGGTCGTCCAGCTTTTGAAGACCTGTTCTGTTGTCCCGCGCAGCCCGCCGTACCAGATCGACGCCTCGCAGTGCTCGCCTGTTCGCACCGCGTTGAACGCCCGCCAGTCCCGCCGTCGGGCGGGCATGTAGATCGGGTCGGTGTGGATTGCCATCGTCGCGCGGATCTCTCGGAATCCCGACAGATCCCGGTCCAGGACACCGGTCAGCAGCTTGCGGGCGACCGATGCGGGCACCGCGAGCACCAGGACGTCGAATACCTCACCGCGCAGGTGGAAGCCCTCTGGTGAGCGCGATATCCGGGTGATCTCGGTCGACGTCCGCACGTCCGAGATCGCCAGCCGGTCAGCGATGACGCCGAGGCCGTCGACGGCGTTGTAGTACGTCATCGAGGTGAGGGTCGCCGCACGCTGCATGAATGCCAGCGCCGCCATCGCCGAGGTCTCCAGTGCCACGGGGATCACGCAGTTGCCGAACGCGGCGATCCACGGCAGCACGACGTCGTTGCGCGTGGCGGCGGGCAGCCAACGCAGCCGCCTGGACACGAACTCCGAGACTGTCATGTCCCAGGTCCGATTCGTCCGCCCGGCCGCCATCATGGCGCCCAGCGCCGCGGCGCCCAGCGGTGTCCGGTGCGGCTGGGCGGAATCGAGCAGTCTGCGCGGGTCGGTCAGCGCGGCCGTGTTACGGATGCGCTCCATCTTGATGGCGAGCACCTCGTTGGCCAGCCGCCAGTAGGTCGGTTGGACGGCTGGCGAGACGAACTGCGCCGCCAGGTCGTACCCGCCGTCCACGGTGTGCGCGTGCCCGCCGAGGCGGGCGTTGCGTTCGAACAGCACCACGTCGTGCACAGGGTCCAGCAACCATGCCGTCACCAAACCGGCCACGCCACCACCGACTACCGCAATCCGTTTGCGGAGAAAAGTCACAAGCCAGGGACGCTACCGCACTAATTCGATAAACGGCGCGCAATAGATAATATCTCCGACGCCATTTATTGGACGTAAATTATGCACTTTCGACAATTAAACGGTATTCGTCAAAACAGGCAAATGAAGTGCTCCCGAATAGTGCGGCCGCTATCGACGTGGTTCCGCGCCTTCAGCGCCTTCACAGCAATGTGCGACTGTCTCGGCCGGGCAGATTCAGCGATGCTCGGGCGCGACGGCCTCGCTCAGCGTGGCCGGGATGCCGGGGACCCTGCCGATCGCGTCGAGCAGGGCGTGCGCACAGCAGTCGCCGACGTAACCGGAGTCCAGTGACGGGTCGAGCAGGCGTTGGCGGCACATCTCGAACGTGAATGCCAGCCAGCCGTAGATGGTGACGCGCAGGTCGCGTTCGACCTTGGAGTCCATCTCCTCGCCGACGGCGCCGGTGACACGCTCGATGATCCGGTCGACCTGCCGGTTGTTGTCGACGTCCTCGATTCCCCGCAGCACCGGATCGGAACTGCCGCTGCCGACGTGGGCCGCCCACGCGCCGTGCGGATGCTCCTCGTCGTAGCGCACATACGCCAGCACGCCCTCGCGCACCTGGTCGAAGAGGCTCTGCCCGGGCTTCGGCGGGGTGCTGGTCGCCTCGAAGAGGCGGTCGCCCTCGGCGCGGACCACCTCCGCGAAGAACGTCCGCTTGTCAGGGAAGTAGTGGTACATCAGCGCCCGCGACACGCCCGCCCGTTCGGCGATCTCGTCGATGCGGACCTCGTCGTACGGCCGCTCACCGAACACCTCGGCGCCGAGCGCCAGCAGTTCGTTGCGACGATCGTCGGGCGACAGCCGCCGCCGGGAGGGCGACGAGCCGCTTGCGCGAAGAGCGTCAGGCCCAGCCATACCGCCATTCTAGTTAACACACGTACAACAGCCTGCGGCTTAGTGTCACAGACGTGTCCACACGTGAGTTGGTCGTGCTCGGGACGGCGAGCCAGGTGCCGACCAGGCATCGCAACCACAACGGCTATCTGCTGCTGTGGGACGGCGAAGGCCTGCTCTTCGACCCTGGCGAGGGCACGCAGCGCCAACTCCTGTTGGCAGGCGTCGCGGCCAGCAGCATCACTCGGCTCTGCCTCACCCACTTCCACGGCGACCACTGTCTCGGCGTACCCGGTGTGGTGCAACGCTTTTCGGCCGACGGGGTGGCGCACGAGATGCGCGCTTACTTTCCCGCCTCGGGCGCCGAGTACTTCGCCCGGCTGCGCCACGCCTGCTCGTTTCATGAGCGCGCGAACGTGATCGAGGTGCCCGTCGACGCGGACGGGCCGATTGCGCAGGGCGGTTTCGGGGCGCTGGAGGCGATGCGCCTCGAGCACTCGATCGACGCCTTCGGCTATCGGCTGATCGAGCCCGACGGTCTGCGCTTCGCGCCCGACCTGCTGGCCCGGCACGGCATCGCGGGGCCCGCGGTCGGCGAATTGCAGCGCACCGGTTCGATCCGGGTGAACGACCGCACCGTCGCCTTGGCCGACGTCAGCGCGCCGCGGCGCGGACAGCGGTTCGCGTTCGTGATGGACACCCGGTTGTGCGACGCGGTCTACGAACTGGCCGACGGTGCCGACATGTTGGTGATCGAGGCGACGTTCCTGAACGACGATGCCGACCTGGCCACCCGGTACGGCCACCTGACCGCGGCCCAGGCCGCCCGCGTCGCGCAGGAGTGCGGAGTGCGCCGACTCGTACTCACGCATTTCTCCCAGCGGTATCCCGACCTGGGCCGCCACCGCGACGAAGCGGCCGCGGTGTTCGGCGGCGACGTGGTCGTCGCCGAGGATCTGATGAGGATCCCGGTGCCGAAGCGCCGCTGAGTCAGGTGCCCTTGACGTTGACCACCTGACGCAGCGTGGTCACCACCTCGACGAGGTCCGCCGAATCGGCCATCACCACGTCGATCGACTTGTACGCGTCGGGAATCTCGTCGACCCATGCCTCACCGTGGCGGTACTCGATGCCCTTCATCCGCTCGGCGAGGTCGTCGGCGGTGAACCGGCGGCGCGCCTCGCTTCTGGAGAAACGGCGGCCCGCGCCGTGCGGTGCACTGCACAGGCTGTCGGGGTTGCCCCTGCCGCGCACGATGTAGGAGCGGGTGCCCATCGACCCCGGGATGATCCCCATCCGGCCCCGGTGCGCGTCGACGGCTCCCTTGCGGGTCACCCAGACTTCCTTGTCGCCGTGCCGTTCTGGCGTGGTGTAGTTGTGATGGGTGTTGATCCGTTCGGTCTCGACGTCGTCGGCGTCGACCTGCATCCAGTGCGCGAATGCCTGCCGGAAGCGGTCCATCATCTCCTCGCGGTTGGCCAGCGCGAAGGCCTGGGCCCACCGCAATTCGGCGATGTAGCTGTCGAATTCGGCAGTGCCCTCTTCCAGGTACGCCAGGTCGGCGTTGGGCAGCGCGACGCCCTTGTCGCGGCACTGCTGCTTGGCCACGTTGATGTGCCGGGTGGCGATCTTGTTGCCGACGCCGCGCGACCCGGAGTGCAGGAACATCCAGACCGCGTCGTCTTCGTCGACGCACAGCTCGATGAAATGGTTTCCGCCGCCGAGGGTTCCGAGCTGGTGTCGCCACTTGGGCGAATGGGACAGGTCGACGTCGCCGTCGCGCGCCAGCGCATCGAGGTGTTCGATTCTGGCGGCGGTGAATGGGTACCGCTTCAGCGACTTGTTGTAGTTGCCTGCGCTGAGCGGAATGGCGGATTCGAGCGAACGGCGAAGCCGCGCCGTGTCCTTGCCCGCGATGTCGGCTGCCGTGAAACGGGTACGGGCCGCGATCATTCCGCAGCCGATGTCCACGCCGACCGCGGCCGGGATGACGGCGCCCAGCGTCGGTATGACGGTGCCGACCGCCGCGCCCTTGCCCACATGAGCGTCTGGCATCAACGCCACGTGCGGGTACACGAACGGCAGTGCCGCGGTCTGCGCGGCCTGCTCGACCGTGCCCTGGTCGATCTCGCTGGCGAAGTTGACGACGTTGACCATGGTGTGACGCTCACCCCCGAGGTCGAGGGTAGTCAGTGGCCGTCGCTGGTGGCACCTGATTTATCGCCCCGCCGGTGTAGCGGCGCGCGCCCCGGCGGTTGGCACGGCGGGCCGAGCAGCGGCTCACGCCGTTGCAGCGAAACCGTTGTCGGGGAGTCGGTGCTCAGTTCGAGCGCCTCGCCCGCATGGCGAATGGTCAGCCGGTGGTCCGGGCCGTCCCGCAAACCGTATGTCACGTCGTCGTGTGTGACGTCGACGGTGAGCCGGAAGTTTCTCCATCGCAGCCGGAACCGCAGCCGTGAGATACCGTCCGGCAATTGAGGATTCAAGTCGAGCTCCCCGTCGTGGTCACGCAGGCCGCCGAGCCCCGCGACCAGAGCGATCCACGCGCCTGCCAACGACGCCATGTGCAGGCCGTCGCGGGTGTTGTGGTGTAGGTCGCGCAGATCGATCAGCGCGGCCTCGTACAGGTAGTCGTGCGCCAACTCCAGATGGCCCACCTCGGCGCACATCACTGCCTGCGTACACGCCGACAGCGACGAGTCTCTGGTGGTGCGCCGTTCGTAGTAGTCGACGTTGTGCGCCTTCTGCTCAGCCGTGAATTCGCCACTGCACCAATGCATCGCGAGCACGAGGTCGGCCTGTTTGATAACCTGCGACGGGTACAGCCGCACATATGGCTCGTTGAGCAGCAGCGGATACGCGGTGTTGTCCGAGAAGTTCCACTCGCGAAGTGTCGTGAAGCCCTCGCACTGCTGGTGAACGCCGAGTTCCTTATCGAACGGGACGTGCACCGCCGCGGCCGCGTCGCGCCACGCGGCTGTCTCCTCGGGTCCGACGCCCAGCGCCAGCGCGCCGTCAGGGTGCCGGTTGCAGGCGGCCGCCGCCGTCCGAAGATTGTGTGCCGCCATCAGATTGGTGAATACGTTGTCCCGGACGACGGCGGTGTACTCGTCGGGACCGGTCACGCCGTCCAGATGCCAGACCCCGTGCCGGTCGTGGTGGCCCAACGACATCCACAGCCGTGCCGTTTCCACCAGCACGGTCAGACCGCATTCCGACTCCAGCGAATCATCGCCTGTGACAATGCGATACTGCTCGAAGGCCATCGCGATGTCGGCGTTGATATGCCAGGCGGCCGTGCCCGCGGGCCAGTAGGCCGAGCATTCCTGGCCGCGGATCGTGCGCCACGGGAACGCGGCGCCCGCCAAATCGAGTTCCTCCGCGCGGTCGCGGGCCAGATCCAACGTCGAAGCCCGCCAGCGTAACGCGTCCGCCGCGGCATACGGCGCCGTGTAGGTCAGTACCGGAAGGACGAATCCCTCAGTGTCCCAGAAGGTGTGGCCGTCGTAGCCGGTACCGGTCAGACCCTT